>JBBIKA010000082.1:13389-16872 GCA_037445695.1 Chloroflexota bacterium
TAGACCCGGCCGAAGGGCAGCGGCGCGTTGGCGGCAATCAGCCCGAAGCGGATGCCCATGTTCCAGGCCGGCTCCAGCAGTTCCAACGTCACGGTGAAGTGATCGCCGTGATCCTGCCAGGCCCAATTGCGCCAAAAGTTAACATCGAGCCCGCCGTCCATCGTCATGCCGGCCGGGAAGGTGTCGGTCACAGTGACCCCGTAGACGATCTCGTCGCCCACGTTCTCCACGCGCAGCTCGTAGGAGCCGCGGCGGGTGCTCTCGCCCCAGTCGTCCCAGCGGCCGCTCTTGCGCACCCGCAGGTTGGGGCCGTGGTCGAACAAGGTCTCGGTGGTCGTGCTGGTGTTGTCCTCGTAGTTGTCCTCGCCCGGCAGGGGGCTGATCTCGGCGGTGTTGACCAGCAGCGTGCCCGGCGCGGCGTCCGCGTCGGCCAGCAGCACCACCTCGAAGTTGTCGCCGTAGCCGTTGTCCAGCCCGGGGAACTCCCACACCACGACGCCGTCCCCGACCTGGATGGGCGGGAGGGGATGGCGGCCGGCCGCATCGTGCCGCCAGGCCGAGTCGAAGGTGGTGGAGACGGGCAGGGTCTCGGTGATGCGGAACGTGCCCACGGGCAGGTTGCCGCCGTTGTGGTAGTTGATCCAATAGTGCAGATCGCCGCCGGGCACGAGCTGGCCGTGGCCCCACCCCTTGTTGATTTGCAGGTTGATGCGGGGCGCGCCCACGCTGCCCTGCCAGGCGGCCTCGTTGTCGTCCGCCGTGGCGTCGTTGGCCGCGTAGACCATCGCGGTGTTGGAGAGGGGATCGCCCACGTGCGCCGCCGCGGCCACCGTGGCCCGCACGTAGATCGCCTCGCAGCGCCAGCCGGCCAGCACGGGCCTGGTCACCACCAGCTCGTGGGCGCTCCGGCTGACCTCGACCCAGCCGGGGGCGCCGCTCCACCAACTGCGCAGGGTCAGCGTCACCGGCAGGGTGTCGGTGATGGTGACCTGGGTGCTGCCCGTGCCGCCGTTGTTGCACGGGCTGACCTGGAAGACCACGTCCTGGCCGGCCGCAGGGTCGCCGGTCCACGCCCATTTGCCGATGTTGAGTTGCGTATCGCCGGGGACCACCTCCCCGCTCCACTCGGACCGGCGCTCCCACTCCTGACCCTGGTCATAGGGGTTGCTGGTGGCGATCTCGACCGTGTTGGTGACCCGCCCGCCCGCGGCCACCGCGACCTGGGCGAACACCGAGAACTGCACCCAATCGCCGGGCGTCACCGTGCCGAAGGCCCAGGCCACCTGGCCGCCGCCGCCCGTGTGGGCGACGCCGGAGGTGTCCCCCAGGTAGGTCAACCCCTCCAGGGTGTCGGTGATGACCACGTCCGCGGCGGCGGCATCCCCCTCGTTGCGGTATTGCACGGTGAAGACGACGTTGCCGCCCGCGCCCACCTCGCCGCTCTCCAGCCACTTCTCCACCCGGAGGCGGGGCGCCGGCGCGTGGTAGACGGCATAGATCTGGTGGCCCGTCGGCTCTCGATAGGACACGGCGATGTCCTGGCCGGGGGCCACGTCCCACTCGTTGTTGGGATCCCAGGCGCAGGTGTAGATGTCGGCGCCATTGGGAACCACGGTATCGTATTTGTGCGGCGCGCCGCCCGGCGCGCCCCAGGTATGGCACTCCACATCCACCGGCCCAGGCAGCAGCCAGGGTGCAGCCACCGCGCCGGCGATCCGGTCGGCGTCCACGTTTACGTCACCGGTGATCTGGCCGATCTGGACGGATGCAGTGCGGCCGTTGTCCACGGCGCCATGCACCCAATCGCCCGGCTCCAGGTCCGGCGGCCGGGATTGCCAGGTGTCATCCATCCAGGTGGCAAAACCGGTGCCGCCCCAGTTGGGAACCCCCGCCATGGTCGTCAGCTCAGCGGTCGCTTTGACCGTGCCGGTCGCGTTGGTCACCGTCAGCCAGACCGTGTGGCCGACCGGGTATTCGCCGCGGACCCAATCGTGGGAGAAGTTGACGGAGAAGACCAGATCAGGCTGATGCACCGCCAGCAGCGCGAACTCGCTGAAGTGGCACACACGCGTCGTCACGGTGCGCCCTGCGGTGTCCAGGGCCGCGTACTGCTGGCCGGCCGGGCAGGTCTCCGCGGCCGGCTGCCAGGCGCCTGCGCCAGCATCCCAGACATGGAGCGCCAGGGTGTCTTCCTCGTAGTCACCCCTGAGCGCGGGATCGGCATAGGTCACCGTGACCGTGACAGGGCCGGCGAGATCGTAGCGGTCCGCCGGCACGCCGCCTTGCACCGTAGCCAGCCCGAAGGCCGAGACAAAAGTCTGCCCGGCCGGCGGGCTGTAGGCCCAGCTCGTCGGCAGGATGGGCGAGTCCATGACCAGGGCCGCGCGCTGGGCCGGGGTCAACGCCGGGTAGACGGACGCGATCAGGGCGTCCTTGTCGGTGCAGTGCGCGATGGCGCGGCGCACGGGGAGGTCGCTGAGGATGGGGTGCACCGTGGGGGCCAGGGCCGGGCGGGCCAGGGCCGCCGGGTTTGCACGCGTGGCTACGTTGCCCTGGCGTGGATGCGCATCCTGTGGGAAGGTGTCGGCGGCCAGATCGGGAATCATCGGCCCAGCCGCAAGGGCCTGAGGCCGCGCCAGCAGGCCGAACAGCGCCAGCAGCGCGATTGGCGCAACAGACGCGGTCACGAGGAGGGCGGAGGCACAGGAACGTCTCATGGGAACCTCCTTGAGGTGGGTGGATATGGAATTGTGCCGTGAGATAGAGACGGACCCAGAACGTCAAAAATCAGGCGTGGTGGATCATGAGGTGAGGTGAATGGTGTGCAGTTGAGGTTGACCTGCAAATTGCGTAGGGCAGGAGCAAGGCCATTCAACTCGCTTTATATTTATTATAGCATGGTTCCAAGAATTGTCAAGCACTTGCCAGGGCTGTTTTATGTTGTAAATTCCTGGTGTCGAGCCATGAATTCTTGATATGGTACGTTTGATGTGAAATGATCGCAGGACAACTTTGTCCAGATTCGGTATAGTCGGCCGAATGCGGGTCGTTGGACCCGGCATAAGGATCGCCTGTTTGACGAAACCGGCGCAACGCAGAGGCCACCGTATGACCTATATCGAAACACTTCCCCGTGCTACTCAGATAACCGGTGTCGGCCCATTTGCAATAACGCTCCATTTGGTCATGTGCATCGAACCCATGGCACTCGACCAGACTGGTGGCCAGGCAAAGTGCCATCGAAGTATCATCGCTCCATTGACCTGGACGGAGATCGAAAGGCCCTCCACCAATCATGTCCGTCAGGGGCTTGAAGCTTCCCCGCGGCCAAAACTCGACAGTGGTGCCGACGGCGTCTCCGACAGCGAGACCAAGGAGGCAACCACGGAACCGGTCCTCTAGTTTCAGATCCATTTGTGTTCTCCAAAGCGGCCTAACGGACGCGAGATAAGCCGCCCCCCAGCCAACCCCCACAACCGGCCA
>JBBIKA010000083.1:0-7062 GCA_037445695.1 Chloroflexota bacterium
AAATACCCCTTTCAAGGGATTCCCCGCCCCCCGCAAGCGGGGGGCGGGGTCAGGGGTGGGGGGCCACTGCATCCGGAATTGCCGAAAGGCCTCTTGTCCCGCCAGAAGCTGAAGAGCCTATTTCGAGCAAGTTCGCCCGGCCTCGGTCTCGGTTGTGCCGCAGGAGGCAATATCACTCCGGCCGCCGCGGCCGATACTGGATCGCCTCGGCGATGTGCGCCGGCTGGATGCGCTCCGAGCCGGCCAGGTCGGCGATGGTGCGCGCCAGCTTGAGCACGCGGTGATAGGCCCGCGCGCTCAGGTTGAGCTGACGCATGGCGGTGGCCAGAAGCTGACGGCCGGTCTCGTCCACCTGACAGTAATCACGCACCTGTGTAGGCCCCATGTCCGCATTACATGTAAGCTTCGTGCCTGCGAAGCGCCGCGTCTGGCGCTCGCGCGCGGCCTCCACGCGCGCCCGAATCGCCGCCGACGGCTCCCCGCGGCGTTCGTCGCTCAGCTTCTGAAACGGCACACGCGGCACCTCCACGTGGATGTCAATCCGGTCGAGCAGCGGGCCGGAAAGCCGCTTCTGATACCGGCTGATCAACGTCATGCTGCACGTGCATTCGTGATCGGGATCGCCGTACCAGCCGCACGGACACGGGTTCATGGCGCCGACCAGCATGAAATTGGCCGGGAAGGTGAGGCTTCCCTCGGCGCGAGAGATGGTGACCACCTTGTCCTCGAGCGGCTGGCGCAGCACCTCTAACCCGTGCTGGCCGAATTCGGGCAATTCGTCCAGGAAAAGCACGCCCCGATGCGCCAGGCTGATCTCGCCCGGCCGCGGCCAATGGCCGCCCCCCACCAGCCCGGCATGCGAGATGGTGTGATGCGGCGCGCGGAAGGGCCGCTGGCGGATCAGCGGGGTATCGGCCGGCAACATGTCGGCCACCGAGTAGATGCGCGTGACATCCAACGCCTCGGAGAGGGTCATGCGGGGCAGGATGGAGGGCAGCGAACGGGCGAGCAGCGTCTTGCCCGAGCCGGGCGGCCCGCTCATCAAGACGTTGTGGCCGCCGGCCGCGGCCACCTCCAGGGCGCGCTTGACGTGCTCTTGCCCCTTGATATCCTGAAAATCGGCCGCATAGGTCGGAGGGTCGGCATCGAGATCCAGGGTGGCACGGTACGGCTCGATGGGGTGATAGTCGCGCAGGTGGGCCACCAGCCGGCCGAGAGTGTCCACCGGATAGACCGTGATCCCCTCGATCAGGGCGGCCTCGGGGGCATCGGCCTGCGGCACGAAGAGGGAACGAAAGCCCTGCTCATGCGCCAGGTGCGCCATCGGCAGGACGCCGTTGACGTGACGCACCGAGCCATCGAGCGACAGCTCGCCGAGGAAGAGCGCACCCTCCAGATCGGCCGGCACCTGCTCGGCCAGGATCAACAGGGCGACGGCGATCGGCAGGTCGTAGGCTGGGCCTTCTTTGCGCAGGTCGGCCGGGGCCAGGTTGACCGTCAGCCGGCCGCGCGGATAGCTCAGGCCGGAGTTGAAGATGGCGGCCCGCACGCGCTCGGTGGACTCCTTGACGGCCGTATCGGGCAAACCGACGATGGTGACCGAGGGCAGCGAGCGCGGGTTCAAGTCGGCTTCCACCTCGACCACGGCGCCTTCCAGGCCGATCAGCGCGCAACTGAAGACTTTGGCGAGCATGGTCACATCTCCGGGAGAAGAGAGGGCCACTGAATGACAAGATGACCTCTGCTGGGTCCCGGCCCATCGCGGCAAACCGGTCGGGGCGCAGGGCCCGGATCGCCGCGTAGTGTACCACAGGCCGCGCGAGCCGGCAAACGAGGCGGCTCAGGCCGCAACGGCCAGATCGTGGTCGGGCAGGATCGTCTCGGCGCGGCGGATCGCGGGGACGAACCAGGCGACCACGGGCACCAGCAGGCAAAGCCCGCCGCAGAAGAGCACCAACAGCCCCATGCCCGCGCCCGGCCCCGTTCCCACCAGCCCGCCGAACAACATCGCCGCCCGGCCGGGGGCCCGCATGGCCGGCTCCAGCACGAAATCGGCCAGCGTGCCGCCGATGATGGGCGAGATCGGATTGGTGAACCAGGCAATCAGCCGCCGCGCCGAGAAGACCCGGCCCTGCACGTCGGGCGCTACCTTGGCCTGCCAGATGGCCTGGTTCGAGGCGTTGACCAGCGGGCTGACCAGCGAGGTCAGGAACACGGCCGGCAACCAGAGATCGAGCCCCCGGCCGGCGCCGACCAGCATCATCCCCACCGCGCTCAACAACCAGCCCAGCAGCACGCCGTACACGCGGCGTTTGAAGCCGCCCCACGCGCTCATGATCACCCCACCGACCACCCCGCCGATCGCGCCGGCCGATTGCACCATACCGAAGATCACGCTGTTAGAGCCGGTGCGGGCCAGGATCATGGGCGAAAATACGGCATAAGCGATGCCGAAGAAAAGGTTGCCGAAGAAAAAGATCAACTGCAGGCCGAGCAGGCTGGGCCGGGCGAAGATGTAGCGAAAGCCGTAGGCCGCCTCGTGCCACACATTGCCGCGGCCCTGTTCTCCCGCCGCGGTGCGGCGCGGCCGCGGCACATGAACGATCAGGAGCGCGGCGATGGCGCAGAGGAAGGTCAGCACGTCAATCGTCAGGATGCCCACCAGGCCGATGAGCGGCAACAGCGCGCCGGCGAGCAACGGCGCCAGCACCCCCGGCCCGGCCTCCATCAACGACATCAGGCCGTTGGCCCGACCGTACTGCTCCTTGGGCACCATGGTACTGATGGCCGCGGAATAGGCCGGCCACTGGAAGGTGTTGCCGATGCCGTTCAGCGCCGCGGCGATATACAGATGCCAGAACTCCAGCCGGCCGAGGAGCAACAAAACAAAGATGCCGCCGGTAGCCAGGATCGCAGCCAGGTCGCTGACCATCATCATCAGCTTGCGGTTGTAGCGATCCACCATCACGCCGGCGAAGGGAGACAGCAGCAGAAACGGCGTGATGAAGGCGACCTGCATCAGGCCCATCGCAGTGGCGCTTTCCGTGCGCTGGTACATCCAGATGGTGAGGCCGAATTGGCTCATGCTGCTGGCGAGCACCGAGACGATCTGGCCCAGCCAGACGATGATGAATGCCTGCATGCCGGCCGGTCGTTTGGCGGCGAGGATCATGCGTTGGGCTCTCCTGGGTGACGCGTTGTAAACGATTATAGCCTTTTGACCCTCCGCGTCAAATCGTCCGGCCTCATCTCTTTGCGCCCGACGATTCAAATCGCGGCTAGTGGGTCGGCGCAGGCCGACATCGCGGCACGCCCCTGCGCGCCGAATTCCCTGGCCTGGCCGCCAGCCTAATCCCCAATCCCTGTGAAAAAACAAAGCGCAGCTCCCCATCGGTAGAGCTGCGCTTTTGGTATCCCAGGAGCGATTCGAACGCTCGGCCTCTTCCTCCGCAGGGAAGCGCTCTAATCCACTGAGCTACTGGGACGCACTATGATCATGACCCTGGTGAGAGGGCCAGGCGGGGAGGGCGGGATTTGAACCCGCGAAGGATGCTTGAAAAACACCCTTACCCACTTAGCAGGCGGGCGCACTCGACCAGGCTATGCGACCTCCCCAGGGTCTGTTAACGGCTCTTTTTGGCGGAGGGAGAGGGATTCGAACCCCCGGTGACGTTGCCGCCACAACGGTTTTCAAGACCGCCGCCATAAGCCACTCGGCCATCCCTCCACGGCGTCCCTCTACCCAACCACGAACCCAAGTATACCACCAGAACCGCGGCCTGTCAAAAAACGCAGGACGCGGTCTTGTCTCTCTGGCCGTTCCGTGCTACACTTTCCGCTGCGGGCAAGGGCGCCCTCGATCTACCGTTTCCCAAGAGGGAGCCATGAGTCCATTGCGTTTCTTGACCGCGGGCGAAAGCCACGGCCCTAAGCTAACCGCGATCCTGGAGGGCATGATCGCGGGCCTTCCCCTTACGGCAGAAATCATCAACCGCGAGCTGGCGCGGCGCCAACAGGGTTACGGTTCGGGCGGCCGCATGAAGATCGAGCACGATACGGCTATGCTCACGGCCGGCGTGCTGGCCGGCGTCACGACCGGCGCGCCCATCGGCCTGGAGATCGCCAATCTCGATTACCGTTCGTGGGCCGAGAAGGAGATCCCGCCGATGACGGTGCCCCGGCCCGGCCACGCCGACTTGACCGCCACGATCAAATACGGCTATCGCGATCTGCGGCCGGCCCTGGAGCGCGCCAGCGCGCGCGAGACCGCCGCCCGGGTGGCGCTCGGCGCCATCTGCAAGGCTTACCTGGCGCAATTCGGCATCACGGTCGGCGGCTACGTTACGGCCATCGGCGAGGTAGAGGCGACGCTGCCGGACGACCTCACCTACGCCGAACGGCTGGCCCGTGCCGAGGCCAACGAGGTGCGTTGCCCCGATCCGGCCGCCGCCGACGCCATGCGCCGGCTGATCCGCGACGTCATGCAGGCGCGCGACACGATCGGCGGCGTGTTCGAGATCGTGGCCCTGGGAGTGCCCCCCGGCCTGGGCAGCCATGTCCACTGCGACCGCCGGTTGAGCGGCCGGCTGTTGGCCGCGCTCGGCTCCATCCAGGCGATTAAGGGCGTGGAGATCGGTCCGGCCTTTGCCAATGCCCGCCGCCGTGGCACGCAGGTGCACGATGAGATCGTGCAGGAAGGGGATGAGGGGAAGCTGGGCCGCGCCGGCAATCGCGCCGGCGGCCTGGAGGGCGGCATCACCACCGGCGAGCCGATCATCCTGCGCGCCGCCATGAAGCCGATCGCAACCACCCTCACGCCGCTGCGCTCCGTAGATCTGGCGACCGGCGAGCCCGCGGCCACCCGCTATGAACGCTCCGATTTCTGCGCGGTCCCGCGCGCCGTGGTCGTCGGCGAAGCCATGGTGGCCTGGGTGCTGGCCGACGCCTTGCTGGAGAAACTCGGCGGCGACTCGCTGGCCGAACAACTGCCGCGCTTTGCCCTTCTGCGCCGCAGCCGTCTCGCCGACCTGCCGATGGACAATGCCCCATGGCGATTCGGTTATGAGGCGTGAGGCCCCATGTACCCGACCTCGAAACTTTTCCATGGCAAAGGATCACCGTGACACACCCCAACATCATCCTGACCGGTTTCATGGGCACCGGCAAGACCAGCGTCGGCCGGGAGGTGGCCGAGCGGCTCGGCCGGCCCTTCGTAGATCTGGACGACCTGATCGTGGCCCGCGCGGGAAAGTCCATCCCGGCCATCTTCGCCCAGGATGGTGAGGCGGCTTTCCGCGCGTTGGAGGCCGCGCTCTGCCGCGAGATGGGCCGGCCGGCCGGGATCGTGCTTGCCGTCGGCGGCGGCGCAGTGGTGGACCCGGCCAACCGCGCGGCCCTGGCGACCGGCGGCACCCTGATCTGCCTGGATGCGACGCCGGAAGCGATCCTGAACCGGGTCGGCGCCGACGACAACCGGCCTATGCTCGCAGCTCCCGATCGCCTGGCGCGCATCCGCGAACTGCTCGACCGCCGCGCCGCCGCCTATGACGCGATCCTCATCCACCTGGACACCACGCACCTCTCGATTCCTGCCGCGGCCGAGCGGGTGATGGGGCTTGTGGCGGCCCTGCCGGAAGGCGGATACTACCTGCCGATCCGCGGGGAAGGAGGAGCGGCTGCACCGGAAAGGCCCCTGGCGACCGACCCGCTGCCGGCGCCCGGCTATGCCGTCCTGATCGCGTCTGGCCTCCTTGCCGAGGCCGGATCGCGCATTGCCGCCGCCGGGATCAGGCCGGGACGCTGTGCGGTCGTCACCAACGAGGTGGTCGGCGGGCATTACGCGGAAGCATTGGGTCGCTCGCTGGCCGCCGCCGGCTTCGAGCCGATCGTCCTGACCATCCCCGACGGCGAACCATACAAGACGCTCGATACGGCCGCCGGCCTGTATGCCCGCCTGGCCGAGGCGCGGCTGGCGCGCGGCGAGCCGGTGATCGCGCTCGGCGGCGGGGTGATCGGCGATCTGGCGGGCTTTGTGGCGGCCACCTGGCTGCGCGGCGTGCCCTTCGTCCAGATCCCCACCAGCCTGCTGGCCATGGTGGATGCCAGCGTAGGGGGCAAGGTGGCCGTAGACCTGCCGGCCGGCAAGAACCTGGTCGGCGCGTTCAAACAACCCGCGGTGGTGCTGATTGATCCCGACCTGTTGCGCACCCTGCCGGGAGCCGAATTCCGCGCCGGCCTGGCCGAGATCGTCAAGGCCGGCATCATCGGTGACGCGCGGCTGTTCGCGCAGCTCGCCGCGGCCGGCCCGACCTCGCTGACGGCCATGATCGCCGATGCCGTGCGCGTGAAAGCGCGCATCGTCGAACGCGACCCCTTCGAGCTGGACGAGCGGGCCTGGTTGAACCTGGGCCATACCTTCGGCCACGCGCTGGAACTCCTCTCGGGCTATACCCTGCGTCACGGCGAAGCGGTGGCCCTGGGCACCATTGCTGCTGCCGAGATGAGCGCCGCGCTCGGCTATTGCGACCCTGCCTTGCCCGGCCACATCCGCCAGGCGCTCGGCCGCCTGGGCCTGCCGACCGGCCACGCCTTCGACCCGCAGGCCGCGCTCGCGGCCATGGGCACCGACAAAAAGCGCCGCGGCCGCGCCCTGCGCTTTATCCTGATCAGGCGCATCGGCGAAGTGACGATCGCCGAAGGCATCGAGAGCGCGGCGATATTGGCGGCCCTGGAGAGCATCCGTTCTTCCCGATCATGACCGATCACCTGCCCGTAGGCTTCTATCCCTTCTGGTTTTGGAACGACCGCCTGTCGGCCGACGAGATCCGCCGCCAGGTGGCCGAGATGGCGCGGCAGGGCGTGGCCGGCTTTTTCATCCACCCGCGCCAAGGCCTGGGCCAACCCTACCTGTCCGAAGCGTTCTTCGCGCTGGTGGATGTTGCGGTCGCCGCGGCCGAAGAGCACGGCCTGGTCGTCCACCTGTACGACGAGTATCCGTACCCGAGCGGGGTCGCCGGCGGCCTGGTGACCCTTGGCCGGCCCGAATTTCACGCCACCGAGCTG
>JBBIKA010000083.1:7162-16718 GCA_037445695.1 Chloroflexota bacterium
CGTCCCGACTGGTCGGCCGGCATAGACCTGGCCGCTCATATCGGCCCGCTCCTCCTCGTTGACTCCTATCGCGAGACCGGCCTCACGCGCTACAATCAAAAGCGCTACTTCGCCAGCCGGCCGACGCCCGTGCTCGAGGCGACGCTGCCGGAACGGCCGCATCGCATCTTCGTCAGCGTCCAGGCCGAGGTGACGCATCACAAGTACTGGGGCCATTTCGCCGACGTGCTCAACCCCGCGGCCGTGGCCGAGTTCATCCGCTTGACGCATGAGCGCTATCGCCGGCGCTACGGCGAGAAGTTCGGCAAGGCCATTCGTTGGATCTTCGTGGACGAAGTCCAACCCGGCTGGTCGGCCCGCTTGCCCGACCTGTTTCGCGCAGAATACGGCTACGACCTGTTGCCGTTGTTGCCGGCCCTGCAGGATGCAACGCATCCCGATCACCTGCGCGTGGCCCATGACCTGCGGCGGCTGCAATACAAGCTCTTCTGTGCGGCGTGGGAAGAGCCGATCGCAGGCTGGTGCCGGGCGGCCGGACTGGCGTACGCGGGCGAGAAGCCCTCGCTGCGGATGGCGCAACTGCGCTACATGGACATCCCCGGCTGCGAGCCGGGCCACACCAAGGCCGGCGCGGCGCTCGACCTGCTGGGGCCGCATTTGCGCCAGAACGCCAAAGCGACTGCCTCGGCCGCCTACTTTTACGGCAAGGAGGGCGCGCTCGATGAGTGTTACCATAGCCTCGGCTGGAGCGGCACCTTGCAAGATGCGAAGCTGATGGCCGACGGCCAGCTCCTGGCCGGGATTCGGTTCCTGGTGCCGCACGGCTTCTTTTATAGCACCCATGCCCTGCGCAAGCACGACGCGCCGCCCACCTTCTTCTTTCAGGCGCCCTATTGGCCGTTGTTCGGCAAGCTGGCCGACCACGTGAAGCGGATCGGTCAGCTCTTCGAGGGTACGCACATAGACGCCGAGATCCTGGTCGTCGAGCCGACGGCCGGCCTGCCGACCCGTCCCGACCTGGAAGCCTACGTCCGCCTGCAGGCGCTCCTGATGGCCAATCACCTGGATTTCCACTTTGCGGATAGCGACATCCTGCAGGCAGGCCGGATCGAGGGAGGCGTGCTCCGCGTGGCCGACCTGGCGATCAAGCTGGTCATCGTCCCGCCGATGCGCGTGATCGAGCCGGCGCTGGCCGAATGGCTGGCGCAGTTCGCGGCGGCCGGCGGCCACATCATCCGTTGCGCCCCCGACTTTGCAGCCGACGCCCTGTTGGCTGCCATACGGGCCGTTGTCGCGCCGGGCCTGAGCGTGCGCCGGCTCGCCCATCCTCGGCCGTCGGCCGGTGCGGCTGCTTCTCCGTGCGCCCAACACCGGGAAGAGGCGGCTGCTTGTGGCGATCGGGAGGGCGGGGAAGCCGAAGCCCAATCGGAGGTGGGCGCCGTTTGGGTCGTCAAGCGCGTGGGCGGCGGCCGCACCCTTTGGTTCGTGCTCAACACCGGCGCCGAGCCGTTGCAGGTTGTGCTCGATGCCGGCCGGCCCTTGCGCGAGATTCCGCTCGACCCGGAGCGGTCGCCGCAGTTGGAGTATCGCGATGGGCAGATCGTGCGCCAGGTCGCGGCCTTCGAGTCGTTCTTGCTCGCGGCGGATGACAATGCCGGGGGTGACGAAGGCGGCGGGCCGCGCGGCGCTGCTGCGGTCCATTCGGCGCCTGCTCTTCCTTTGGCGTCGCGTCCCCCTGCCGCTGTCGCCATTCCCCTGGCCGGCCCGGCGCGCGTGCGGCCGCTCAATCCCAATCTGTTGCGCCTGGCCGAATGGCGGATGACGCTGTTGGACGAGGCCGCCGCGGCGCAGCAGACGGCCGTGGTGCCGGCCGTTCCGCTCAGCGATCAGTTGGAGCGCGGCGGATTTCGCTTTGCGCCCCGCGTGCAACGTTACTTCGGCCACGAGCCCGAACTGGAGTGGCCGGCGCTGCATGTGCGCTATGAGGCCGCTTTCGCGCACGCGTATGCCGGCCCGGTCGAGTTCGTCATGGAGCCCGGCTCCATCGTCGGTGATTGGCGGCTGTGGCTCAACGACGTCGGCCCGTTGACGGCCGACGACCTCCGGCCCACAGCAACCCATGTGCACGGCAGTCTCGGCTGCGACATCACCGCCATGTTGCGCCCTGGCCCGAACACGTTGCGGATTGAGATCGCCGACGCGCGGCCCGAAGGCGGCCTGCTCAATCCGCTCTATCTGGCAGGCGACTTCGGTGTTTCTCTGGACCCGTTCGGCCTGGTCGAACGGCCCGAAATGGGCGGCTTCGAGACCTATGAGGCGAACGGCCTGCCGTTCTACGCGGGCGTGATCGAGTATGGGCTCGCTTTTGACCTGGCGAGCATCCCGGACGGCGAGCGGGTATTGGCGCAGTTCGTGACCGCGGCGCCGTTCCATGAGGCGTGCGAGATCTCGCTCAACGCCGGACCGTGGCGTGTTTTGGCCTGGGAGCCGCGTTCGCTCGAGTTGCCCGCCGGGGAGCTGCGCCCTGGCCACAACGAAGTGCGGGTGAAGGTCTACACCACCTTGATCCGGGCGTTCGAGGGGCAATGGTTTGACTATGTCGAGCATCGCTACCGATGCATTGTGGGTCCGCGTTCGTAAGATTCGTCTATGCTTGATTTGCAAACTCCTGTCGTGGGCGTGGACGTCGGCGGGACGTTCACCGATTTCGTTTACTTCGACGGAGAGCAGCTTCGCATCTACAAGTTGCTCTCCACGCGCAGCGACCCGGCGGTGGCGCTGCGCGGCGGCCTGGAGGCGCTGGAGGTGGCCGGCCGGGCGGTCATCTCGCACGGCACGACCGTCGCCACCAACGCCGTGCTGGAGCACGCCGGCGCCCGCATCGCTCTGATCACGACGCGCGGCTTCCGCGATCTGCTCGCCATCGGTCGCCAGACGCGGCCCGCGCTCTACCGGCTGGCGTTTCCCCCGCGCTGGACCCCTGTGCCCGCCGAACTGCGGTTCGAGGTGACGGAGCGCGTGGCGGCTACGGGCCAGGTTGTGATCCCGCTCGATGAGCGCGAAGTCGAGGATGTGCTCGAGCGCGCCGTCGCCGCGGGCGCGGAAGCGCTGGCGGTTTGCTTGCTCTTCTCCTTCGTCAATCCCTCTCACGAGCAGATCATCAAGCGCCTGGCTGCAGCTCGCGGCCTGCCGGTCTCGCTCTCATCCGAGATCTTGCCCGAATTCCGGGAGTTCGAGCGCGCCTCGACGACCGTCTTGAATGCCTATGTCTCGCCGCTGATGGCGCGCTACTTGCAACGGTTGACTTCTTCCCCGGCCCCTCCCCTCTGGATCATGCAATCTTCCGGCGGCATCCTGGACGCCGATGCGGCGCGACGGGAGGCGGTGCGGACGCTCCTTTCCGGGCCGGCCGGCGGCGCGACGGGCGCGTTCCACGTGGCCGCGCTCGCCGGCTACACGCGGATCATCACCTTCGACATGGGCGGCACCTCCACCGACGTGTCGCTGGCCGACGGCCAGATCCGACGCACGAGCGAGGGGAGCATCGAGGGATGGCCTGTGCGCGTGCCGATGATAGATATCCACACGGTGGGCGCCGGCGGCGGCTCGATCGCTTGGGCCGACGCGGCCGGCGCGCTGCACGTGGGGCCGGGGAGCGCCGGCAGCGAACCCGGCCCGGCCTGCTACGGCCGCGGGGGCCGCGAGTTCACCGTGACCGACGCCAACCTGCTGTTGGGCCGCCTGGACCCCGGCCATTTTCTGGGTGGTCGCATGGCGCTCGACGTCGGCGCAGCCGAGGAAGCCGCCGATCGGCTGGCCGGCCGGTTGGGCCTCACGCGCCTGGCCTTGGCCGAAGGGGTGATCCGCGTGGCGAACGCGGCCATGGAGCAGGCCATGCGCGTCATCTCGGTGGAGCGCGGCCATGACCCGCGCGACTTCACCCTGGTGCCGTTCGGCGGCGCGGGGCCGATGCACGCATTGGACCTGGCCGCGGCGCTCCACATCGGCCGCGTGCTCATCCCGCGCACGCCGGGCGTCCTCTCAGCGTTGGGCCTGGTGCTCGCCGATTTCACCGTGGATCGCTCGCGCACCCTCATGTGGTCTCTGGCCGAGACGACGGCCGAGGCGTTGGCCCGGGCGGCCGCGCCACTCCTGGCCGCGGCCCGGGCGGCCGTCGCGGCCGCGGGGTTCCCGGATAACGCGATCCGCCTGGAGACCGCGCTCGACCTGCGCTATCGCGGCCAGTCGTTCGAGCTGACCGTGCCGTTGGAAGACGGCGATCCGGCCGAAGCCGGCCGGCGCTTTCACGCGGCGCATGAGCAGCGCTACGGCTATGCCCGGCCCGACGCGCCTGTAGAGCTGGTGAACGTGCGCGTGACCGCGATCGGTGGGCGACCCAAGCCCGTCTTCCCCCAGCCGCCGCCGGCGCCGTCGGCCGATCCGCGGCCGGCCCAGGTGGGCGAGACGCTGCTGGCGGTCGGCGGCGAGTGGTCGGTTGCTCCGGTCTACGAACGGTCGCGGCTGGCGCCGGGGCATGAGCTCGTCGGCTCGGCGCTGGTGGTCCAGGAGGACGCTACGACGGTCATCCCGCCCGGCTGGCGGGCGCGCGTGGACGCATGGCTCAATCTGGTGTGCGAGAGGACGCGCGATGCCTGATTACGATCCGATCCTGCTGGAGGTGATGAAGTGCCTGTTGGCCGCGGTGGCCGAGGAGATGGGCGGCGCATTGGGCCGGACGGCCTTCTCGCCCAACATCAAGGAGCGCCGCGACTTCTCGTGCGCGGTGTTCGATCCGGCCGGGCAGATGGCCGCGCAGGCCGCGCATATCCCCGTCCACCTGGGCGCGATGCCGCTCTCGGTGGCGGCCGCGCTGGAACGCTTCGGCCGCCTGGGGCCGGGCGATATCGTCGTGTTGAACGATCCCTACTTCGGCGGCTCGCACCTGCCCGACATCACGATGGTTTCGCCGGTCTACGCGGCGGAGGGGGGCGAACTGCTCGGCTATGTCGCCAGCCGCGCGCATCACGCCGATGTAGGCGGCATGGCCCCCGGCTCGATGCCGCTGGCGACCGAGCTGTACCAGGAAGGGCTGATCATTCCGCCGATCCTGCTCCAGGCCGGCGGCCAACTGAACGAGGGCGTGCTCGACCTGATCGCGCGCAACAGCCGCACGCCGGCCGAACGCCGCGGCGACCTGGCCGCGCAGATTGCCGCGCAACGCATCGGCGAGCGCCGGCTGCGCGAGCTGGCCGACCGCTACGGCGCGGCGCGGCTGATCGCCTACATGGCTCACCTGTGCGCGTACGGCGAACGGCTCACACGCGATCTGATCCGCCGGATGCCGGCCGGTCGCTTCAGCTTCACGGACGTGCTCGATGACGATGGTTTCGGCCGGGAAGATTTGCTCATCACCGTAACGGTGGAGGCGCGCGACGGCGAACTGTGGGTAGATTTCACCGGCACCGCGGCCCAGGCCCTGGGCGGGGTCAACGCGGTGCGCTCGGTGGCCCTCTCCGCGGTTTTTTACGTGGTGCGTTGCCTGCTGGCGCCGCTGTGGCCAAGCCAGGGAGGACCCGGCGACGACGCTGTGCCGACCAACGCCGGCATCTTTCGACCGGTGCACGTCATCTTGCCGGAAGGCACGCTGGTGAACGCGCGCTTCCCGGCCGCGGTGGCCGCCGGCAACGTGGAGACCTCGCAGCGCATCGTGGATGTGTTGTTGGGCGCGTTCGCCCAGGCTCTGCCCAAGCTGGTCCCCGCGGCATCGCAAGGCACCATGAACAATCTGGTGATCGGCGGCCTTGATCCGCGTACCGGCGAGCGCTTCGCCTATTACGAGACGATCGGCGGCGGAATGGGCGCCGCGCCGGACGCCGATGGCCTGTCGGGCGTGCATGTGCACATGACGAACACCCTCAACACGCCGGTCGAAGCGCTGGAGTATGCCTATCCGCTGCGGGTGACGCGCTACGAGCTGCGCCGCGGGTCGGGCGGCGCGGGCAAACGTCGGGGCGGCGATGGCCTCTACCGCGAGGTGGAGCTGTTGACCGATGCCACCGTGACGATCCTCGCGGAGCGCCGGCGGCACGCGCCCTACGGCCTGGCCGGCGGCGCTCCGGGCGCGGTCGGCGAGAACTGGCGGTTGCCTGCGGCCCCACCTGTTCCTCCTTCCGTGCAGAGCGGAGATGCGGCAAACTCCCTGCTTCCGACGGAAGAAGGGAGCCGGGAAGAGCGGTGGCCTCTGCCGGGCAAGGTGACGTTTGCGGCCCGCGCCGGCGAGCGGATCGGCATCGCCACCCCGGGCGGCGGCGGATATGGCGCAGTGCCCGCGGCCGGCGGCGAAGCACTTCCGGAGGAGCGCGTATGACGACCCATCCCTTTTTCTGCGGCAAAGATTGCGGCGGCGATGCCTGTCCGCTTCTGGCGACGGTCGAGGCCGGCCGCGTGACGCGCGTGATCAACAATCCGGCCGGCGACCGCCATCTGAAAGGCTGTCGGCGAGGCTTCGACCTGCCCCTCAGCCAGAACGCGGCCGATCGGATCCTGAGGCCGCTCATCCGCACCGGGCCGCGCGGGGCCGGGCAGTTCCGCGAGGCCGACTGGGACGAGGCGCTCGGCTTGATCGCGGATCGGCTGGGGGAGATCCGCGCGAGGCACGGCCCCACCGCGGTGCTGTGCATGGGCAGCGCGGGCGCCACGGGCGCGCTGCACGCCACCCATGCGCTGCTGTTGCGCTTCATGCACTTTTTCGGCGGCTGCACTCGGACGGTCGGCAACTACAGTTCGGCCGCGGCCCGCTTCGCTCTGCCCTATCTGCTGGGCGAAGATGCGTCGCGCGCCGGCTTCGATGCCGCGACGATGCGGGATGCGGCCATGATCATCCTGTGGGGCGCCAACGTGTTGGAGACGCGGCAGGGCACCGAGGTGCCGTCGCGGGTGTTGGAGGCGAAGCGCCGCGGCGCGGCGATCGTGGTCATTGACCCCCGGCGTTCGGCAACGGTCGAACACGCGGCCACCTGGTGGTTGGCCTGCCGGCCCGGCGCCGACGCGGCGCTGATGTTGGCCGTGCTCTACGTTCTGTTGGCCGAGGATCTGGCCGATCGGCCGTTTATCGCGAGCCACAGCAGCGGCTTCGCCGATCTGGAGCGCTACGTCATGGGTTGGGATGGTGGTATCCCGCGCACGCCCGCGTGGGCTGCGCCGCTCTGCGGCATTCCGGCCGACGAAATCGTGCGCTTTGCCCGCGCGTATGCCGCGGCGAAGCCGGCCATGCTCTTTCCGGGCTACTCTATCCAGCGGGTCTATGCCGGCGAAGAGACCTATCGCCTGGCCGTCGCGCTGCAGATCGCGACGGGCAACTTCGGCCGCCGGGGCGGCTCCACCGGCGCGATCAACAACATGTTGCCCACCCTGCGGGTGGGTCGGCTGCCGGTGCCGGCCGGCGCCGCGGTGGCACGGGTGCCGCTCGTGCGCTGGCCCGATGCCATCCTGGAGGGCCGGCGGGGCGGCTATCCCACGGACATCCGGGCGGTCTATAACCTGGGCAGCAACTTCTTGAACCAGGGCGCGGACATCCGCAAGAGCGTGCGGGCGTTCGAGGCGCTCGATTTTGCCGTGACCCATGAGCTGTTTCTGACGCCGACCGCCCGCTATTGTGATGTGGTGCTTCCGGCCGCGTCCCCCTTCGAGAAGGAGGAGATCGGCATCCCGTGGGCCGGCAACTATCTGCTCTACCGGCCGCAGATCGTGCCGCCGGCCGGCCAGGCGCGCAGCGACTACGACGCGCTGAGCGAGCTGGCCGATCGGTTGGGCTTCGGCCCGGCGTTCACCGAGGGGCGCAGCGCAGAGGATTGGATCGCCCATTTCATCGCGGAGTCGGAGATCCCCGACCCCGAGGAGTTTCGGCGCACCGGCATCTACCTGGCGCCGGAGCAGGAGCGGGTGGGCCTGGCCGATTTCGCGGCCGATCCGCTTCGCTATCCCCTGCGCACGCCGTCGGGCAAGGTGGAGATTGCCAGCGAACGGTACCACCGCGACACCGGCCTCCCCGCCATCCCCACCTGGCAGCCGGCGCCGGCCGATGACCGCTACCCGCTGCGGCTGATCACTCCCAAGTCGCCGCACTTCACCCACTCGCAGGGCTGGAACATCCCCGAACTGCGCGGTCGGGCTGATCACGCGCTGATCATGCATCCGACGGATGCGGCCGCCCGCGGCCTGGCCGACGGCGACCTGGCGGCCGTCTTCAATGAGCAGGGCATGGTGCGCGTGCCGGTTCGCCTGTCCACGGGGATCATGCCGGGCGTGGTGAGCCTGGCGGAGGGGATGTGGGTAGAGCTGGACGCCGCCGGGGTGGACGTGGCCGGCGCGGCCAACATGCTCACCGCCACCGTGGGGACGGTGGCCTCCACCGCGTGCATCATGCACGGCATCGGCGTGGAGGTGCAACCCTACGACGCGGTTGGCATGGCCACAGGAGGGTAAGGTGCGGGTGTGGATCGTCTTCCGGCGTTGGGGCTGGATCGTGATCGCCGGCCTGCTGGTGGTCTGGTGGCTCCTCAACGTGAGCCGCGCCGGCACCCAGGCGGCGGGCTGTCCGACCGGCTGCGCGCCTGATGGGCCGCGGCGGAGCGGACCCTTGCGGGTGATGTCGGTCAACGTCTTGCACGACTTTCCGCATTTTCTGTATCTGCCTCAGCGCCTGAATCTGATCGCGGACGAGATTCGTCGCCAGGATGCCGACCTGGTGTGCCTCCAGGAGGTGCCGTGGACGCTCCAACTGCGCGACGGCGCCCGCCATCTGGCCGGCCGCACCGGCATGAATTACGTGTATCTGAGGGCCAACGGCAATCGGCACGCGATCCTGTTCGAGGAGGGCGAGGCCATCCTGAGCCGTTATCCCCTGCGCGAGGTCGCTTTCAGCGAGCTGAGGCCCCAGGCGCACTTCTTCGAGCATCGGGTGGCCTTGGCCGCCACGGCGGCGACGCCGTGGGGAGATGTGCGCGTCGTGGTGACCCACCTCACCACCGCGGCGGAGATCAACCCGGCCCAGGCCATGTCGCTGCTGGCCTTCGTCGCGGCCCAGGGTGAGGGCCGACCGATCATCGTGGCCGGCGATTTCAATGCCACCGAGGAGTCTCCTCAGATTCGGACGCTCAGCCGACAGTGGATGGACACCTACCGGGCCGTTCACTCGACAGAGGAGGGCGCAACCTGCTGTGTGGACGATCTGACTGCCGGCCCCGCTGAGACGTTGGAAAAGCGCATTGACTATCTGTTCTTTGTGCCTGGCGCCGCTCCTTCTCTGCGGGTGATCGCCGCTCAACGGGTGCTGGATCAGCCGTTCCGTACGGCCGGAGGCTGGCTGTGGGCTTCGGATCATGTGGGGCTATTGACGAGTTTCCAATAGCGCTACTTTGCCTCCGCCCCAACCCCTCCGCCAAATTGGCGGAGGGGTTGGGGCATATGCGTCAACTTAAGCGAGGGCGAGGGCTGTATTAGCGCCCTCACCCCTCCCCTTGCCCCTCCCCTCTCCCGCTCGCCTGACGGCGGCGGG
>JBBIKA010000084.1:0-5727 GCA_037445695.1 Chloroflexota bacterium
GCTTTCGGCTTGCGGCGGCACGACGCCGCTTTTGGATTGCGGCGATATGTCGCCGCTCTTGATCGAAAAGCGGGGACACGTCCCCGCAATCCAAAGCCGCTTTCGGCTTGCGGCGATGGGTCGCCGCGGGCGATCAATCAGGGCCCGCCCAGTCGGACGGACGATCCGCCCGGCTCCACGTCCAGGCAGCGGCGCGCGGATGCCAGCGCCGCGCCGCGGCCGTCGAGCGCGGTGGCGGTGCAACAGGCCCGGCCGACGCTGACCGGGATCCAGGTGCGCCGTAGCTCCTGCCCGGCGGGCACGAGATCGGTCACCGCCAGTCCGTCGTCGCACTGCAGCCCGGCGCCCTGGGCCGGGCCGTCCACGCGATAGCGCACCTCCACCGCCTGGCCGGCCGGCACGGACACCCCTTCGGGCGGCGAGATGATCGTTACGGTCGCCTGCCTTCGGCTGCTTGCGATCGCGGCCACGATCAGCGCCAGCCCCACCACCAGCCCGATCACGCTCAGCCTTCGGCGCATGGCGCATCCTCTCGCTTGCATCATACGCGATCCACGCCGCGGGTTCCCACACTTTTGTCAGCGATCTGCCAGCGATCTGCCGGCGGGTTAAACAAACACACCCGAAGGGTCAGCGCGACCCGTCGGGTGTGGCGCAATGGCACACACAGCCGTTGTGTCAGTGATTCATAGGAATTGTTGCTTGCACGCTTGCATCTGTCAAACCAACTCAATCCTTGAGACGTCCGCCTCTAGATTTCCAGACAGGGAACACTGCCGATATTCCGCCGATAAACGATAGCGGCGCGACTTGCGGGCCGGGTCGGCCACTGCCAGCCAGCCGTCGGCCACCCATGCCGCCAACAGAGCGCGCGCGGCGCGGATGGCGGACGTGAAGGTGTAGCGCGGGTTCATGGCGTCGCCTCTCTATGGGAAACGATCGGCTTCATTATACCATACCGGGATGACTTCGATCGTGCAACCCACTCATGCCGCGGCCGGCGCCACGTGCCAGGCATCTCGCAGAGCGCCTGGCACGTGATTTTCAGGAAAGTGTCGCTACTCAAACTCCGCGTTCCTGAACCTCAACGTCCGCGCGTTCTCCGTTACTGTGCGCACCAGGCTATCCGGCGCGCCATCCGGCAGCTCGGCCTCGATCTCCAGCGTCACCTTCACCCGCGCCCCGACCTGGCCGGCCAGATGCTGGATGACCGCTTCGGCGATCTGGCCCACATCGCGGCCGGCGCGCAACGGGTCAATCTCGACCGTCCCGTAGAAGCGGCGCAACCGACGCTCGGCCGGGGGCGTCACGTCGCCTCCGGTTCGTGGCCGGTCCGCCGGTCGCGGTTCGCCCCGGCCGCCGTCTGACGGTTGATCGCCGCCGCCAGGCCGGGCAGGCCGCTGGCGCGCCGCGGCTGCTTCTTCATCCAGGCGGATCTGGGCCAGGGCGGCCGTGGGCTTCACCAGCACGCTGCGGTCGTCTATGACCACGCTGCCGGCGATCCCGGCCTTAAGGTTGAGATAGCGGCCGCGCCCAGCATCGTAGCCTTCGGCGTAGGCGAAGTTCTCGGTCCAGGCGGTCTGGCCAACGCCGTCCTGAACGGCGCCAAGCAGGACGTCGGCGTTCAGCAGCCGCGGGAGATAGGGGTAGCGCGCGAAGTATTCCCAGAGCTGTTTCAGCGGAATGTGGTCGCCCTCGCCCCACAGGCCGTAACGGTCCATCTCCATCCGCAGCCGCGCGGCCGAGAAGCGGGTGATCAGCAGCTCGTCGTTTTTGAGCTTGCGTCCAATGCGCACCGCCAGGGGGTCCGGCCCCTGGAGGCGGCTCTCGTCCCAGACCAGTTCAGGCTGCTGCGGATCAGGTTGTGTCGGCGTCAGGGCCAGTGCGTAGGTCTCGCCGATGCGGGCGCGCACGGTCTCATCGGCCTGTCTGAGTTTGGTCTCGGCCTGGCTGCGCTGAAACGCGCCCAGGTCCAGCGCGTCGCGTTCGTCGTAGATGGACTTCCAGGCCAGATAGCTGCGGACGGCCTCGGCCAGTTCGGCCAGTCGCGCTTTCTCGGGGGCCAGGAAGACCAGCATGTTCTGGTAGAGGCGCGGGCCGGCGCCCCGGCCGGCCAGGATCGCCGCGGCCTGCTGCCGGCCGGGGCTGTCGGCGGAGCGAAACACGTGGGGGTGTTTCGGGTGCAGCACGACCAGACGCGCCATCGGCTCGTCGGGCACGTCGGCCGTTGCGAGCGGCGCAATGTGGACCGCGGCGAAGTCGCCTCGCGCCCGGTCCTCGCGCAGCCGCCGCACGATCTCCTCGTGAACGGTGTCCTCATCTATGCGCGCAGCGCGATCCTGCGCCAGCCGGTTGACGCTGGGTTGCGTGCTGAACCAGTAGCGGCTGCGGTCCACGTAGAGGTGGTTGGCCGCATCGGCCAGCCGACGCAGCGCGTCGCCGAAGGTGGCCGGCGTTTCGCCGGGCTGCACGCAGCCGAGCTTGACGTTGCGGTCGTCAATGCCCGGGTTGCGCGTCTTGGCGGTGGGCGCGGAACCCATGTAGATCGTGCGCGCGACGCGGCGGCAGGCGGAGTAGCGGCCCAGGTTGGGGTTGCTCCGGTCCAGCGCCAGCGGCAAGCTGTTCGGGCCGTCCACGTCCTTTTCGATCACCGGCACCCAGTGGTCTTCCAGATAGCGGGTGAGCTCGGCCTGGACGTTGGGATCGTCAATGGGCACGGTGGCGGGCAGGATCAGCAGGTTGCCGTCCCCGCGCTCCCACAGCGCATGGATCACCGCGGCCATCAGGCGCAGCACCCCGCGCGTGCGCTGGAACTCGTCCAGGCTCGACCACTCGGTGTAGAGCCGGTCAAAAAGCTCCGGGTGGATGGGGTAGGCGGCGGTCATGCGGCGCTCATAGGCCGCCTCCCGGCATTCGGCCGGAAACTCCTGGGGCTGGTCGCGGTAGAGCCGGGCGAAGGCACTCACCACGGCATCGCGCGCCGCAAACGCCGCCGGATCGCTCATCGGCTGGAACAGGCGCCGGCGCACGATCTCGAAGCCTTCCTCGGCGCTGGCCGGCCGCCAGGGGGACTCCACCCGGCCGATGGCGTTCTTCAGCCGGTCGAGCGCGGTGCGGCCCCGGTCGCCGCCCACTTCGATATCGGACGCGGGCATGGAGACGACCAGCAGGGTGCGATCGGCGGCCTTGGCAGCTTCGGTGAGGGTCTGGGCGAAGGTGAAGTGGGTGTCGAAGCTGCCGCCGGGCAGGTCGGCGCGGTCGTGGAGCTGCCGCGCATAGGCCACCCACTCGTCCACCAGGATCAGGCAGGGCGCATAGCGGTTGAAGAGCCGGCGCAGCGCATCGCCGGGGTTGGTGGCGCGGCGGTCGTCCTCGGCGACTTCGGCGTACCCCTCGGCGCCGCCCAGTTGCCAGGCCAGCTCGCCCCACAAAGTGTGCACCAACGTGCCGTCGGGCTTGCGGCTGGGCTGGCCGGGCGAGATCTTGTTGCCGACCAGGACGACGCGGCGGATTGGGGATTGGGGATTGGGGATTTCGGAGTGCTGCACGCCGTGGTCGCGGAGCATGTTTTCGATGCCGGGGAGTTTGGAGATTGGCGTGCCCGAAAAGAGGTGATACAGCGCCAGCATCGAGTGGGTCTTGCCGCCGCCGAAGTTGGTTTGCAGCTCGATCACGGGATCGGCGGGTTCGCCGGACAGGCGGCGCAACGCGCCGATCAGCAGCCGGCGCAGGCCATCGGTGAGGAAGGTGCGCTCGAAGAACTGGACGGGATCCCGGTACTCATCGGCGCCTTCGCCCAGGTACACCTGCCACAGGTCGGCCGCGAACTCGGCCTGGAGATAGCGGCCGGAGGCCACATCGGGATGGGGCGTGACGACTTCGCGCCAGGGGCGTAATCCGGTCGCAGGGCGGCCTTCTACCGGCGCGACGGCAGCGTGACGGCTCGCGCGGCGCGCTTCCTCCTCGAAGCGCAGGCGGAGCAGCTCCTGCTTCTGCCGTTCGACCTCGGTCGCCTCGGGCGCGGAGACGGCCGTCAGCAGGCGCGCGATGCTGTCCAGGGCGCGATACGCGTCGTCGGTGGAGAAGGTCCCCTGGTGCGCCCACTTGTTGCGGGTCTCGCGCAGCTCGCTGACCAGGGCGCGTTCGGCGAAACCGAGCGTGCCCTTGAACGCCTCGTTCCAGTGGTCCCACATGATGACCAGGAGGGCGTGCGCGTCCAGGAGCTCGTCGTCGGGCAGGTCGTCCTCGCGCTTCAGGCTATAGGCGGCCTGCTTGCGCCACTGGTTCGCATACGCGGCGCGCATCTCGCGCTCGACGTAGGGCGCCAAGCCCTGGCGCAGGAGGTCAAGTGCTTTGCCGACGCGTTCGTGGTTGGTAGTGGCCATGTGGGTTCCTTTCTCAACGCAAAGACGCAGAGACGCAAAGACGCAATGGAAAATTGTTCTCTTTTTTCTTAACGCCAAGGCGCAAAGGCGCAAGGACGCAAGGGAAAATCTATTCTTTTTTCTTAACGCAAAGGCGCCAAGACGCAAGGATGCAATGGAAAATTTATTCTCTTCTTTGCGCCTTTGCGCCCTTGCGTTACAGCCCGTTCACCACTCGATGGATACCGTCTCTGACGTACTTCTCGCCGAAGTTGATGACGAGCGCCAGCTTCAGGTTGCGCAGCCGCAGATAGGTGAGCGCCTGGGCTTCGTAGATCGGATTGTAGGCGTTGGTCGCTTTGTTTTCGACAATCACGAGGCCCTCGACCAGCATGTCAAGGCGCAGCGGCGTCCCCAGGGTGCGCCCTTTGTAGACGATCGGCGTGACGACCTGGCGCTCCACGCGCAGCCCACGCTGCGTCAATTCCCAGGCCAGCGCCTCTTCGTAAACGTCTTCCAACAGGCCGGGGCCGCCCAGGGTGCGGTGGACTTCGATGGCGCTTTCGACGATGTGCTTGCTGATCTCGTTCTCGTTCATGGAAGCCTCCTGATGTGGTGGGTTTTAACGCAAAGGCGCAAAAACGCAGAGACGCAAAGAGTTTTTCTTTTTTCCCTTTGCGCCCTTGCGCCTCTGCGTCCTGGCATTAGAATAGCCTCTCCTGCACCGGCTTCCCCCTCTCCACCGCCAACCGCCCCACCTCGCTCCATGCCGCCACCAGCCCGTTGTACGGCAGCGCCTCGGCGCTCCAGCCCTTGCGCTCGCAGATCGTGTAGAGCCGGTATGCCAGGTCGCGCGCGGCGTCGCCCAGGCCGCCGACCTGCGCGAGCAGCGCGGCGGCGGCCGGCTCGCCCCGCTCCTGGATGGTGCGGATGAGCTGCTGCGTCACCTCCCAGACGGTGAGGCGGCGATCCGCGCCGGGGTCCCAGTCGGCCGGCAGCTCCTCGCGGCGGAGCAGGCGCACCTTGCCCCCGCGCGCGGCCACGATGCCGGCCTCGACCATGCCGGCGACGCTGGTGTTCTTGGCCTTGGACAACGTCTCGGCGTCGCCGAAGGGACCCTCCTCGAAGCCGAACTGCTCGAACCAGGCCAGCGCCCAGCGGGTGTCCGCGTCGTACTCCCCTTCCTGCTCGGCCAGGTAGGCGTCGAGCGCCTGGTTGATCAGCGCGAGCGCGGTGCGCACGGTCATGGCCGAGCCGTCCGCCTCCAGCACGCGCTTGTAGCGGGAGAAGATGGCCATGCCGGGGCCGATGCTGGCCTGGGCCAGGTCCACCGGCGCGATGTTGCCGCGCTGGAGGTCGCGCA
>JBBIKA010000084.1:5827-11037 GCA_037445695.1 Chloroflexota bacterium
CCGCGCCTCGCGCACCAGGTCGCTGAAGGTGGTCAGCGCGACGAGCTGGCGGGGGGTGAAGAGGTCAGCAAACGTCGTCATGCCGTAATTCGGCGTCTTGAAGTCACGTGGATTATGCGGCAACGGAACATCGGGCCGCCATGTTGGCTCCGCCGACTCGGCGATGCGCACATGCTCTTCGTTTGGCGGCAGGTAGATGCGGCCGTGCGGCCCCTCGGCCACGATCGCCATCATCTGGCTGCTCATGCGGCCGGCCCGGCCCTCGCTGCGAATGTGGTCGAACGGCACGGCGGCGCCGCAGCACAGGCAGGTCGCGCCGCGGCGGTTCACCGTGCCCGCGCGCGGCTTGCCGATGCCGGTGCGGATCTCGAAGCGGACGCGGGGAGTTAACGCAAAGACGCTATGACGCAAAGACGCAAAAGTTTCTGTATCTTGCTCTGCGTCCTTGCGCCCTTGCGTCTTTGCGTTAGTATCCTCCCCTGCGTCTTCGCGCCCTTGCGCCTTTGCGTCAAACCTCTCCACCACCGGCTCCACCCATGCCTGCTTGCCCGGCTTGGTCGAGAGCGCGAAGGAGCGCACCAGCGGCATCTGCGCGCCGCACGCCGGGTTGGGGCACCTCACCGTGCGCGCCCACAGCCAGGCGATCACAGTCGCCTCGCCGCCGCCGTGCTCCTTCGGCAGCTTGACCTTCGGGTACAGATGTCCGATGCGCCGCTCGGCCTCATCGCGCATCCACCGGCCGTAGTAGCGCACGTCCTCGGCCAGGCCGGCTGCGCCGCGCCAGTCGGTTTCAACGCCAAGACGCAAAGGCGCGGAGATGCCAGGCTTTTCCTGATTTTCCTTTGCGTCTTCGCGTCCTTGCGCCTTTGCGTTAACTGGCGGCCTCCCCGCGAACTTCGGCGGGATCTCGATCAGCGCCTTGGTGATCAGCACCGCGACGGGGTTCAGGTCGCTGGCGTGCGCCTCCAGCCCCAGCCGCTGCGCCTCCAGCGGGATCGAGCCGCCACCGCAGAAAGGATCGAGCAGGGGCGGCGGGTTGCCGTTCGTGGCCTTCAGGATCTCGGCGCGCGCCCGGCCCAGCACCTCCTCGTTGTTGACGTTCTCCCACTTGACCAGCTCCTCGATGAGGCGGAAGAGGCGCTGGCGCTCGCGTTCTTGCGCTTCTTCGGTGGGGAACTGCTCCGGGTGGCCGGATGGGTCGTCCACGATGGACGCGAAGATCACCGCGCGGCACGCGGCCAGGGGGCGCCGCGCCCACCACAGGTGCAGCGTGCTCGGGTGGCCGTGGCGGATGGACTTCTCCCGCGCCGATTCGCGGTTGATGGCTTCGAGCGGGAGGGCGACTTCGATGAGTTTTTTCGGATGGTTCATGGTCATGCGGAAGATTCTAACGCAAAGACGCAAAGGCGCGAAGTTTCGATTTTCTGTGTTGTTGTCGCTCTTGGCATTGAAAACTGAAACATTAAGGCCTCGATTCCGGGCGACACAGTGCATCCAGTCGCATCCGCAAACGGCGCAAGCTATCGGCCGTCTGCTCGGCAACTTCCGGCCGCCAGGCCGTCTGCGCGTATTCGATCATGTGCGAGGTGTATGTCGGCCCGACCTGCCGGCCGCTTTCCGGGCGAGGCACCAATCCCTCCCGGATTTCGCGCCGGCTCGACCGGCGCGCCAGGTTGACCAATGTCTGCTTGGGATCATCCAGCCGTTCGGGATCGGCCGGGATGCGCGCTACCGGGACGCCCAGGTAACCCGCAATCGCCGTGCGGTCGGCCAGCAGCCACGCTTCCACCGCTCGGACGACGATGCGAAAGCACATCAAGGGCGCAGGGTCCGGCAGCCAATTCAGCCGGGCGGGCGGGGCGCAGTCTGCTGAACGATCCAGATCCACCAACACAACCCAGGGCGCGGATCGCGCAGCTCGATTAAAGCCCGGTAAGCGCCGTAGCAACTCTTGTTTGCCGTTGGTGACGTGTATCGGATAGAGAGTAGCACCCGCTTGGTTCAGAACCTTGCGCAGGACTGCCTCGTCTACCGGGCCTTCGACGGCACCTGCTATCGTGACCAGGTGGCTCGGCATGGCTAGTCTCCGAAGAGCGCCAACTGTTCGACTCGGGCCGGCCGCGTGAGCGGGATGATCGCGTCTGCCAGCGTCAGTCCGCCTTCCAGGAGCGTTTTGGCCTCTGCGAAACTTGCCGCCAGGCGCACTTGCGTGCCCTCGGCGCCGGGCAACAGCAGCAGCACTTCGTCCAGCCCGATCCCCTCGTCGCGCAGCAGGTCTGTCGAGTGGGTCGAGACGATGATCTGACGGGAGGTCTTCGACTGGATGCGCGCAAACATCTGCGGGATGAAGCGCACCACATCGGGATGCAGCGACAGTTCCGGCTCTTCGAGCAGCAGCGGGCCGCTGCCGTCCAGCGCGGCCCATAACAATCCCATCAGCCGCAGCGTGCCATCGGAGAACTGCTCTTCCGTCTGCCAGGCGCCCTGGGGCCGCCAGTGTTCGTACTTGCCGCGCAGATGGGGCGTACCTTTGTCTGGGTCGCGCCACAACTCCAATTCCTGGAGCTGTGGCACAGCCACTTTGAGTGCATCCAGGATGCGCCTGAGGCGCGCTTTGCGCGTGCGCTCCTGGGTTTTGGCGATCTGCTCGAGGAAGTCACCGCCATAGGGATCGTTCGCACGCCCCACCGATCGGTCGGGCTCGCGAATGAGCTGCGGCACGATGTGCAGGTAACGCACCGTGGACAGAAAATCGGCTACTTCGCGAAACTCAAGATTCGCGTTGACCTGTTCCAGGTACGTCTGGGTCAGGCGTTCCGGATCGCGTTCATCTTGCGCGTCAGGTCGGATGAGGATCTCCTGACCGTGCTTCAGCACCCGTTCGCGGGCCAGCAGGGGACGAGAGCGGTTATCCTGCGAAAAACACAGCTCGTACTCCCATATGTCGGGCTGCTCATCCGTGCCGATGCGTGCCCGCACGATGATGTCGGAGTAGCGTCGTGCCGCGAGGCTGCGCAACTTGGAGACGCCCCCACGTCGGCGCACAGCCTCCTGAAAGCCGCCGCCCACCGAAACCAGATCCCGCAGGAAGCGCACAGCATCGAGCAGGTTGGACTTCCCTGACGCGTTTGGGCCGACCAGGAAAACGCGGCGTTGAAGCGCGATATCTACCTGAACGAAATTCCGCCAATTCTCAAGATACAGATGGGTCAGTCGAAGCCCACCACCAGCAGAACGTGTCATGCGGGCGCCTCCCCGCGTGACCACAGGTCACGCCAGCTATAATTGACGCTTGTCGCGCCGAAATCCGGCTCGCGCGTGAATGGACGTCGCACATATTTTACCACGCAGCCATCTGGCGCGCCGTAAGGTGTCCGCGCCTCGCCCACCATCAGCGGCTCGGCGAAATCGGGCGCGGGCGGCACCTCGACCAGCGCCAGGATCCAGTCGTCCGACTTGTTCAGTGCGGTCAGGATCTCGTTCTTGGTGATCGTCACCGTCTCCGCGCCGGAGATGCGGCCTTTGACCTCGATGAAGCGCAGCCGATCATCGCCGGCGTTAGGGCCCCTGACGACCGACTCGATGTCGTAGCCCCGGTTCTCGGTGCGGACATCGCGCGGCTCGTGCCCCAGGTTGCGTTCGGCGGCCATTACCGCGGCCATCGCGGCTTCTTCCACGCGCTGGGTCTCACGGGCAAAGAGCGCCGGCGCGGCCTGGCGTTCGCCACGAAGCCGAGCCAACAGGCCGCCGGGCACGATCAACGCGGCGCCGATAACGGCTGGCGGGAGCGCGGCGAGCTGGCGTTCCTGTTCCAGCTCGGCCAGCCTGGCGCGCAAGCGCGCCTCCAGCTCGTCGGCCCGCTGCCGCGCCTTGCCGGAGTTGATCTTCGCATTGACGCGGCCGGCCAGCTCCTGGGCCTTGAGCTCCTCGGCACGATGATCCCAGTAGGCGATCTCCTTGGTCAGACGATCCTTCACCGCGGCAATCGTCTTGGCGATCAGCGGCTCGCGCACGCGGCGCACCTCGTCCAGGTGCTTCGGCACCAAGTCCTGGATGGCGCAGGCGATGGCCTGGCCCTCCAAATCCTGGGTATTGAGCGCCTGAGCGATGATCGGCGCAAGCAGGTCGCGTTCGGCGTCGCGCACAGGACGATAGTTCAGGTAAGGGGCTGGGCCGGCATCAACGCAAAGGCGCGAAGGCGCAGAGGCGCAAGGTTTCTCTGAATCCTTTGCGTCTTTGCGTCCTTGCGTTAAGAAGCTCTCCAACGGCAACTCCACGAACTGCAAGCGGCGGGAGACCACGCGCCGGCCGCCGTTCGCATCAGGCCGCGCATCCTGGATGCTGTGCTCCAGATAAAACAGCACCCGCAGCTCCTCGCCGGGATCATTCTCGTGCACCAGGATCGCGCCCTGCTTCATCAGATCGCGGTAACGCTCCAGCATCAGGTCAATCACGGCATCCAGCAACGGATGGCCAGGGCAGAGGAAGGACGCGAGCGGTTTGCCCGGCACGGCAATCAGCGACTTCTCGAAACAGACGCGCTCATAGCGGGTCAGCACCGGCTCCCCGGTGCCGATGATGCGGTCCCGCTGTCGAATGACCGCCGGCACGTGAGTAATCTCGTAGCGGCCGGCCTCGCGTTCCCGCAGGGTGCCGCCCAGGTGGGCAAACGCCGCCTTGAAGAAGCTGGCGATGAAATGCGGCTGCAGCTTGCGCGCCTCCAGGCGCTCCATGTCCAGGCGGACGCGTTCGACTGCGCTGGCATCCATCACGTCGTGCGCCAGGGCGCGGTCGGCCAGCAGCTTGCGCAACCGGTCCCGGTCCAACGCGTCCTCCACCACCCGGTTCAGCCGAGCGCGCACCTCCGGCCGGTCGCCGTAGCGGATCGCCTCGATCATCAGCTTGCGCAGCTCGGCGCCGTCCAGCGCGCGGCCCAACACGTCGAACACCGCGCCGCCCAGCGCTTCCCGTTCGCGCTCCAGCTTCCGCAGCAACGTCCCGTAGACATCGCCCTCGCGAGTCTCCTGCGCCACCAGGTTCCACAGGTGGCACACCTCGGTTTGGCCGATGCGGTGAATGCGGCCGAAGCGCTGCTCCAGCCGATTGGGATTCCACGGCAGGTCATAATTGATCATCAGGTGGGCGCGCTGCAGGTTGATGCCTTCGCCGGCCGCGTCGGTCGCCACCAGCACCTGGACTTCTTTGTCCTG
>JBBIKA010000084.1:11137-16564 GCA_037445695.1 Chloroflexota bacterium
CGCTGCAACATGCCGATCTCGACGCGCAGCTCGGCCACCGTACGCGCGGCCGTGGCCTGATCAACCAGCTCCTCCTCGACCTGTTCCACTTCCTCGGCCGGCGCGTCCTCCAGGTCGGCCAGGTCGTCCGGCGAGACGATCTCGGCAGACGGCAGGGGCACGGCCGCGCCGCGGCTCAGCAGCTCGATTTCAGCCAGCCGTCGCTCCAGCCGCTCGCGGCGCCGCTTGAGGGACTGGTAGATCGCTTCCGGCGACGACGCCAGCCGGCGCTGCAGGATGGTCAGGGCAAAGCCGACCGTGCCTTTGCGCCCCTCGTTTTCGAGCGCATCGACGCGGTTGAACTCCTCCCGCACGTATTCGGTGACGTCGTGGTACAGCCGCGCTTCGAGGGGCGAGAGCTGATAGGACACGGTATACGCCAGCCGCTCTGGGAACAGGGGCCGGCCGTCGAACTTGAGGAGCTGCTCCTTGGGCAGCCGGCGCATCAGGTCGGACACGTCGGTGGTGTGCACGCCGTCGCGGAAGCGGCCCTCGAAGCGGTCGGCGTCGAGCAGCGCCATGAAGAGCTGGAAGTCCTCTTCCTTGCCGTTGTGCGGCGTGGCCGTCATCAGCAGAAAGTGCCGCGCGATGGTGCCCAGCTTCTGCCCCAGCCGATAGCGCTTGGTATAGCTGATCTCGCCGCCGAAGTAGGAGGCCGACATCTTGTGGGCCTCATCGCAAACTACGAGATCCCAGTCGGTCAATAGCAGCTTGGCCTGCAGCTCGTCATCGCGCGCCAGCTTATCCAGCCGCGCGATCAAGAGCGGCATCTCCTGGAAGACGTTGCCGGAGCGCGCCGCCTCGATGCGGTCGTTGGTCAGGATCTCGAAGGGCAGGTGAAAGCGCCGATAGAGCTCATCCTGCCACTGCTCGACCAGGCTTCCCGGACAGACGACCAGGCAGCGCCGCAGGTCGCCCCGGATCAACAGCTCCTTGATGAGCAGCCCGGCCATGATCGTCTTGCCGGAGCCGGGGTCGTCGGCCAACAGGAAGCGCAGCGGCTGGCGCGGCAGCATCTTCTCGTAGACCGCCGTGATCTGGTGGGGCAGCGGCTCGATCAGCGAGGTGTGGACGGCCAGGATGGGATCGAACAGGTGCGCCAGGCGGATGCGCTGCGCTTCCGAGACCAGGCGCAGCAGCTCGCCGTCGGCGTCGAAGCTCCACGGCCGGCCCGCGCTCACGACCTCCAGGCGGGGTTCATCGTCCCGATAGAGCAGTTGATTGCCGGGCCGGCCGCCGGCGTCCTTGTAGGTCAGCTCGATGACGGACGTGCCGTACCACTTGACATCCACCACGGTCACGAGGCCGTTCGGCAGGATGCCGCGCACGGCAGCCCCGCGCGTGAGGTCTTCGAGTCGGGCCATATTCCTGCTCAAGTTCGGCTTCAGGGTTAGTTGCGCCAATTATACCGGGATGACTTCGATCGTGCAACCTGTTGCAGAAAATGGCCCGTACGAATGAACGTGAGCGCGCCGCGCACGAGCGCATGCCCGGCCCGGTCACGCACGAGGCCGAAGAACGGATAGGGCGAGAAGAGCGTGGCGAAGCGCATCCCCACGCCCACCAACACGGCCAGGGCCAATGCGGCGAGCCAATCCCCGCGCTGCAAATGACGAAACCCCGTCGCACAGACGCCGAGCGCGCCAAGCGCGGTCAGGCCCACGAAGATGTCGGAGAGCAGCGGCGCGTCGTAACCCTTGACCAGCAGCGTGCGCCCCACAAAAATCGCCAGGATGACGGCGATGAGCAGGACGAGAGTAGTGTGTCGGTTTCTCACGGTCACAGCTCCAGGCAGGCGTCTGCCGCCAGCCAGAACAGGCTCTCGCGCACCTCTTTGCGCGACTGCCAGCCGCGTTTGTCCCAGTTTTCGCCGCTCAAGTCGTCTCCCGCATAGAGAATCTGACCAAGCAGAACTTTCCTGAACTGCGCTACTGCCATCAGGCTGGCGGCTTCCATTTCAACGGTCAGGCAGCCCTCGGCGCGGCGCGCGTCAATCATGGCCTGAGTTTCTCGGTACGGCGCATCGGTCGTCCAGGTCTTGCCGCTCACAAAGGGGAGGCCGCGCCTTTCCAGCGCGGCGCGAAGGCTAGACAAGGCTTGGGGCTGCGCCGCAATTTCCCGCCCAGGTTGGAGGTAGTGATAGGACAAACCTTCATCCCGCACGGCGCTCTCGACCAGGATGAGTTTGCCAACCGTCAGCCCTTTGACCAAAACCCCCGCTCCGCCCACCACGACGAACTTGCGACAGCCGAAGGCAATCGCCTCTTCCAGCAGCCCAGCGGCGAGGGGCGCGCCCACGCCAGGGTGGAAGAACGCCAGCCGCCGACCGCGATGCTCGATCTCGTAGAGGGGATGTTCGCCGTCTTCCCAGCGGTTCGGCACCGCGACTTTAGCCTGCTTTTCGGAAGCGACCTTTTCGTTCACTTCGCGGAAGAACGAAATGACGCAATGCTCAGGCACGTCGCGCGGCTTGATGATGCGCGAGGGTTCGAGTTTGGCCTCGGTGTTGTAGTCGTGTTCAAGGAGGGGATAGGAGGCAGTCATGGTTGGGTCTCCAGGTTTTTCAAGGTTTGGTCGAAGAATTTCAGGCAAGCCTGGTTTGCATCTTGCAGATAGGCTGCGCCAGAGCGGGTTGGCGGTGCGCCGACGGCACGCAAGAGCGGCTCAAGTTCTGCTGCCCCAAGCCAGGGGGCAAGTCCACAATCAGACTCAGGTCAATGTCCGAATCAGGGCGGGCGCCGCCTGCCAGTCCACGCGAACCGTGCAACACAATCCGCGAGACGGCTGGATGCACCACCAGATTGGCGGCCTGGAGCAGGACGTAAGTGTCCGGCAGGTGTTGAGCAAAAAGATGGGGGAAGATGAACATGCTGACAGGTTGTCTCCCCCGATGAAGGTGTGCCGTGTCGTCGCCTCGTTCACCCCTCGCCAGCTGCGGGGATCAGCGCGCCGCGGCCGGGCGTGCGAGCACGCCCGGCCGCGCCTGGCGCTTGCCCGGCCAGACGAGGCCAAAGTGCTCGGCGTTGCGGCCCTCGTCCTTCAGGTGTTCGCCCAGGGCTCCAAGCAACGTTTCACGGTTCAACGGTCAGTTATTTCGCCGATAAACTGCCGATATTCTGCCGATAAACGATAGCGGCGCGACTTGCGGGCCGGGTCGGCCATTTCCAGCCAGCCGTCGGCCACCCATGCCGCCAACAGATCGCGCGCGGCGCGGATGGCGGACGTGAACGTGTAGCGCGGGTTCATGGCGTCGCCTCTCTATGGGAAACGATCGGCTTCATTATACCATACCGGGATGACTTCGATCGTGCAACCCATCGCAGAAAACGGCCTGTCCCGAGGTTGAGGCCAGGGAAATGTGGCGGAGCAGGACGACGGTCATCACCACCCCGGCCAGCGCCATGCCAGGGAAGATGACCAACTCCACCGGGCTGACCGGCACGCCGACCCGCACCATGTTCAGCGACATCAGACTGACGGCGATGCCTAAAGTCAGGAATTTGGTCAGCCCCACCGAGGCCAGCAGGTAGCCCCAGGGCCGGCGGTGCAGCAGCAGGATGCCGGACAGGACACAGGCCGGGACGATGAGGCCCAAATCCATCGCCTGGATGAACATGCTGGTGGTGTTATCCAGCGCGGGGGACGGCCCCCGGCGCAAAGGTCGCGGCGATGCGCCCCAGCCAGGCCAGCGAGAGGAACGCGGCGGCGAAGAAGAGCAGCCCGGCAATCCAGCCGCGCGGGAGCTTTTCTGAAAAACGGCCCGGCAGGGTCTCCAGGTCGAAGGACATCATCACCAGCACGAAGGCGAACAGGCTCAGGCTGAACAGGGCAACGTAGACCAGGAACAGGGCGTTGTAGTGCGCGCCGAAGCACATCGTGATGTAGGTGTACAGGATGAAGCCCAGCGTGCCGGCCAGGAGCAGGCGCCCGCGCAGGGAGCCGCGTCGCGCCAGCCAGGCGGAGACCGTCAGCAGGGGCAAGCCGAGGACGAGCGCGACCAGGTCGTTGGCCTGCATCTGCGCGGCCGAGCTGACCGTGTCCCAATAGTAGAGCCCGCGCGCGTTGATGGTCACTTCCTCGCCGCGGAAGGTGGTCAGCGGGTAGGGCGTGCCGCTGGCGGGCCACAAGCCCGCCAGCGTAGCCATAAGGGTCAAGACAAAAATCAGGGGGATGAGCCATCTCAAAGCTGTGTTCATATCCGCCTCGTCCGCCAGACCGCCCCCGCCCCGCCGACGAGGATGCCAATGGCAAGGCCGAGCGCAATATGGCCCAATGCTGCGCCAAGAGCCGCGCCCAGGGCCAGGCCCGCTCCCATATTGGTCGCCATCTGCTTGCGGCGATTCGCTGTTGATTGTGGATTTGCGTTGTTCATTTGTTACTCTTTTTACATCAGGGGGTTGGCGTCGCGCTTTAGTTTATCGAAACAGTCCCGGCCCAACGCCGAATGGCGTCCCAATCGCGCTGATCCGCTTCCACCGCCTTGACCATTTTGGCGATGGCCCGGTCGAGAAACGAGAGCCTGGCGAAGTCCATCTTGCCCGCGAAGTAGACCTCTTCGGCGTCGGGCAGCAGCGGCCGGATGGCCTTGAGGTACGCGGCGCGCGCGGCCCGGCTGGCCTCGTCGTCGCCGGTGTTGAGCATGTGGACGGTGAACAGCGCGGTCGGCAGGGCTGCGAGCGCGGCCTGGTTGGCCTCGATGAACTTCACCATCTCCGGCAGCCAGTTGCCCATGCGGATGGCGCTGCCCAGCACCACGGCGGTGTAGCCGGCCAGGTTCGGCTTCTCCTTCACCGGCTTGACGTCCACCGCGTAGCCGCGGGCGGCCAGGGTCTCGGCGATGGCGGCCGCGATCTCGGCGGTGGAACCGGCGCGGGTGGCGTAGGCGACGAGGATGCGATTGTTCATAGGATCGTCCTTTCCAAAGATGAGTTCAGGTGTTTCGACCGCCGGCGTGCGAGTGGCCGCGTAGCCCAACCCGGAACAGGCCAGCGCCGCGCCGGCGATGGTCAGACCGGCCGCCTGCAGAAAACGGCGACGGGATAATGTTTGGGTCGGCATGGGATCTCCTTCGTGCAATTCGCGTAATTCGTGGCCAAACCGCTCAACTCTCCAGGGCCAGGATGGTGCAGCCCAGGTTGTGCAGGTGGCGCACCAGCCCGACGATGCCCGCCTGGTCGGCGTGGATGTTCGCCAGGCGGATGACATCGCCCGCGCGGGTCAGCGCGGTCCCGGCCGGGCAATAGGCGGCCACGAATTCCTCGTCCACCCCGCCCTGCAGGGTGAGGCAGTAAATGCGCTGGTCTTGCGGGTTGGCTCTGTCAGTCATCGGCGTGCTCCTTGCTTGTCTGCCCCCAGTCTACACCCGCGCAAACAAAAACGGACTACATG
>JBBIKA010000085.1:0-16442 GCA_037445695.1 Chloroflexota bacterium
GAGGGTGATGACCGGCAACAGGCCTATTGGCAACCTTAGCTTGATGCCAATGGGCATTCCCCGCCCCCCGCTTGCGAGGGGGCGGGGTCAGGGGTGGGGGCTAACCGCATCCGAAATTGCGGAGACGCCTCTTGTCCCGCCAGAAGCTGGAGAACCTCCTTTATTTGCGCAGCGGCGACATCTGGGTGTTCGGCGTGGGCAACGGCGATGTCGGCGCGCTGACCTGCGGCAAGGTCTCCTGTCTGATCTGTCGTGTTTCCTCTTTCCGACAGCCGCCGAGACCCAAGGTGACGATGGCCGCTACGGCCACGATACAAACCAACGTCTTGAATTGACGCACTGAAGTCGCTCCGTTCATTGTTGTTGATTGCCCCGACGCCGGGCCACCAGGATCATCCGGTCGGGGTTGCCCTCGAAGGGCGCCAGATCCCAGCCGCCGTACACGGCCTCGAGCACATAGCCGGCCCGCTCCAACACCAGCTTCGCTTCGGCCCGGCCCATATAGCAGATCTCATAAGGCGCGGCCGTGCGGCGCAACGTGCCGTCGGCCGCGATCTCGTCGTACAGCATCGTCACGTGCAGAAGCTGGCGGGCCGGGTCGGCCGTGCAGGTGACGAACTTCATCACCGTGGCACCCGACTCCCCATCGCGCCAGGTTCGGTCGTGGATCAACCGGCCATCTAGCTCGGCCAGTTGTCGGAAGTCGGGATGAAAGACATCGAGCAACAGCAGGCCGTCCGGGGCCAGGTGTCGCCGCCAATGGCGCAAGGCCCGCAACTGGGCAGCGGTCGTCGTCAGGTGCAGGAAGGTGTTCATGACGCAGAACGCGAAACGGTAAGGTCCGCCCAGGGCCACGGTGGCATAGTCCCCCTCGATCAACGTGACGCGGTCGGCCAGGTTCGCCGCGGCGACCTTCTCCCGCGCCCGGCGCAACATCTCCGGGCTCAGGTCCACGCCGGTCACCGCGTAGCCGGCCTGCGCCAACGGGATGAGCAGCCGGCCGGTCCCGCAGCCGAGCTCGAGCAGCGGCCCATCGGTGCGTTGCGCATACGCCCGGAGCGCGGGCAGATCCTCCATGTAGTCTGCGTATTCCGCATCGAAGAAGCGCGCGATGCGGTTCATGCTTTCGATCATGGCTCTCCTTTTGGCGATCCTCCGATCGAATGGTATCATAGCCCGATGAGTCGCGATCCGCAAATTCGCATTGTTCGCAGTGATCGGCGGCGACGTACCGTGTCGGCCCGGCTGGTCGAAGGGGGCGCCGTGCTGGAGATCCTGGCGCCGGCCGCGGCCACCGACGCCGAGCTCGCGCCGATCATCGAGAATCTGAAGGCGCGCGTGTTGCGCCGCCACGAGCGCCAGGAGACCGCCGATGACGCCGCGCTGGCCCGCCGCGCCGCCGAGCTGAATCGCCAGTATTTCGACGGCCAGTTGCGCTGGACCGCGATCCGCTACGTGACCAACCAGCAACACCGCTTCGGCAGTTGCACGCCCTCCACCGGCGTCATCCGCATCTCGCATCGCGTGGCGACCATGCCGGCCTGGGTGCGCGACTACATCATCGTGCACGAGCTGGCGCATTTGAAAGAGGCCAATCACGGCCCGCGCTTCTGGAAGCTGGTCAACCGCTACCCGCGCACCGAGCGCGCCCGCGGCTATTTGATCTGCCTGGGCCTGGAAACCGACCGGGATGCGGAAGGCGCAGACGACATCGAACCGGCGTAGGCGTGCGCCTGGGGCGAGGCATGATGCTCGAACGGCGAACGTTTTGCGGGTGGCCGCGGCTTTGACACGACCGCGGTCGTCGTGTACAATGTCGGCACAATCGGATAGTGTGATATGTGAGGGATGGACCTTGACGAAGTTCTACTATGGCGGACAGGCCGTCATCGAGGGTGTGATGATGCGCGGCCGCAAGCGCATGGCCGTGGCCGTGCGCGCGGCCGACGGGCAAATCGTGGTGCATGAGGAGCCGCTCACCGCGGCGATCTATACCCAAAAGTGGGGCCAATGGCCCTTCGTGCGGGGCCTGGGCACGTTGTGGGATGCGCTGGGGCTGGGGATGCGCGCGCTCCTCTGGTCGGCCGATGTGGCGCTCAGAGAGGAGGGCGCGGAGGAGGTCAAGTTCAGCGGTCCGGTGGCCTGGACGACCGTCGCCACTTCGCTGCTCCTGGCGGTGGCGCTCTTCTTTCTCCTGCCGACGACCGCGGCCAAGTGGATCACGCCGACCGGCCTGGGCGGCCTGGCGGTGAGCGCGGTCGAGGGGGTCATCCGTCTGGCGCTCTTCCTCCTCTACCTGTGGGGCATCGGCTTTATGCCCGACATTCGGCGGGTATTCGCCTATCACGGCGCGGAGCACAAGACGATCAACGCCTATGAGGCCGGCGCGGCACTGAGCCCTCAGGTCGTGGCGCGCTACAGCACCGCGCATACCCGCTGCGGCACCAGTTTCCTCCTCTCGGTCATGCTCATCGCGGTGGTCATCTTCGCGCCGTTTCACTTCGACAATCTCCTCGTGCGGCTGGTTTCGCGGATCGTGTTGATCCCGGTCGTGGCGGGCATCGCCTACGAGTTCATGCGCTTCACGGCCGCGCGGGTAGATCGGCCCTGGGTGCGCATCTTGATTGCGCCCGGGCTGGCGCTTCAGCGCCTGACCACGCGCGAGCCGGACGAGAAGATGCTCGAATGCGCCATCGCGGCCTTGAAGCCGGTGTTGGCGGCCGATGGCCTCGCGCTGCAGCCGCAGCCCGACCTCCGGCCGTCGGCCGTGGCGGCCATCTGACCGGTATGGTAAATTTCTTTTGAGGAGCCTGGACAATGAGCAAAGTGAGCATTATCGGAGCAGGTTATGTCGGTTCGACCATCGCCCACTGGGCCATGATCGCCGGCGGGTGTCAGGTCGTGCTGGTGGACATCGTGGAGGGACTGGCCAAAGGCAAGGTGCTCGATCTGATCCAGGCCGGCCCGATTGCCGGCCACTCGGTGGACGCCATCGGCTCGTCCGATTATGCCGACACGGCCAACTCCGATCTGATCGTCATCACCGCCGGCGTGGCGCGCAAGCCCGGCATGACGCGCGAAGATCTGGTGCAGGTCAACGCCAACATCGTCAAGTCGGTCATCAACGAGGTTGTGCCGCGCTCGCCGAACGCCATCATCCTGATGATGACCAATCCGCTCGATACCATGACCTATCTGGCCTACAAGCTCAGCGGCTTCCCGCGCGAGCGGGTGATCGGCCAGGCGGGCGTGCTCGACAGCGGCCGCATGCGCACCTTCATCGCCATGGAGACCGGCATTGACCCGGAGAACATCCACACGACCGTGTTAGGCGGCCACGGCGACGAGATGGTGCCGCTGGTGCGCTATTCTCACATCGCCGGCATCCCCCTCTCCTACTTCCTGAGCCCGGAGCAGATAGATCGCATCGTGGCGCGCACGCGCGACGGCGGCGCGGAGATCGTGCGCTATCTCAAGACCGGCAGCGCCTACTACGCGCCGGGCGCCTCGGCCTGCAAGATGGCCCAGGCGATCATCAAGAATCAACATCACATCTACCCGGCCTCGGTCTATCTGCAGGGCGAATACGGCATGCACGATATCTGCTTCGGCGTGCCGGTGCAACTGGGTCGCAACGGCGTCGAGCGCATCATCGAGCTGGAGCTGAACGACGAAGAGCGGGCCGCCCTGCAGCGCTCGGCCGATCTGATCCGCAGCACGATGGCCGCGCTGAAACTGGATTGAGCCCGGCGGCCGCGCACCGTCGTGCCGGGTTACGTGTTTTCCACCACAAGCGGACAAGGGCGTCTCTTGTCGGCCAGATCCTATATCATGAGGAGATTCCCTGGTGTCCTACGAAGTCGTTCATTCACGCCTGCGGCAATGGGTGGCCGAAACGGCCGCCTTGTGCCGGCCGGAGCACATCTACTGGTGTGACGGCAGCCGGGCCGAGTATGATCGGCTGATGGCGGCTATGGTGCAGAGCGGTGCAGCCATTCCTCTTCAGCGACGGCCGAACTCGTTCCTGTTCCGTTCCGATCCCAGCGATGTGGCGCGCGTCGAAGATCGGACTTTCATCAGCACCGCACAGCGCGAAGATGCCGGCCCCACGAACAACTGGATCGCGCCCGATGAGCTCAAACATACGATGACCGAACTCTATCGCGGCTGCATGCAGGGCCGGACGATGTACGTGATCCCGTTCTCGATGGGGCCGCTCGGTTCGCCCATGGCCAAGATCGGCGTCGAGATCACCGATAGCCCCTACGTCGTGTGCAACATGCACATCATGACCCGCGTGGGCGAACGGGTCGTCGCGGCGTTGGGGACGGACGGCGCATTTGTGCCGTGCCTGCATTCGGTCGGCGCGCCGTTGGCGCCGGGCCAGGCCGATGTCACCTGGCCCTGCGCGCCGGTGGAGAAAAAGTTCATCAGCCATTTCCCGGAGGAGAACCTGATCTGGTCGTATGGTTCGGGGTATGGGGGCAACGCGTTGTTGGGCAAGAAAAGCTTCGCGTTGCGCATTGCGTCGGTCATGGCCCGCCGCGAGGGCTGGTTGGCCGAGCACATGCTGATCCTGCGCCTGATCAGTCCCCAAGGCAAACGCTACCACATCGCGGCCGCCTTCCCGTCGGCCTGCGGCAAGACCAACCTGGCTATGATTCAGCCGACGATCCCCGGCTGGCGGGCCGAATGCCTGGGCGACGACATCGCCTGGATGCAGATCGGCCCGGACGGCCGGCTCTACGCCATCAATCCCGAAGCCGGCTTCTTCGGCGTGGCACCGGGCACGTCTTATCGGTCCAACCCGATGGCCATGGAGACGATCCGGGCCAACACTATCTTCACCAACTGCGCGTTGACCGACGACGGCGAGGTGTGGTGGGAGGGGATGGGTGTGCCCGCGCCGGCGCATCTCGTTGACTGGCAGGGCCGTGATTGGACGCCGGACGATGCGCGGCCGGCCGCGCATCCCAACGCCCGCTTCACTGCGCCGGCCGCGCAGTCTCCGGCCATCAGCCCGGATTGGGAGAAGCCGGAAGGGGTGCCCATTGACATCTTCCTGTTTGGCGGCCGCCGCGGCGGCGTCGTCCCCCTGGTGACCGAGGCGTTCGACTGGGATCACGGCGTGTTCCTGGCCGCGACCGCCTCTTCGGAGACGACGGCCGCCAACCTCGGCGCAGTGGGCAACCTGCGCCGCGATCCCTTTGCCATGCGGCCGTTCTGCGGCTATAACATGGCCGATTACTTCGCCCATTGGCTGGCGATGGGCGATCGGCTGGGCGCTAAGGCCCCGCGTATCTTCTATGTCAACTGGTTCCGCAAGGCGGCCGACGGCCACTGGCTGTGGCCCGGCTACGGCGAAAACAGCCGCGTGCTCAAATGGATGTGCGAGCGGCTGGAAGGCGCGGCCGGCGCCCAGAGCACCCCGATCGGCCTGCTGCCGACGGCCGATGACCTGGATCTGGTCGGCCTGTCGGTGCCCCTTGCGGACCTGCGCGAGCTGTTGCGGGTGGATGTGGCAGCCTGGCGGGCCGAGCTGGCGGACATCGAGCAGCATTTTGCCCAGTTCGGCCGGCGGTTGCCGGAACGACTGCACCGCCAGGTGGCGCTGTTGCGGGCGCGGCTCGACGCCCGGCCGGAGCCATGAGCGCCACGGCCTGCTTCAGGCTTGGAGATCATGATGACGCGCACTTATCGGTATTTCGACCTGATCATGGCCCTCTTCGTAACGGTGTTGCTCACGAGCAACATCGCGTCTTCGGCCAAGATCGTGGATTGGGGCGTGGCCCTGCCGCTGATCGGCTTGCCGTTGGCGTTCGACGCCGGCACCCTGCTCTTCCCGATCAGCTACATCTTCGGCGATGTGCTGACCGAGGTGTACGGCTACGCGGCGAGCCGGCGGGTGATTTGGGCCGGCTTCGCGATGGCCGGCCTGATGGGCCTGACGTTGTGGGTGGTCGCCCGGCTGCCCGGCGAAGCGACCTGGCAGCAGACGACCGGCCAGGCCGCCTACGATGCGGTGCTGGGCGGCGTCAGCCAGGGCGGCATCCTGGTGGCGAGCATCCTGGCCTATTTCTGCGGCGAGTTCAGCAACTCTTTCGTGTTGGCCAAGATGAAGGTGTGGACCGGCGGCCGCTACCTGTGGACGCGCACCATTGGCTCGACCCTGGTGGGCGAAGGGGTGGATAGCGCCGTGTTCGTGACGATCGCGTGCGCGCTCGGCGTCTTCCCGTGGAGCGTGGCGCTCAGCATCATCGCGGCCAACTACATCTTCAAGGTCGGCATCGAGGTGCTCTTCACGCCGATCACCTATCGGGTGGTCAACTGGCTGAAGCGGGCGGAGCAGAGTGATTACTTCGACCGCGATACGAATTTCAACCCGTTTGTGTTGGCGGCCAGATGATGGAGCGCGACCGCGATCATCGTGCCGGCTTCGTGGCCGTGGTGGGCCGGCCCAACGTGGGCAAATCTACCTTGATCAACGCGCTGGTCGGCGAAAAGATCGCGATCGTCTCGCCCAAGCCGCAGACCACGCGCAACCGGCTCCTGGGCATCCTCACCCGCGATGACGCGCAGATCATCTTCATAGACACGCCCGGCATTCACCGGCCGCTCCATCGGCTGGGGCAGGTGATGGTGGAGACGGCTACCGCCGCGTTGCCTGATGCCGATGTGGTGCTCTGGCTGGTGGATGCTTCGACGCCGCCGACCGACGAAGACCGCCAGGTGGCCGCGGCGCTGGCCGAACTGCCGGCCGCCGTGCCGCTGTTGATCGGCCTCAACAAATGCGACCGACTTGCGCCAAACCGCGAACAGAGTACAATAGAGGCGTATCGGGCTCTGGCCCCGCGCGGGGAGACGATCCTCTGTTCGGCAACGCGCGGGGATCACCTGGATGAGTTGCTCGCCAGGTTGATCTCGGCCTTGCCGCCGGGGCCGCCGCTCTATCCCGAAGACGAGATCACCGACCAGCAGGAGCGCTTCATCGCCGCGGAGCTGGTGCGCGAACAGGCGCTGTTGCACCTGCGCGACGAGGTCCCTCATGCCGTCGCAGTGCTGGTCAACGAGTTCAAGGAGCGCAGCGAACAGCTCACCTACATCTCGGCGGTCATCTACGTCGAACGGGAGAGCCAGAAGGGCATCCTCCTGGGCCAGGGCGGCCAGATGTTGAAGCGGATCGGCCAGGGCGCCCGGCAAGAGATCGAGAGGTTGCTCGGCCGGCAGGTGTACCTGGACCTGTGGGTGAAGGTGCGGCCCAAGTGGCGTTCGAAGGACGAGGAGCTGCGGCGCCTCGGCTATCGGCCGCCGAAGGCCAGGACGAAGAAAGGAGGTGAAAATCGGCGTTAGAGGATCGGGGAGCTCGCGCGTTCTGGGCAGCCGCTAGAACGCCAAGGCTACATTGTGCTGCTTCGAGTCAAGTGCCAATTCCTTTTTGCGCCCATTGAAGGAGGACCACACCATGGATTTCGATCGCATGATCAACGGGATCATTCGCGCCATCAAGCTCGACGCGACCTTCTATGAGGAGGTCGAACAGGACCCCTCTTACGATCAGGAGTCGTTGGGGGTCGTCATCCTGGCCTCGCTGATCGGCGGGCTGGGCGGGCTGATCAGCGTGGTCATGACCGGCAAGATCCTGCAGGCCATTCTTGCGTTCATCGTCAGTGTCATCCTGACCCTCATCGGGTTCTTCCTGTGGGTTTGGGTTGCCACCTACATCGGCACCCGTTTCTTCAAGGGGACCGGCCAGTTCGACAACCTCAAGCGGGCCATGGGCTTCGCCTATGCGCCGCAGCTTCTTAACGTCCTCAGCTTCATCCCTTGCTTGGGCGCCATCATCGCGCTGATCGCCTGGGTGCTGTCGGTCATTGCCGGCGTGATCGCGGTCCGGCAGTCGCTCAACCAGGATAACACCAACGCGATCTTGACCGTGGTCGTTTCGGCCATCGTGGTCTTCATCGTGTTGGCGATCATCGGCGGCATCCTGGGCTTGATCGGCCTCGGCGGCGCGGCGATCACCGGCGCGCTGTCCCGCTAACGGCCTGATGACGTGCCGGGCCCTTATGCCGGGCCCGGCACATGAGTAGGAGGGAAAGCCTATGCTCGTCGGCGAACGCATGACCCGCAACCCGATAACGGTCACCGAAGATACGAACATTGACGACGCGCTCCACCTGATGCGCGAGCGCAAGGTGCGCCGCTTGCCCGTGCTGGATCATGCCGGCAAGATGGTGGGCATCGTCTCGGACCGCGATCTTCTCCACGCCTCCCCTTCGCCGGCCACTTCGCTGAGCGTGTATGAGCTGCACTATCTGCTTTCTAAGCTCACCGTCAAACGGGTGATGTCCAGTCCGGTGATCACGGTCTCGCCCGATACGCCGCTGGAAGAGGCCGCGCGCATCATGGCCGATAACAAGATCGGCGGCCTGCCGGTGACCGAGGCCGGCAAGCTGGTGGGCATCATCACCGAGACCGACATCTTCAAGACGCTGCTGGAGCTGCTGGGCGCGCGCCAGGGGGGCGTGCGCGTCACCGTGAGCGTGCGCGAAGGCAAAGGGGTATTGGCCAACATCACGCGCGTCCTGGCCGACCTGGGCGCGAACATCATCAGCGTGGCCACCTACCGCGGCATAGGCGACAACGAGCCGCGCATCGTGTTCAAGCTCAACGAGGTGGAACCGGACGCGGTGCGCCAGACGCTGATACGGCTCGGCCTCACCATCACCGACTTCAGGACGATGTGAAAGGCCCAGGATGCAACAGTACCTGGATCTGCTTCGTCACATCCTGACGCGGGGTGTGCGCAAGGCCGATCGCACGGGGGTAGGCACGCTGTCGGTTTTCGGCTATCAGATGCGCTTCGATCTGGCCGCGGGCTTTCCCCTCCTCACGACCAAGCGCCTGCACGTCAAATCCATCATCTACGAGCTGCTCTGGTTCCTGCGGGGCGAGACCAATATCGGCTATCTCCAGCAGCACGGGGTCCACATCTGGGACGCGTGGGCCGATGCACAGGGGGAGCTGGGGCCGATCTACGGCCGGCAGTGGCGGTCGTGGCACACGGCCGACGGCCGCACGATAGATCAGATCGGCCAGGTGATCGAACAGATCCGGCGCCAGCCCGATTCGCGGCGTCTGATCGTCAGTGCGTGGAACGTGGGCGAGATCGAACAGATGGCGCTACCGCCCTGTCACGTGTTGTTCCAGTTCTATGTGGCGGACGGCGCGCTCTCCTGTCAGCTCTATCAGCGTTCGGCCGACGTCTTCCTGGGGGTGCCGTTCAACATTGCGTCCTATGCGCTGTTGACGCTGATGGTGGCGCAGGTGTGCGACCTGCGGCCGGGGGAGTTCATCCACACGCTGGGCGATGCCCACCTCTATGCCAACCATCTGGAGCAGGCGCAACTTCAGCTCACGCGCGCGCCGCGGCCGCTGCCGCAGATGCGGATCAATCCCGAAGTGCGGTCCATTTTCGACTTCCGCTACGAGGACTTCACGCTCATCGGGTACGATCCGCATCCGCACATCGCGGCCGCGGTGGCCGTGTAACCCCCGTCCCTATTCCACGATCACCCGATCCACCCCGCTGCGACCGAAGGTCTCGGGCATGTACATCTCCTCGGCCTTGGCCGGCGGCGCGATGAACACGCCGTAGTTGGTGGCGCGCGCGACGTAGGTGTAGGTGTGCACCCCTTCCCACAGCAGCGAGGCGAACGCTTCCACCCGCTCATCGCGCAGGTTCTGATGCTCGTACCAGGTGCGCGTCCACCACCAGTAGCGCGTCGCCTGCTGCTTCGGGTCCTGCGGGATGCTGCCGGTGACGGCCAGCGCCGGGTTGAGCGCCTCCAGCCCGGCCGGCAGCGGATCCACCAGCGCCACGTGATAGCGCCGCGTCGGCGCCACCAGCGTCAGCCGCACGCGCACGCGGGCGCCCGCTTTGATGCGCCACGTGCCGTCGGCATCGCGCTGCACGTCGGCCGGATCGTCTACCGCCTCGTAGCTGCGCTGCACGGTGAAGCCGGCCTCGTAGGGCGGCAGCTTCAGGTCGGTCGGCGCATAGCGCAGCCCCAGCCGATAGTAGAGCCGGCCCGCACCCTCCTTCGCCAGGACCAGGTCCTGCGGCCCGGCCTTCTGCGCGACGAACGCCATCGGGATCGTCACCTGCTGATAATCCGTGGTGCGGCCGCGGAAGGCCGCCTCGCCCACGTAGTCCGCGCCCAGCCACAGGCGCGCCACGAAGTCGGGCGTCTGCGCCTCGTAGGTGTTGAAGTAGCGATCGAGCGCCAGCAGGATGAAGACGTTCTCCTGCGTGTTGGCCCAGCGGCCCGCCTTGCGTTGCGCCAGCAGCCCGGTCACCAGCTTGGGGATCAGGTCGCTCTGCGGCTGGTCGCCGATCAACGCCTCCAGCAAGATGCCGTCGGCCCGGCGGTTGGAGTGGAGCAGCAGGTAGGCGCCGTCGCTGTACGATGTGGCGAAGTGCGCCGCGCCTGCGGTCTCCGTCACCCGGTTGTTCAGGAAGCGCCGGATCTCGGCCACCTGCGCCGCGGAATCCTTGTCGTCGCTCAGCACCGGATAGAGCCACCCGATCGCCTCGAAGCCGAGCTTGTCCAGCCCGCCTGCCTCCTGGATCAACGCGCGGGCGCGCGCCGCGTCCGCGTCGCCGAGCTGCTGGCGCACGTTGAGCGCGTAGGCCGTCAGGACGCGGCGGATCTCCGGGCCGTACCAGGCCGGATAGCGCGTCTCGATGGAGCGCAGGTAGTTGAGCGACCGTTGGATCATCTCCGGCGGCACGTTGTAGCCCTTCGCCCGGGCCCGCGCCAGCGCGTGCGCCGCGTGGATGCTGTGATAGGGCCACGTCTCATCTCCGCGCTTCCAGATCGGGAAGCCGCCGTCGCCGTTCTGCATCCCGCGCAACCGCTCGATGTCGCGCGCCACTGCCGCGTTGATCTGATCCGGCGGCGGCAGGCCGGCCGCCTTGAATGCGGTCAGCACGTCGCGCAGCGCGGCCACCGCCAGGATGCGCGAGGCGAGCTGCTCGGAGCACTCGAACGGATAGGCCACCAGGTAGAGGAACGCATCGGTGAGCGCCTGCAGCGCAGTGGACGACGTGGTGATCTCCAGCCCGCCGAACTGCGTGAAGACGTTGGTCGGCGCGATCACCGGCTGGGCGATGGCGCCCTGGTCGAGCACGCCGTAGACCGCGAACGCCTCGGTCGTGGCCGGCGTCCAGACCGGCAGCTCGAAGCTGGCCGCATCGGCCCACCGGCCGGCCGTCGCGGCGATCTGGAAGCGGGCCGTGCCGGCCGAGACGGTTGTCGCGGCGAAGCGCACCTCCACGCGGTCGTTGGCCGGGATCGTCACGCGCTTGCCGGCCGCGGAGACGGTCGGCGAGATGATGACCGCCTGATCCCCGAAGCCGACATTGGTCCCGCGCACGGCCACATCGGCGGTCATGGCCGCGTCGGTCTGGTTCTGCAGGACGACCGACAACTCGAATTTGTCGCCGAAGTTCAGGAAGCGCGGGGGCGACGGCCGCACCATCAGCGGCAGCCGGGCGGTGATGGCCGACTCGGCCTGGCCGAACTGCTGGCCGCCCGCCACCGCCACCACCATCACGCGGTAGCGGGTGAGATTGTCGGGCAGCTTCACCTCAACCTGCGCCTTGCCCTCGGCGTCGGTCGGCACGGCCGCCGCGAAGGTCGCCAGCGGGTCGAAGTTGGTGCGCACGGCGATGGGCGCCGCGGCCTCGCCGCCGCCCGTCGCTTTCTCGAGCGTCCTGGTCGCCATCGCGGCGGGCGCGGGCGCAGCTGCCATGGGCGCCGCGCCGCGGGCCAGCGTATCCGCCGCCTCGGCGACCGGCATGTTGGCCGCCAGCTCATCCGGGTTCGCCAGGATGATGCTGCTGCGGCCGTAGGTATCCTCGACCCCCTCCGGCCGGTGGCTGTAGAAGACCGCCAGCGGGTCGGCCATCTGGTAGTTCGTCAGGGCCAGGATCGCCTCGTCTACCACGACGACGGCCAGTTCGGCCCCGGCCACCGGCTTGCCCGCGGCGTCTTTCACCGTCACATCCACGACGGTCGTGCCGGCCGGCTCCAGTTTGGCCTCGCGCGGGGCGGCGGTCACGGCCAGCGCGCGCTGCCACGGCGGCACGGCCAGGTTCAGTTCGCCCGTGGCAAACGCGGGCCGCTTGGGCAGATCGGGCTTCGGTTGGCCCGCGTCATCGGTGCGGGCGGCCGCGCCGACCAGATCCACCTGTACCCACACGTTCGGGACATAGCTCTCTTTGATCGGGATCTTCAGCGTGTACGACGGCCCGCTCATCACGAACCGCTCGGTCGTCACCAGGCCGGAGCGCCGCAGCGTCAGCAGCCCCTCGGCCGGGTAGAACGGCGCCTGCACCAGGATCTCGGCGGTGTCGCCGGCCCGGTATTCCTTCTTGTCCGGGATGAGGGTCACTTCCTCCTGTTCGACCTGGCGCGCGGGCGGCCGCTGGCCGCCGCTCACCCAGCGGTCGAACTGGCTCTGGTTGGGCCGGCCCTTGCTGTCGGCCACGGTCGCGACGATGCGATAGGTGCCGCCCTCCGGCGTCTCGAAGGTGCACGTCACCGGCTCTTTGGCCGAGGTGACGGTGCACGGCTGGACGACCGTCTCGACCTGCTGCCACTGGCCGGCCTTGTATTGCCAGTCCAGCCGCGCGGCGCGCATGTTGATCTTGACGCCGGGCACGGGCTTGCCGTCCAGGTCGGTGACGATGGCTTCGATCTTGAGCGGCTGTTCGCGCTGGACGAAGGTGCGCTCGGAGCGGATGCCGACGTACAGCTCGGCCGGATGCACCAGCAGGTTTGCGGTGGCATTCCACGCCTGGCGGTTGACATCCATCACGCTGGCCTCGGCCCGCACGACGATCGGCTCCGGCGGCACGAGCGCGGCGGGGAAGTCAATGCGCAGGCGATGGATGCCCGCGGCATCGGTGCGGCCGGTGAAGGTCTCGACGGTCTCACCCGCGCCGCCGGGTAGGGGCGCACGATCGTGCGCCCCTACTACGATCCCCCCGCTCCACCACCAGGGGATCCATGTGCCGAAGGTGAAATCGGGCCAGCCGGGCGGGCTGTAGCTGCCCTTCGCTTGCGACACGCGCCAGGTGACCTCCGCGTTGGGCAGGCCGCCGCCGGCGTAGTAGGTCGCGGCGACCTCGACGGTAGCGTTGCCGCCCGCGAAGAAGGGGCCTTCGCCCGCGTTCGCCTTCACCTCGAACTCGGGCCGGCGGAACTCTTGCACCTGGAACGTGTGCGTGTGTTGGGCGCCGTCGGCCGCGGGGCCGCCGCTCAGGTTCAGCTCCAGCGCCGTGTTCCCCAGGTTCATCGTCTCGGTGAGGGTGAACGCCAGCGTGAAGCCGCCGAGCGCGTTCACCGGGGCCTGGCCGGTGCGCACCTCGTTGCCCCGGCTATCGCGCAGCCGCCAGCTCACCTGGCTGCCCGACGCGCCGAGCGGTCGCACATCGCCGTTCGGTCCCGCGGCGATCACGCGAATCCAGCCCTTGACGTGCACCTCTTCGCCGGGCCGGTACATGCCGCGGTCATCGAAGACGTACCAGCGCAATTGATCGTTTTGCGGCCGGCGCTGCCAGCCGCCCTGATCCCAGAAGTAGGTATTTTCCGGCAACAGCGCCGCGTCGGCCCCCTTGCGGCCGACGACCGCGCTGGCCGGGTTGCCGTAGGGCAGGTTGAAGGTCGCCAGGCCGGCATCGTTCGTCTGTGCGGCGCCGGCCGCCCCCAACAGGCGGAGCTCGACGCCGTTCAGCGCCGCGCCGTCGGCCAGCGCGCTGGCCCACACGAGCAGCCGATCCGCGTCGGCGAACGCGTCCAGGCCGATGCGCGTGGCTTGCACCCAGGCCTGGAAGACGGGCGGCTTGTTGCGGCCGAGCAGCCCGGCCCAGCGGCCGGCCTCCGGCTCGACGATCACCACGACGTGGCCCAGGCCATCCTTCAGCGCCTCGCTCAGATCAATGGCGGTCTCGACCAGCTCGTCCTCTTTGGCCTGGATGCCGATCGTTCGGCTGAAGGCCCGTTCGCCGGGCGGCGTGGGCCGGCGGTCGGTGCGGCTGTACTCGCGCAAATAGGCCTTGAACGCCGGCCAGTCGTCGGGGGTCACGCGGTAGGCCGTCACCTTGAGCCGTTCGTAGTTGATGGTGTAGATCGAGTAGGTGGGCTGCTTCGCCGAGGGATCGAGCGTCAGGAAGTTGCCGCCCGGCGCCGAGGCGCTGGGGTAGGCCGAGCCGACCTTGATCGTGAACACGTAGGTGTCGCCCAGGGTCTGGCCGAACGTATCGCGCAGGCTGCCGCTCACCTGGATGCGGTAGGTGGTGCGGCCCTGGCTGCGGCCCTGGATGAAGATGAAGTTGCCGCTCGCTCCGATTTTGGCGCCGGGCAGCTCCGGTTCGATCTTGACCCAGGCGGGGTCGAACGCGTTTTCATCCAGGGGGTTGGTGAATTCCACCTGCCAGGGCGCCATGGGGGGGCACTGGTCGCCGTAGCCGCAGCGCGCGCCCAGGCCGCGCAGCGCGCCGTAGGTCTTGAAGGTGAAGGATTGCGCGGCGGTCGTCTTCAGCGGCCCCTCGCCCGACGGCGTATCCGGGCCGATCGTGACCGTGATCTGGCTATCGGCCGGCAACAGTTCGGCGGCCCGGAACGCCAGCCAGCGCCCCTCGCCGGCGGCCTGGGCCAGCCGGCTCACGGTCTTGTCGGCCTGCACCTCGGCGTCGGTCGCCGGCCGGATGCTGATGGTGGCGGCGGCCGCCGTCACCTTGACCGTCTTCAGCACGGCCGCCGGATCAATGCGCTGATCGAAGGCCGCGAACATCAGCACGTCGCGCCGTGTGGGGCCGCGGGTCGGGTAGGAGCTCTTGAGGGTTGGCGGCGGCGTGGTGAAGGTCCACGTGACGGCCGAGGCGAGCACGCCGCCGGTCGCGGATTTCGTGCCGGCCGGGATCGCGACCGTGTATTGCGTCGCCATCGGGAAGCGGCCGGACGGCTCGAACATCAGCGTCTTCGTGCCCACCCAGCGCCATTTGCCGGCCGGCTGGGGCGAGAGCTTGACCGGTGACGCCTCTTGCGCCAGGTCGGCCAGGCCGGTCAGCGCCACCATGGGCTGGTTGAAGGTCACGCTCAGGTAGGGGGCCAGCGGGACATCGCCGTCCGGCTGATAGCGCAACACTTCCAGGGGGCCGGCCGCCTCGGCGCCGGGTGCGGGCGCCGTCGCGGTGGGCGGCGGGAAGGGCAGATCCATCGTCTTGCCGGGCCGGGGCGCGGGCAACGAGCCCGGCCGCAATGCGAACGCCTGCTGATCGCCCGCGGCGGCCTCCAGCGGAGGCAGCCGATCGAGCACCGGTTGCAGGTCGGCCGCGGCCAACGTTTGGGCCGCGACGGTCGCCGCGGGGGCGACGCGTGCGACCTGTTCCTGGCCTTCGCTCAGGCGCAGGCCCGCGGCGGCCGTGGGCGTGGCCGACGGTTGTCCCATCGGCGCGGTAGCGCCGCCGCGCGCCGCGGCGGGAGTGCCAGATGGAGCCATGATCACCTCCGGGGTGAGGGTGGGCGCAGGCGTGGGTTTACCGCCGCACGCGACGAGAGAGAACAGCAGCAGGAGCGCCAACGGCAACAGGATGCGAGAACGTGACATAACATTTCCCCCTTTCACACATCCGCCTGGCGAAAAACCCGATATTTCGATTATACCAGATTTCGCCTTAAAGAAGACGCCGGAAAGAAGGCATTCGTTCCGGCGGCCGAGGCGCCAGAGGCAGCCCGGCCATATTGCGGACCTGCGTTTGAAAGGACCGGCCGCGAAAAAGCCCCGTGGTTCACAGGTATGATATAATAAGCACGCCCGGCGGTGAAGTCGCCGGGCTACCAGGCGACGCCTCGTCAACGGGGCTGGTCCCATGCGGACGGAGCGTCCAGCCCATTCGCAGCAAGTTAAGCCGTCTAACAGAGGTTGGAACGCGGGAATGATTCAGAATGGGTTGGCATTTGTTGTGCCTGCCGATTTTTGCCCCTCACCCCCCTTTGTCCCCCCTCTCCCCTGGCCGCAGGCCAGGGGAGAGGGGGGATGTAGGATGGGTTTTGCAGCGGGCGGCTTCGCCGCCCGCCGCAAAACCCTTTTTTCCTACCCCCTCCCCTCTCCCGCCGCCGTCAGGCGAGCGGGGTAGGGGAGGGGTGAGGGTGATGACCGGCAACAGGCCTGGCAGCCTTAGCTTGATGCCAATGGGCGTCCAGCCCGCTTCAGTGGGCGCGACCTGGTAGCCCGGACGTTCATGTCCGGGCGGGCTCCCTCCATGGGGGGTTGGAGGCGGGGGCGAGGCCCCCCCCCCCCAACCCCACTTTGCGGGTTGTGTGGAGTAAAGGGGGCAATAAGGGGGGAGAGGCAATTATTTCCCCGCTCGG
>JBBIKA010000086.1:0-16433 GCA_037445695.1 Chloroflexota bacterium
GGCAGCGACCGGGGGCAAGCCGCGCAAGCGTAGTTCCGCCTCGGCGGCGGTCGCGGAGGCGCAACCCGCCGAAGCGCCGGCACCGACCGGAGGCAAGCTGCGCAAGCGCAGTGGCCGCTGAACGCGGATTGCGTTGACATAACGCGTGAACGGGGAGGGGCAACGATGGCCGTGATCGAGATGGTGGCGTTGGCCCTGGTGGTCTTGGTGATCCTGCTGGTGATCGGCATCTATGCCGGCGCGTTCGGTGCCCGGGGGATCGGCGCCCCGCCGCGGCCGACCGTTGCGCTGGTGCGGGTGGCATCCGGCCCGGAAGGCCACGAAGAGCTGCAACTGCGGGTGAACGACCGGCTGATCCGGCGCGTCAGTGATCAGGGCTTGCGGCCGGCCGACTATCAGGCGCAGGCCGACGAGTTAGAGCTGCTCGCCAGCAGCCTGGCGGCTGCGTTGGGGGTGGAGGTATGGTGGCGGCGGGTCGAGGCGCGGCCGTCGGCCGACGGGGGAGAGGGGCGGTGAGCGCGGCGCCGGACGGAGCATGAGGGCGCGCAGGGTGGGGTTTGGGGGCCGTACGACGTAACTGGGAACATTTACGAGGCCATCCGCGATTTGACAGCTCTAACGCTCTATGCTATACTTTTGTTAACTTCAGCTAAGGAATCCGGTCAACCTATGTATCGCTCGGGCCTGATTATTCTCTCGCTTGTTGCGCTCCTTGGGATCAAGGAGCCGTAACGCGTCGGGAGAAACCGGGCCAGGGATCCGAGCCAAAGAAGATTCAGAGACTTGCCATAGGGGCCTCCCAACCAGGGAGGCCCTTTTTATTAGTCCGCTTATACGCGCGAAGAGGAGGCCAGGAAGGCCGCCTCGCAGGCTAAGACGCCTTTCGCCGATCCCCAGCGGGGATATGCGAACGGCGTCTTTGTTTTTCTGACACTGTTAAGGAGGGATTCATGAAACGGACCGGCGCTCAAATCGTGTGGGAAAGCTTGTTGCGCGAGGGAGTTGACGTGGTCTTCGGTTATCCGGGCGGCGCGATCATGCCCGTGTACGACGCGCTGCTCGATTACCCGGCCGTCCACCACGTCCTGGTGCGGCATGAGGAGAATGCCGCCTTCGCGGCGGGCGGCTATGCGCGGGCCAGCGGACGGGTCGGTGTGTGCATGGCCACCTCTGGGCCGGGCGCCACCAACCTGGTTACCGGCCTGGCCGACGCCATGCTCGATTCGGTGCCGGTGGTGGCCATCACCGGCCAGGTGGCATCGGCCTTTGTCGGGTCCGATGCCTTTCAGGAGACGGATGTGACCGGCGTCACGCTGCCGGTGACGAAGCATAACTACCTGGTCAAGAACGTGGCCGAGCTGCCCCAGGTGCTGAAAGAGGCGTTCTATATTGCACGCAGCGGTCGGCCCGGCCCGGTGCTGGTGGACATTTGCAAGGACGTCCAGTTCGCGGCGACCGATTTCGATTACGACGCGATCAGGGTGCGCCTGCCGGGCTACCAGCCCCGAACGCACGGCGCCGATCGGGTGATCGAGCAAGCCGCTGCTTACATCAATGACGCCAAGCGCCCCGTCATCCTGGCCGGCCACGGCATCATCCTCTCCGGTGCCCACGATGAGCTGCGCCGGTTCGCGGAACAGGGCAACATCCCCATCTCCACCACCCTGCTCGGCATCGGCAGCATCCCGGAATCGCATCCCCTCAACCTGCGCATGATGGGCATGCACGGCGAGGCCTGGGCCAACCACGCCATTCAATCGGCCGACCTGCTCATTGCCCTGGGGATGCGCTTCGACGACCGCGTCACCGGCAACCTGAGCTCCTATGCCAAGAATGCCACCGTGATCCATGTGGACATTGACCCGGCCGAGATCAACAAGAACGTGCTGGCCGATGTCGGGATCGTGGGCGACGTGAAGACCGTGCTTCAGCAGCTCCTGCCGCTGATCGAGTATCGCGAGCGCCGCGAATGGTTCGAGCAGATCGCGGCGTGGCAACAGGAAGCGCGGCTGCGCGACATCATGACCCAACAGAACCATGCGCTCCATGTGCCGTTCGTGCTCAGCGAGATCCAGCGCCAGGTCGAACCGGAGCGGGTGACGGTGGTGACCGACGTGGGCCAACATCAGATGTGGACGGCCCAATACTTCCGCACCGTGCGCAAGAACGGCCTGCTCACCTCGGGCGGCCTGGGCGCCATGGGCTTCGGCATCCCGGCGGCCATCGGCGCCAGCTTTGCCCGGCCCGACGACGAGATCTGGGCCATCGTGGGCGATGGTGGCTTCCAGATGAGCCTGCCCGAGCTGGCCACCATCATGCAGGAGCAGCGGCCGATCAAGATCGCGGTCATGCGCAACGGCTACCTGGGCATGGTGCGCCAGTGGCAAGAGCTGATCCACAACCATCGCTATTCGGAGGTGAGCATCTCTTGCCCCGACCTGTTGAAGGTGGCGGCCGCCTACGGCATGATGGGCATGCGCGCCGAGCGGCCCGAGGAGGTGGCCGAGGTGATCGCCGAAGCCCGCTCGCATCCCGGCCCCGTGCTGATGGACTTCGTGGTGGAGCAAGAGGTCAACGTGTATCCCATGGTGAAGCCAGGCCAGGCGCTGCACGAAATGGTGCGTCGTCCTCTGGCCAACGTGGACGCCTAACGTTCGTGACCCCGGAAAGGAACTGCTATGACTCTGGTAGATTACACCAAGGCGGATGCCCAGAAATCCACCCATGTGCTGGTGGCCCTCGTGGAAAACAAGCCCGGCGTCCTGACGCGCGTAGCCAGCCTGTTCCGCCGCCGCGGCTTCAACATCGAAAGCCTGACGGTCGGCCATACCGACAACCCGGCGATCTCTCGCATGACCATCGTGGTAGATACCAGCAAGACGAACGCCGCGTTGGTGGCCAACAACCTCTTCAAGCTGGTCAATGTCATAGACGTGCAGGACGTGACCCGCGAGCCGATCGTCAGCCGCGATCTGGCGCTGATCAAGGTGCGCACGAACTCTCAAACCTTGTTCGAGGTCAACCAGCTCGTAGACATCTATCGGGCGAAGGTGGTAGACATTTGCCCTGAATCGGTCATCATCGAGGTGACCGGGCCGGAATCCAAGATCGAGTCCATCGTGGGCATGCTGAAGCCCTACGGCATCCTGGAGATGGTGCGCACCGGCCTGGTGGCCATGGTGCGCGGGTCCGGCTACTTCTCGGGCTTGCCGCCCGCGGAAGACAACGGGAACGGCAACCATAGCGGCAACGGTTCGGGCACGGCCATTTACGAGGCCTGATTTCACATCATCTCATCATTTCAGGGGATAAGGAGCACTCTCATGGCAAAGATCTTCTACGATCAGGATGCGAATCTCAGCGTGTTGGCGGGCAAAAAGATCGCGGTCATCGGCTTCGGCAGCCAGGGCCACGCGCACGCGCTGAACCTGAAGGATTCGGGCGCGGATGTGCGCGTGGGCCTCTATCCGGGCAGCAAGTCGTGGGCCAAGGCCGAAGCGGCCGGCCTGCGCGTGTTGCCCGTCGCCGACGCCTGCGCCGAGGCGGACGCCATCATGATCCTGGTGCCCGATACGGCCCAGCCGCAGATCTACCGCGACTCCATCGCACCGCACCTGGCACCGGGCAAGACGCTGATGTTTGCCCACGGCTTCAACATCCGCTACGGCCAGATCGTGCCGCCGCCAGACGTAGATGTGAGCATGGTGGCGCCGAAGGCGCCGGGCCATCGCGTGCGCGAACTGTTCAAAGAGGGGGTCGGCACGCCGTGCCTGGTGGCGGTGCAGCAGGACGCCAGCGGCCAAGCCTGGCCCTTTGCCCTGGCCTATGCCAAGGGGATCGGCGGCACGCGCGCCGGCGTGATCCAGACGACCTTCACCGAGGAGACCGAGACCGACCTCTTCGGCGAGCAGGCCGTGCTGTGCGGCGGCGTCAGCGCGCTGGTGGAAGCGGGCTTCAACACGCTGGTGGAGGCCGGCTATCAACCGGAGATCGCCTATTTCGAGTGCCTCCATGAGCTGAAACTGATCGTGGACCTGATGTATCAGGGCGGGTTGAGCTACATGCGCTACTCCGTCTCCGATACGGCCGAGCACGGCGACTATACGGCCGGGCCGAAGATCATCACCGACGAGACGCGCGCGGCCATGAAGCGCATCCTCGCCGACATCCAGAGCGGCGCCTACGCCGAAGAGTGGATCGAAGAGAACGCCAACGGTCGGCCGAACTTCAATCGCTGGCGGCAGGAAAAAATGAACTCGCAGATCGAGCAGGTGGGCAAAGAGCTGCGCCGCATGATGCCCTGGCTCAACCCGAAAGAGGTCAAGCCGGGCGAGGGGGGCGCGTAAGAGAAGTGGGGATTAGGGATTGGGATTAGGAAGGAGAGGCAATGGACGATCCTGATGTTGTGCGCATCTTCGATACGACGCTGCGGGATGGGGAGCAGTCGCCGGGCGCGACGCTGAACATCGAAGAGAAGCTGGAGATTGCCCGACAGTTGGCCCGGATGCGGGTGGACATCATCGAGGCGGGGTTCCCCATCGCCTCGCCGGGGGATTACGAGGCGGTGCGCCGGGTGGCCGAAGATGTGGGCCGCGCGGCCGACGCGCCGATCATCGCGGGCCTGGCGCGCGCCAACAAGGCCGACATAGACCGGGCATGGGATGCCGTGCGGCCGGCCCGCCGCCCCCGCATCCATACTTTCATCGCCACCTCCGATATTCATCTGCAACATAAGCTCAAGATTTCCCGCGAAGAATGTGTGGCCCGCACGGCCGAAATGGTGGCCTATGCCCGCAGCCTGTGCGAGGACATCGAGTTCTCGCCCGAAGATGCGGGGCGCTCCGACCCGGAGTTCCTGTACCAGGTGTTGGCCGTCGCGATCAAGGCCGGCGCGACCACCCTCAACATCCCCGACACGGTGGGCTATACCACGCCCGAAGAGTTCGGCGCGCTGATCGCCGGCATCCGGGAGCATGTGCCGGGCGCTAAAGATGTAATCATCTCGGCCCACTGTCACGACGACCTGGGCCTGGCCACCGCCAATACCCTGGCCGCCATTCGCAACGGCGCCCGACAGGTCGAGGTGACGGTCAACGGCATCGGCGAGCGGGCCGGCAACACATCGCTCGAAGAGGTGGTGATGGCCCTGCACACCCGGCCGCAGGTCTACGGCGTGCGCACGAACATAGACACCACGCAGATCGCGCGCATCAGCCGCCTGGTGAGCGCCTATACCGGCATCCCGGTGCAGCCGAACAAGGCGATCGTCGGCGCGAACGCCTTCGCGCACGAGGCCGGCATCCATCAGGACGGCCTGCTCAAGAACCCGCTCACCTACGAGATCATGCGGCCCGAGACCATCGGCCTGACCGAGAGCAAGCTGGTGTTGGGCAAGCATAGCGGCCGCCATGCGTTCCAAAACAAGCTGCGCGCCCTGGGCTACGATCTGAACCCTGAGGACCTGAATCGCGTCTTCGAGCGCTTCAAGGAGCTCTGCGACACCAAGAAGATCGTCGCCGACGCCGACATCGAGGCCATCGTGAACGATGAGATCTATCAGCCGATGGAGCTGTGGCGGCTGGAGCACGTGCAGGTGTCGTGCGGCAGCGGCCTGCGCCCCACGGCTACCGTGCGCCTGCGCGGGCCCGACGGCGTAGTGCGCGAAGATGCGGCCCTGGGCACCGGGCCGGTGGATTCGGTCTATCGGGCCATCAACCGCATCGTGCAGGTGCCCAACGAACTGACCGAGTTCAGCATCAAGGCAGTCACCGAGGGCATAGATGCGGTGGGCGAGGTGACGATCCGCATCGAGCCGACCAGCTCGACGAACGGCAACGCGCACGCCGATCCCACCCTTACTCAGACGGGCCCGCGGCGCCGTACCTACAGCGGCCACGGCGCGGACCAGGACATCATCGTCGCCAGCGCCAAGGCCTACATGAGCGCGCTCAACAAGATGTTGACGGTCATGAGAACCGATACCCTGGGCCGGCAGTCATGAAGACCCAATCCCTAAGACCTCACATGGGAAAACATCATGCCTGAAACACTTTTCGCCAAAATCTGGGCCAGCCATGTCGTCGCCGAAGAACCGGGCAGCCCGGCCATCCTCTACATTGATCTGCACCTGGTGCACGAGGTCACCTCGCCGCAGGCGTTCGCCGGCTTGCGCGAGCGCGGCCTGAAGGTGCGCCGGCCCGACAAGACCGTCGCCACCGTGGATCACAGCATCCCCACGCACGATCGTTCGTTGCCCATCCAGGACGCGCAGGCGGCCAGACAGCTCGCGCAGATGGAGATCAACGCGCGCGAGTTCGGCATCCCGCTGTACGGCATCGGCAGCGCGCACCAGGGGATCGTCCATGTGATCGGCCCCGAGCTGGGCTTGACGCAGCCGGGGATGACGATCGTCTGCGGCGACAGCCACACGGCCACGCATGGCGCGTTCGGCGCGCTGGCGTTCGGCATCGGCACCAGTGAGGTGGAACACGTGCTCGCCACCCAGTGCCTGCTGCAATCCCGGCCGAAGACGCTGCAGGTGCGCGTAGACGGTCGGTTGCCCCACGGCGTCTCGGCCAAGGATGTCATCCTGGCGTTGATCGCGCAGATCGGCATCGGCGGAGGCACCGGCCACGTGATCGAGTACACCGGTTCGGCCATCCGTAGCCTCTCGATGGAAGGCCGCATGACGATCTGCAACATGAGCATCGAGGCGGGCGCGCGTGCCGGCCTGGTGGCGCCCGACGACACGACCTTCGAATATCTCGCCGGCCGGCCCTTTGCCCCGCGCGGCGCGGCGTGGGACGCGGCCGTGGCGCGCTGGCGTCAGCTCCCCACCGATGAGGGCGCCACCTACGACAAGACGGTGACCTTGGATGCCTCGACCCTGGAGCCGATGATCACCTACGGCACCAATCCCGGCATGGGCATGCCCATCACCGGCCGCGTGCCCGATCCGGCCCAGGTGGCCGACCCGGCCCAACGTCGGGCGCTCGACAAGGCGCTGGCGTACATGGCGTTGCGGCCCGGCGAGCCGCTCCTGGGCCATCCGATTGATGTGGTCTTCATCGGCAGTTGCACCAACGGCCGGCTCTCCGATCTGCGGGCCGCGGCCCAGATCCTGGCGGGTCGGCGGGTCAACCCGGCCGTGCGCGTCCTGGTTGTGCCTGGCTCGCAGCAGGTCAAGGCCGCGGCCGAGGCGGAAGGGCTGCATCGCGTCTTCAGCGAGGCCGGTTGCGAATGGCGCGAGCCGGGGTGTAGCCTGTGCATCGCCATGAACGGCGATCAGCTCATGCCGGGGCAATACGCAGTGAGCACCTCCAATCGCAACTTCGAAGGCCGCCAAGGGCCTGGCGGCCGCACCTTCCTGGCCAGCCCGCTCACGGCGGCCGCCAGTGCCGTGGCCGGCGCCATCGCAGATCCGAGGACATTCTCATGGAACCATTCACTCGATTGACCAGCCGCGTGGTGGTGTTGCCCCTGGAGAACATAGACACCGATCAGATCATCCCGGCGCGCTTTTTGAAAGCGACCGACAAGGTCGGCATGGGCGATCATCTCTTCGCGGATTGGCGCTACGACCGGGACGGCAACCCGCGGCCCGATTTCGTCTTGAACCGGCCCGAAAGCCGCGGCGCGCAGATCTTGCTGGCGGGCGACAACTTCGGCTGCGGCAGCTCGCGCGAACATGCGCCGTGGGCGCTGTTGGGCTTCGGCTTCCGCGCCGTGATCAGCACGTCGTTCGCCGACATCTTCCGCAACAACGCGCTGAAAAACGGCCTGTTGCCGGTGATCGTGGACCCCGACACGCATCGGCGCCTGCTCGCGCTGCTGAGCGCCGACCCGGCCGCCACCGTCACCATAGACCTGTTCGACCAGACGTTGCACCTGCCCGACGGCAGCAGCGTCGTCTTCCCGATTGACGGCTTCAGCAAGGACTGCCTGCTGGAAGGCGTAGATCAACTGGGCTACCTGCTGAAACGCACGCCGCTCATCGAGGCCTACGAGGCCGCGCACCCGGCGCCGGTGCTGACGGTAAAGGGATCAGGGGTTGGGGATTAGGGATTGCGATTGGATGTTGGAAATGCGATGTTCGAGTCATAGGAGGTCTCTCTGGGCGACGTCGGCCGCCGCGCGCGGCTGTGTCGCCCAGGTCATCGGACGCCCGGTGTGAGGGAGGCGGGCCGGCCGTGGTCGGAGTCGGCCCGCTCGGTGACCGATCCACCAGTCTACCAATTTACCAGTTTACCGGTTTATGGAGCGTCCGATGACTCAGATCACCATCTACGATACCACCCTCCGCGACGGCAGCCAGGCGGAGGGGATCTCCTATTCCCTGCAAGGCAAGCTGCGCATCGCGCAGAAGCTCGACGAGCTGGGCGTCCCCTACATCGAAGGGGGGTGGCCGGGCTCCAACGTCAAAGACGCGGAGTTCTTCCAGCATGCCCGCCGCCTGCCCCTGAAGCAGGCGCGCATCGCCGCGTTCGGCAGCACGCGCAAGGCCGGCGTGGCGTGCGAGGCCGATCCGCAGATCGCCATGTTGCTCGATGCCGCCACGCCGGTGGTCACCATTTTCGGCAAGACGTGGGATCTGCACGTTCTGCGCGTGCTGGAGACCACCCTGGACGAAAACCTGGCCATGATCCGCGAGAGCGTGGCCTATCTGCGCGCGGCCGGCCGCCAGGTGTTCTACGACGCCGAGCATTTCTTCGACGGCTACAAGGCCAATCGGGCTTATGCGCTGGCCACCCTGCGCGCGGCTTACGAGGCCGGCGCCGATGCGATCGTCCTGTGCGACACTAACGGCGGCACCCTGCCGTGGGAGGTCGAGGAGGCCGTGCGCGCGGTACAGGCCGATCTGCAGGCGCACGCACAGGCCGTCGGCCTGCCGGCCGTGGCGCTGGGCATCCACACCCACGAGGATGCCGGCGTGGCCGTGGCGAACGCTCTGGCGGCCGTGCGCGCCGGCTGCACGCATGTCCAGGGCACGATCAACGGCTACGGCGAACGGGTGGGCAATTGCAACCTGTGCGCCGTGATCCCTGACCTCGAACTCAAAATGGGCTATCGGTGCTTGCCCGAGGGCCGCTTGCGTCGTCTGACCGAAGTGGCCAACTTCGTGGCCGAAACCGCCAACCGCGCGCCCGACCCGCGGCAGCCGTTCGTCGGCGCCAGCGCCTTTGCCCACAAGGGCGGGGTCCACGTTTCGGCCATCATGAAGGCCGAAGAGAGCTACCAGCACATTGATCCCGCGCTGGTGGGCAACCAGAAGCGCGTCCTGGTGAGCGAACTTTCGGGCCGCAGCAATCTGATTTACAAGCTGCAGGAATTCGGCGTGGATGCGAGCAAAGAGGAAGTGCGCCAGGTGTTGGCCCAGGTGAAGGAACTGGAAAGCCAGGGCTTCTACTTCGAGGGCGCCGAAGCCTCGGTCGCGCTAATGCTCCATCGCCTGAAAGCGGATTACCGCCGACCCTTCGAGCTGATTGACTTCATGGTCGTCGTGGAGCATCGCCAGGGCCGTGGCCTGCTCGCCGAGGCGACCGTCAAGGTGCGCGTAGGCGAGGCCGTCGTGCACACTGTGGCCGAAGGCAACGGCCCGGTGCACGCGCTCGACCGGGCGCTGCGCAAGGCGCTCTTGCCGCACTATCCGCGGCTGGCCGACGTGCAGTTGGTGGATTACCAGGTGCGCATCTTGGATAGCGAAGCCGCCACCGGCGCGGTCACCCGCGTCACCATCGAGACGCGCAACGGCCATCAGTCGTGGAGCACCGTCGGCTGCTCGTCCAACATCATCGAATCGTCCTGGCAGGCCCTGACCGACAGCATGGAATATGCCTTACTCGCCAACAGCGCACCCAATCCCTAATACCCAACACCCGACCCTTCCGAGGAACCATGCAAGCAAAAATCACCCTTCTCCCCGGCGACGGCATCGGCCCCGAGGTGGTGACCGAGGGCGTCAAAGTGTTGCAAGCCGTGGCCGACCGCTTCGGCCATACGTTCGCGTTCTCGACACAGCTTGTCGGCGGGATCGCCATTGACGAGACGGGCACCCCCTTGCCGGCCGAGACGCTGGCCGCGTGTCGGGCGGCCGATGCTGTGCTGTTGGGCGCAGTCGGCGGCCCGAAGTGGAGCGATCCCCGCGCGGCCGTGCGGCCCGAGCAAGGGCTGTTGGGGTTGCGCGGCGAACTGGGCCTCTTCGCCAACCTGCGGCCGGTGAAGCTGTATCCTCCGCTGCTCGGCGCGTCCACCCTCAAGCCCGAGGTCGTCTCGGCCGTAGACCTGATCATCGTGCGCGAGCTGACCGGCGGCCTCTACTTCGGCAAGCCGCAGGGCCGGCAGGACACGCCCCAGGGCCGCGCGGCCGTGGACACCCTGTACTACACCGAGACGGAGATCGCGCGGCTGATGCGCGTGGCCTTTGAGCTGGCGCGCGGCCGGCGCAAGAAAGTCACCTCGGTGGACAAGGCGAACGTGCTTGCCACTTCGCGGCTGTGGCGCGAAGTGGCCCATGAAGTGGCGCGCGATTATCCCGATGTGGTGCTCGAGGACATCCTGGTGGATGCCTGCGCCATGTACCTGGTGCGTCGGCCGGCCGATTTCGACGTGATTGCCACCGAAAACATGTTCGGCGACATCCTTTCGGACGAGGCCGCGATGCTGGCGGGCAGCATGGGCATGTTGCCGTCCGCGTCGCTGGGCCACTCCGCCCCCACCACCCCTCCCCTCTCAGGGGAGGGGCAGGGGGAGGGGTGGGAGAGGCCGGGCCAGGGGCCACGCCGCTTCGGCCTCTACGAACCGATCCACGGCAGCGCGCCCGACATCGCCGGCCAGGGGATCGCCAACCCGCTGGCGACGATCCTGAGCTGCGCCATGATGCTGCGCTGGTCGTTCGGCCTGGAGCGCGAGGCCGCGGCCGTCGAGGCCGCCGTCGAGGCGGTGCTGGCGGCCGGCTATCGCTGTCGCGACATCGCGACGTCCGGCGGCATCATCGTGGGCACGGCCGAAATGGGCGACCGCGTGGCCGAGCGGATCGCGGCCTGATCCGCTTCTGACGGATCAAGCTCTAGAGAGGAAGAATCTAATGAGCGTCATTGTGAACAACGAACAGATCGAAAAAGCCCCCATTCGCGGCCTCGAAGGAGTGGTGGCGGCCGATACGAGCGTCTCTTATGTGGACGGCATCCATGGCCGGCTCCTCTATCAAGGCTACGACATCCACGACCTGGCGGAGCAGACCACCTTCGCCGAGGTGGTGTTCCTGCTCTGGTACGGCCGGCTGCCGACGCGCGCCGAACATGACCGCTTCGGCGCCGAACTGGTGGCCGAGATGCGTTTGCCCAGCCAGGTGCTCGAAATGCTGAAGCTGACTCCGCCCAACAGCCATCCGATGGCCGTCCTGCGCACGGCCGTCAGCATGTTGGCGAACTTCGATCCCGACGTTGAAAACCTGTCGGTGGAGGCGAACTGGCGCAAGGCCAAACGGCTGATGGCGCAGGTGCCCACCATCATCGCCGACCTGCACCGCATTCGCACCGGCCAGCCGGTCCTCTCGCCCGACCCGAACTTTAGTCTGTCCGCGAACTTCCTGTACATGTTGCGCGGCATCCCGCCCACGCCGCTGGAGAGCGAGGCGATGCGCGTGCTCATGGTGCTCCACGCCGACCACGAGCTGAACGCCAGCACCTTCGCCGCGCGCGTCGTCGCCAGCACGCTGAGCGACATGCACTCCGCGCTGGCCGCCGCGCTCGGTGCGCTCAAGGGGCCGCTGCACGGCGGGGCCAACCAGCGCGTCATGGAGATGATTTTGGATATTCCCGACGTCGAGATGGTCCAATCGTATATCGCGGGCATGTTGGAAAACAAGAAGCGCATCATGGGCTTCGGGCATCGCGTCTATCGCACCGAGGACCCGCGCACCCCCCATTTGCGTGCCTATTCCGAGAAGCTGTGCACATCCCGCAACCAGGGACATCTGTACGAGATCTCCCGGCGTATCGAGCAGGCCGTGATGGAGGCCAAGGGCATCTATCCCAACGTGGACTTCTACTCGGCCACCGTCCAACATGCCCTGGGCATCCCGCCCGAGTACTTCACGGCCGTCTTCGCGGCCGCGCGCACGGCCGGCTGGATCGCGCACATCATGGAGCAGTACGCCGACAACCGCCTCATCCGGCCGACCTCGCGCTACATCGGCGAGATGGGCTTGCCGTTCGTGCCGTTGGATCAGCGCGGGTGACCGGCAATGCCGGATAGATCGCGGCGCAGCTTGCATTTCTGCACGATCTCGACTAGAATAAGGCTAGACAATCTAGCCAAAAAGAGGTCGCCATGGAATGGCAACTTGCCGATGCTAAGAATCGGTTCAGTGAGCTGGTCACCCGAGCGCTGCGGGTAGGGCCTCAACGCGTCCGCCGGCGCAATGAAGCCGTGATCGTTATCTCGGCCCGAGAATACGAAGCCCTTGCAGGCGAACATATCTCGTTCAAAGAGTATCTGATGCGCGGTGAATCCCTGGAAGGCCTTGACCTTGAGCGTGATCGTTCGTCCATGCGACAGGCCGACCTATGAAGGTATTACTTGATACCTGCGTGATCTCGGAATTGCGCCGTCAGGATGGCGATCCCAACGTGCGCAAAGCCATCGAGGGCTTCGCCGACTCCGATCTCTACGTCAGTGTGGTTACGTTTGGCGAGATCGTCAAAGGCATCGCTTTGTTGGCGCCGGGGAAGAAAAAACAGGAGTTGCAGCAATGGCTGCTGGGCCTGGAGCGCCACTATGCCGATCACATCTTGCCGATTGATATCGAGACGGCCCGCATCTGGGGCGAGATCACGGCGCGTGCGCGCTCAAATGGCTTGACATTGGGGGCAGCCGACGGCTTAATTGCGGCGACGGCCTTGCGTCATGGCCTGCACCTGATGACGCGCAATACCGCGGACTTCTCCGCGACCGGCGTCTTATTGATCAATCCTTGGGAGCAAAGCTGATATGTCGAACAACACTACCTCTCGCCCCATGCGCTCCGACATGGTGAAGAAAGGCTTCGAGCGCGCGCCGCACCGCTCGTTGCTGCGCGCCACCGGCGCCATTCACAGTGACGAGGACTTCCACAAGCCGTTCATTGCCATCGCCAACTCGTATACCGACATCGTGCCGGGACACGCGCACCTGAACGCGTTCGGCGAGATCGTGCGCCAGGCCGTGCGCGAGGCGGGCGGCGTGCCGTTCATGTTTCACACGATCGGCGTGGACGACGGCATCGCGATGGGCCACGTGGGCATGAAGTATAGCCTGGCCAGCCGCGAGCTGATCGCCGACTCGGTGGAGACGATGGTGGCGGCCCACCACTTCGACGGCTTGATCTGCATTCCCAACTGCGACAAGATCGTGCCGGGCATGTTGATGGCTGCCATGCGCCTGAACATCCCCACCATTTTCATCAGCGGCGGGCCGATGAAGGCCGGCGTCACCCCGGACGGCCGGGTCGTAGACCTGATCTCGGTCTTCGAGGGGGTCGGCGCGTACAAGGCGGGCAAGATCGGCGACCGGGAGCTGCGCGAGCTGGAGGAGTTCGGCTGTCCCACCTGCGGCTCGTGTTCGGGCATGTTCACCGCCAACTCCATGAACTGCCTGTGCGAGGCGCTGGGGATGGCGTTGCCCGGCAACGGCACGATCCTGGCCGTGGATCCGCGGCGTGCGGAGCTGGCCCGCGCGGCCGGCCGCCAGATCATGAAGCTGATCGAGATGGATCTGAAGCCGCGCGATATCGTCACCGCGCAGGCCATTGACAACGCGTTCGCGCTCGACATGGCCATGGGCGGCTCGACCAACACCGTGTTGCATACCCTGGCGCTGGCGCACGAAGCCGGCGTGGATTATCCCCTCGGCCGGCTGAACGAAGTGGCCGCGCGGGTGCCCAACATCTGCAAGGTGTCGCCGTCCTCCAGCTATCATGTCGAAGATGTGGAGCGGGCCGGCGGCGTGTCGGCCATCCTGTGGGAGCTGTCCAAGCGGCCGGGCATCCTGCACACCGACGCGCTCACCGTGACGGGCAAGACGCTGCTGGAGAACGTGCAGGGCGCGGAAAGCCGGGACCGGGCGTGCATTCGGCCGCTCGACGATCCTTATAGCGAACACGGCGGCCTGGCCGTGCTGTTCGGCAACCTGGCGCCTGAAGGCGCGGTGGTGAAGACGGCCGGCGTCTTGCCCGAGATGTTGCGCCATCGCGGGCCGGCGGTCGTGTTCGATTCGCACGACGAGGCGAACGCCGGCATCCTGAGCGGCAAGGTGAAGCCGGGCGATGTGGTGGTCATCCGCTACGAGGGGCCAAAGGGCGGGCCGGGGATGCAGGAGATGCTGGCGCCCACCTCGAACATCATGGGCATGGGGCTGGGCGGCTCGGTGGCGCTGATCACCGATGGCCGGTTCAGCGGCGGCACGCGCGGAGCCTGCGTGGGCCACGTCTCGCCCGAGGCGGCTGCGGGCGGCCCCATCGGCCTGATCCGCGACGGCGACATGATCACGCTCGACATCCCCGGCCGGCGGCTGGACGTGGATGTCTCGGACGAGGAGTTTGCCCGGCGCCGGGCCACCTGGCAGCCGGTGCGTCGCGAGCTGTCCGGCTGGCTCAAGCGCTACGCAGCGCTGGTTACCTCGGGGAGCCGGGGCGCGGTGCTGATGGCGTGATGGCCTGTTTGGGATGGCGGGGCCTTGGCCCCTCTTTGGCCGCGGCGCCGGCCGCCACGCATCGAATGCGCCGGCATGCCGGCGCAATCCAGATCATTGTGAAGGAGAAGCAAGATGGTTCTTACCCCTCAACAGCGCGAGGCGCTGCGCAACAAGGCCGCGCGTCGCGTGGTCGGACTGGCCGGCTCGGCTACCGTCTCGGTCATGGACAAGGCGCGGCGGCTCAGGGCCGAAGGCCGGTCGGTTGTGGATCTGAGCGGCGGCGATCCCGATTTCCCCACCGCGCCGCACGTGACCGAGGCCGCGATCCGCTCGCTGCAAAACGGCTTCACGCATTACACCCCCAGCCGCGGCATCCCGGAGCTGCTCAAGGCGATTGCCCGCAAGCTGGCCGATGAGAACGGCGTCCGCTATGAGCCGGCCCGCGAGATCATCGTGATGCCCGGCGCCAAGCAGGCGCTCTTCGTCGCCGCGCAGGCCCTGCTCGATCCGGGCGACGAGATGATCCTCTTCAGCCCGGCCTGGGTCTCTTACGAACCGTGCGCGGCGTTGGCCGGCGCGCGGACCGTTTATGTGCCGATGAACATGGGCACTACGCCGGCGCAGCTCAAGGCCGACCTGGCCGCCGCGGTCTCGCCCCGCACCAAGCTGGCGATCCTCAACACCCCCAACAATCCGACCGGCCAGGTGTGGAGCCGGGCGCATCTCGAGGTGGTGGCCGAGGCCGCGCAGACGCACGATTTTCTGGTGCTCTCGGACGAGATCTACGAGAAGCTGATTTATGACGGCGAGGAGCACGTGTCCATTGCCGGCTTTCCGGGCATGTGGGAGCGCACGCTGATCCTGAACGGCCTCAGCAAGAGCCATGCCATGACCGGCTGGCGGTTGGGCTACATCGCGGGACCCGAGCCGCTCATCTCCGAGATGTTGAAGATCCACCAGCATTCTTCGACGTGCGCGTCCTCGTTCGTGCAAGAGGCCGCGGTAGCCGCGCTGAACGGCCCGCAGGATTACACCGCTTACATGATCGGCCGCTACAAGGCGCGCCGCGATCGCCTGGTGGAGGCGCTGAACGCCATCCCCGGCATCCGTTGCGACCTGCCGCAGGGCGCGTTTTATGCGTTTCCGAACGTTGCCGGCACCGGTCTTTCGTCGCTGGAGTTCACCGATCGTCTTCTGGATGCCGAGGCGGTGGCCGTAACCCCCGGCGATGCCTTTGGGCCGGGCGGCGAGGGGTACGTGCGGCTCTCGTATGCCAATTCGGACGAGATGTTGGAAGAGGGCGCGCGACGCATCAAGCGCTTTGTGGAGAGCCTGCACGATTGAGCCGCGGCCGGGCCCGCCACCGGCCTGGCGCGCGACGTTGCGCGCCGGCGGACGCGCGGCCTTCCCCGACGCGGGGACGCGCAGTGGAGAGGGGGGTCAATGACGCGGTCGGCTCAACCGCCCCACGCGCCGTGATAGTAGCGCCATTCCGGATCTTGCCGTTCGGGGTGCATCACCGAACGCTCGGCCTGGGTGGAGGGCATCCCGGCGGCCGTCGCGTGCGCGGACTTCTGCTGAGGTTTGGGACGCGCGTCGTCGGCGCCGGCGCCGTGGGCGTGGCCGGGGGTCGCGCCGGTCGGTTCTGGACGATAGGTTTTCATGGACTTGCTCCTTTTCAAAAATAAGACTCTGCGGCTTTTGGTGGGAAGACGGTAGGGCGCGCAACTTGCATGGCCCCATCCCCCGGCCCCTTCCCCGCC
>JBBIKA010000087.1:0-16404 GCA_037445695.1 Chloroflexota bacterium
CCGCTTCCTTCCCCCCCCCCCCCCTGCTCGCCGTGGGTGGCCCCCCCCTCGGGGGGGGGGGGTGTGGTTTTTTTTTTGTTTTTGGGGGGGGGGGGCCACCCCCCCCCCCCCCCCAAAACCCCATCCTTACAACAAAGCAATCGTGCACGATCAGGGGAGGCACAAATGGCTGCAACGCACGGTACCTGGATCGCCGCCCGCGAACGGGAAGAGATCATCGCGGCCTTCGGCCGCCATGTCTCGTCGGGCAAGGTGCGCTTCTTTCAAGCCGCCGGCATTGATTTCGTGATGGGCCGGCGTGAAGGCCCTTTTATCTGGGACGTCGCCGGTCGGACCCGCTTGATTGATTGCCATTGCAACGGCGGCGTCTATAACCTGGGCCATCGCCATCCGGAACTGATCGAAACTCTGATCGCCAGCCTGCGCGAGCTGGATATCGGCAATCACCATCTGATCAGCGAACAACGGGCGGCGCTGGCCGAGGAGCTGGCCCGACTGACCCCCGACCATCTGCCCTATACTGTGTTCGCGGTGGCCGGCGGCGAAGCGATAGACCTGGCCATCAAAGTTGCCCGCGGCTATACCCGGCGCAGCGGCATCATCTCGGCGCAGGGCGGCTATCACGGCTGCATCGGGCTGGCGCTGGCCGCCGGCGACGCGAAGTTCCGCGCCGCGTTCGGCCCGCCGCTGCCGGGCTTCGTCCAGGTGCCCTTCGGCGATGCCGATGCACTGGCCGCCGCGCTGAATGACGATACCGCCGCCGTGCTGTTGGAGACCGTGCCCGCGACGGCCGGAATGCCCGTGCCGCCGCCGACCTACTTTCCCGCGGTGCGCCGGCTGTGCGATCAGGCCGGAGCGCTGCTGATCATTGACGAAGTCCAGGCCGGTCTGGGACGCACCGGTCGGCTGTGGGGCATCCAACACTTCGACGCCGCCCCCGATATCCTGGTGATCGGCAAAGGATTGTCGGGCGGCCTCTATCCCATGGCGGCCACTTGCCTGGCCGCTCCACTAGAAACGGTCTTCCAGGCCGATCCCTTCGTGCACATCTCGACCTTCGGCGGGGCCGAAGTCGGCTGCCCGGTGGCCCGCAAGGTGCTGGAGATATCCGCCGCACCGGCCTTCCTGGCCCATGTGAACGAGCTGGCCGACGTGTTTGCGACGGGCTTTCGCGACCTGGTCGCGCGCCACGGCGACCTGCTCGTCGGCCTGCGCCAGCTCGGCCTGATGATGGGCATCGAGCTACGCCAGCCGACTTATGGCCCGCTCCTCTCGAAGGCCGCTTTCGATCACGGTTTGTTGGCCATCTATGCCGGCAACAACCCACGGGTGGTCCAGTTGTTGCCACCCCTCACCATAGATCGGTCGCTGGCCGACGAGATCCTGGAGCGGCTGGACGCGGCCCTGGGCCAGCTCCGGCCGATGGCCGCGCGCCTGGCCGCGTCAATGCCGTCGAGCCGAACGAGTTGATGTGCCGAGGTGAAAAATGGCGGAGATTACGCTAGACCACGCCTTTCTGGCGCGCTTCGAGGCCGGCCTCGACCCGCGGCGTCCCGAACAGAGCGCCATCCCGGCCCGGGTGTTGGGCTATGGCGAGATCAGCACAGTGTTCGAGATCGACGCGCCTCAGGCCCAGGGCGTCGCCTACAAACGGATGCCCATGTTCCGCGATGAGGCGGAGGCCCGCCGTTATGCGGCGTTGTATCGGGAGTATGTGCGCGCCCTGAACGCGGCCGGCCTGCGCGTGGCCGCGAGCGACGTCGCGATCATCCAGGATCAGCGGCACGGCCGGACGATACTGTATATCGGGCAAGAGCGCTGGCCGGCCGCGGCCATCGGCCATCGCGTCATCGGCCGGCTGCCGCAAGCCGAGATCCTGCGCCTGGTACAGAGGGTACTGGCCGAGGCCGGCCGGATCTTTGCCTTCAATCAGGCGCACCGCGGGGAACTGGAACTGGGCCTGGACGGGCAGATCTCCAATTGGGCGATCGCCGACCTGGACGAAACCGCCCCGACGTTGCCCGATCCGCTGGCCCTGGTCTATCTGGACACCAGCACTCCCCTCATGCGGCGCGGGGGCCAGGAGCAGCTCGACCCCGAGCTGGTCATGCGCAGCGCGCCCTCCTTCACGCTGTGGTTCATCCGCCGCGCCTTCCTGCCCGAAGTGATGACGCGTTACTACGACTTCCGGCGCGTGGCCCTGGACCTGGTCGCCAATTTCTACAAAGAAGGCCGGCCCGAGCTGGTGCCCGCATTGGTGACGGCGGTCAACGACTTCTTCCGGTCCACGGCCGCCTTCCGACCGCTGACGGTGGACGAGGTGCACAGCTACTATCGCTTCGACGCCCTGATCTGGCGCGTGTTCCTGGCGTTGCGCAAATTCGATCGCTGGCTCCAGACCGGCGCCGGCCGCTCCTATCCCTACATCTTGCCGGAGCACATCAAACGGTGATCGGGGTCCAGGGGGGACGCGCCGGTTCCCGCTCGAAGCCGCGCCAGGCCAGTTTGTAGAGGAAGGGCCGGCGATCGGGCAGGTTGGCGGCCGCCAGCCGTTCCCGCCACCGCGCCTCGGCCTCATCGGCCTGGGCGAAGCAGGCGGCGGCAAAGGCCGCCCGTTCGGCCGCCGGCTTCTGGCGCAGCGCCCACGCCTCCGCGATGAAGCGGGCTTCGAGCGCATCGCGCTCGCCGGCGTAGAGCGGCAAGCCGGCCGCATAATCGCGCAGCGTGGCGCGATGCAGCGCCTCGTGGCGCCAGAACAAGCTGGCCTCATCATAGGTGCCGCCGGGCGCAGGCCCGGTCTCGGGCAGCTCGCCGCCCAACCAGACGGGCTTGAAGATGGAGGTACACGGCGCGGCCGTGCCCGTGACGAAATGGGTCTGCACATCGGGGGCCAGGTGCGATACCATAGAGCCGGTAGTCTGGGAGATGCGGATTGGGCCGAAGCCGGCATGATCGCATACGGTAGCGCCCGTCAGGCCGTGCGTCGGAGTCCAGTCTGGACCGGCATGTGGGCCATGATCGCGCAGGATGCGCATCAGGCTGGCCACCGTCAACCGGCCGGCTTCGGCCTGCAGCAGTTCGGTCGTGCGGCATTGCCGGGCCTGGGCATCCGAGAAGCGCGTATAAAAAAAGTCGGAATAGCAGCGGCCGAAATGAAAATCGGCGCGGCCCCGACACCAGCCGCGTTCCACCGCATAGGCCACCAGATCGGCCGAGGCCAGGTCCCAATGATCGCCGATGGTGATGCGGTTCGAGATGCTGCGCACGTCGCGCACCTGCTCGGCCGCCCAATGCGGGCCGGCCGTCTCCAACACCCAGGCCTCGCGCGGGTCGGCGATCAGAAAGCTGTTGTGATAAAAGAGAGGGTTGACGTAGCCGCAGTTGCCGCCCTGACCATAAGTCGCCAGCAGGCCTGTGATCACCTCCAGCGCGGCGCGCGCCGTCCGGCTGCGCTCCAGGGCCAGGCGCAACAGGTCCATCCCGATCAGCCCCGGCCGACGGTCGTAGGGCACTTTGGTGAAGACCGCCTCGTTGCCGATGGCGACCCCGTGTTCGTTCGCGCCCATCTCCGCGCCCCAGATCCACGCCGGTTTAGCCAACAGCACCTCATACGTTTGCTCGACCTGGGGCACCTCGATATAGGTGCATCGTACGGTCTCCCCCGGCCGATGGCGCGCGGCCGGAATGCGCAACAGGTGATGGGGCTCCCGCGGGTCGCGATCCGAATTTTTGGCAAACAGGGTCACGCCGTCGGCCGAGGCGCTCCCCACCACGACCATTGTATCGCACATTTTTCTCGCTCCCCCATTCGATTATTCGAACAACCCGACGGGCTGCGGCCTCTTCAGCATTCAGGTCTTCACCAGGTTGACCCAATAATCTATGACCTGGAAGCCGCGATGCCGAAACATGGCGAACGCCTCGGGGCTGTCCTTCATGTGAACCTCGACCTCGACGGCCAGGTAGCCGCGATGGGCCATCTCGACCAGGGCGCGATCGAGCATGTAGGAACCGAAGCGCAATCCCCGATAGCGGCGTTCGAGGCCGATCCAGGCGAGTGCGGCGGTCTGGCCGTCGGGCAGCGGATACCAGACGACGCTTCCCACGGCCCGCTCGCCGTCGGCGATCACGAGCCCCTGGTACTGGCGGCCGCCGTTGCGTCCCCAGCCGCGCAGCTGATAGAAAGGCTCGTCGCCGGTCCAGGGCGCTTGCTCGCTGATCATGGTCACGCGCAGGCCGCGCTCGGCCAGGCCGGGATCGGCCGGCCGCTCACGGCCATGTAGGGTGGCGATCATGCTTACGTCGCCGGGGTGCAGCGGATGATAGTTGCGCCGGGCCAACCAGTCTATCAGCTCCTTATCGTTGAGCGCGCTGACCCCCATGCGTTCGGTCGAGCCATACCACGGCACCCACAGCTTCTCGATGATGCCGTAAAACGGTGTGGTCTTGGCCGCAAAATAAACCGGGCAATAATACAGGTAGTCCTCGGCTGCGGTCAGCAGCCGCTGGCCGAGCCGCCGGCCGCGGTATTCCGTCGCCACCGCCAGCCACGCGATATGATGCCGTGGCTCTTGCATCTGCGCCAGGGGGATCTCGGCCGGCTTGATCGCATGGACACCCCCGACGACCTCCTGCCGCTCCGCGTCCCAGGCCAGGATCAGCCCTTGCGGGTCGAAGGCGGGCTGTTGCAGGACGCGCTCCGCGAAATCGGCTTCGGTGATCGCGGCCCAATGCCGGTGCCCGGCCAATACACGGTTCAGGAAGGCGACCAGCGCCGGTAAATGCGCCGGCCGAAAAGACGTCAGGACGATGCTCAACGATCACATCCCGATGTAACGCGCATAGAGCGTGGCCGCGACCGACTCGTCGTTCGTGCCCTTGATGATCGCCCGGCCGTCGGGAAAGACGGTGAACTGAAAGCCGTCTATTTCCGCGCGCAGCAAATAGGGGTTGACTTGGATCGGACCAACCTGGGCCTCGCGCAAGCGCTCGGCCAGGGCCGAGAGATTGAGCGTCGGCGCGCCGACCACGCTGACCTGGACCGCGTCCCGGCCGCACAGGGCCGTCAGCCGGGTGCCGGCCTCGGCGTTCAGAAACGCGAATTCGCGCTTGCCGCAGGTGGGACAGTCGGGCCGCGGGCCGCCGATCTCGAACTTGTCGAAGGTGTCCTCCCACAGATCCACATGGATCATGCCGCTGTTCAGCGTGCCGCGTCCCAACAGCAGCTTGAGCGCCTCGGCCACGGCCAGCGAGCCCATCAGGCTGACGATCGGGCCGATGATGCCGGCCGTATCGCAGGTGGGCACGGTGCCGGGCGCCGGCAGCTCGCCCATGATGCAGCGCAGACACGGGGTCACCCCCGGCCGGATCGTCATGCTCATGCCGTAAGAGGCGATCACGCCGGTGTAGACCCACGGCTTGCCGAGCTTGACACATGCGTCGTTGATGAGATAGCGGGTGGCGAAGTTGTCGGTGCCGTCCAGCACGACGTCGGCATCGGCGATGAAGCCGGCAATATTGGTCGGATTCGCGTCGGCGACGACCTCCTCGATCGTGATCGTGCTGTTGATGCGGCGGAGCTTGCGCGCCATCGCCACGGCCTTCGGGAGCATGGCGGCCACATCCTCTTCGTCGTAGACGAGCTGGCGCTGCAGGTTATTCAGCTCAAGGAAATCGCGATCTACCAGGCGCAAATGACCGACGCCGGCACGCGCCAGCCGATCGGCAAGGACCGAGCCGGTGGCGCCTACGCCGATGATCGTCACGCGCGCAGCGAGCAAACGGCGCTGTCCCTCTTCGCCGATGGGCGGAAAGATGATCTGTCTGGAGTAGCGGGCGAGATGTGTGTCCATGGCTGCCATTGTGATCAGATAAAGTAAACGGCCGGTGGTTACATTTTACCGCCGGCCGCATCTTTGAGCAAACTGAAAGCCAGAGGCCCGGAGCCATGATGAGTATTTGGCGACCGCCGCATGACCTGCATCATTTACCTGCGACACGATCAGGATGATACTGTAGTTGTACTTGTTTATTCAAACTCGGGGAAATGGTACGATGCTTGAAATGTTCACTGAACCCAGAGGCGTCGCGGTGATCGGCGCCTCGACCAGTCCGGAAAAACTGGGCTACCAGGTGCTCCACAACATCGTGCAGTACGGATACCAGGGGGCAGTCTACCCGGTCAATCCGACAGCCTCGGAGATCCTGGGCTTGAAGGCGTATCCATCGGTGTTGGAATGCCCCGATCCGGTGGATCTGGCGGTGATCCTGGTGCCGAACAAAGCAGTTCCGGCCGTCATGGAACAATGCGGACAGCGCGGGGTCAAAGGGGCCGTAGTGATCACGGCCGGTTTTCGCGAGGTCGGTCCACAAGGCAAGGCGCTCGAACAGCAGATCATCGAGACTTGTCATCGCTACGGCATGCGCATGATCGGGCCGAACGTGCTCGGCATCATAGACACCGTGTGCCGGCTCAATGCGTCGTTCGCGGCCGGCATGCCGGCGCGCGGCCGCATCGCGTTCATGTCGCAATCGGGCGCCCTGTGTACCTCGATCCTCGACATGGCGATGGGCCAGGGGATCGGCTTTTCGCGCTTCTACAGCATCGGCAACAAGGCCGACATCAACGAGCTCGACCTGGTGAAGGCGTGGGCCGAAGATGGGGAGACGCGGGCGATCATGGCCTACCTGGAGGGGATCACCAACGGCCCGGAATTCATTCGGATCGCCAGCCGGGTTACGCGCCACAAGCCGATCATCGCCATCAAGTCGGGCACGACCAGCGCCGGCTCGAAGGCGGTCTCCTCGCATACCGGCACCCTGGCCGGCTCCGAGGCGGCCTACGACGCTGCGTTCAAGCAGAGCGGCATCATCCGCGCCGGCTCGGTGCAAGACCTGTTCGATTTCGCGACCGCGTTCGCCCGGCAGCCGCTGTTGAAAGGTGACGCCATCGCCATCATCACCAACGCCGGCGGGCCGGGCATCATGGCATCGGACGCGGTGGAACGGGCCGGCCTGCGGCTTGCTACGCTGACCACCGAGACCAAGCAGAAGCTCCAGGCGCAACTCCCGGCGGCCGCGAGCGTGGCCAACCCGGTGGATGTCTTGGGCGATGCCCTGGCCGATCGCTATGCGCTGGCCATCGAAGCCGTGTTGGCCGATCCCAACGTGGACGCCCTGTTGGTCGTCTTAACCCCACAAACGATGACGCAGATCCCCGAAACGGCCGAGGCGCTGGGCCGGCTCTCCAAGGCGCACGATAAGCCGGTGTTCGGCGCGTTCATGGGCGACGCGAGCATCCGCAAAGGGGTCGAGGTGTTGCGCTCTTACGATGTGCCCAACTATCAGGTGCCGGAGCGGGCCGTTGCCGCCATCGCCGCCATGTGGCACTATCGCCGATGGCTGAACACCCCGCCGCTGGCGGTCGAATCGCTGGCCGTGGATCGGGAGAAGGTGGCGCAGCTTTTCGCCCGCGTGCGGGCCGAAGGCCGCGTGACGATCGGCGATACCGAAGCCCGCGAGGTGATGGAGGCTTACGGCATCCCGGTGCCCAAGGCCGGCCTGGCCGCTACGGCCGACGAGGCGGTCGCGCTGGCCGAATCTATCGGCTATCCGGTCGTTATGAAGATCGCCTCGCCCGACATCCTGCACAAGTCGGACATTGGCGGCATCAAGCTCAACATCACCTCGGCGTCCGAGGTGCGCGATGCCTTCGACCTGCTGATCTATCGCGGCCGGCGCTACATGCCCGATGCAACCATCTGGGGTTGCCAGGTGCAACAGATGGTCAAGGGCGGCCGTGAAGTGATCATCGGCGTTAACCGCGACCCGCAGTTCGGTCCCCTGATCATGTTCGGCCTGGGCGGCATCTACGTGGAAGCGCTCAAGGATGTCACGTTCCGCGTGGCGCCCATTGATCGCCGGGAGGCGACCGAGATGCTGGGCGAGATCCGTTCCTACCGGCTGTTGCGCGGGGTACGCGGTGAAAAGCCCGCCGATCAGCAGGCCATCGTAGACACCCTGGTGCGCATTTCGCAACTGGTGACCGATTTCCCGGAGATCGTCGAGCTGGACATCAACCCGTTGATGGTCTTCGAACAGGGTCGGGGTGTCATGGGGATTGACATGCGGCTTGCATTGCAGTAAGCTAACGAGTCAGGAAAACCATTGAGGAGCGTTCTCATGAAAGCTTTATACATTACTTCGGGCGAAACCTTCTCCGGCAAGTCGGCGCTTTCCGTCGGGCTGAGCATGCGGTTTCGCCAGAATGGCTTGCGGACCGGCTACATGAAGCCGGTGGTCGTGAACTGCGAGGTGCGCGAAGGCATTCCGTTCGACGAAGATGTCAACTTCGCCAGGCGCATCCTGGAGATGTCCGAGCCGTTCGAGATCATCTGTCCGGTCGCCATGACGCCGGCCCGGCTCAATCAGCAACTGCGTGGTCCCGAAGTGGATTACGAGCCGAAGCTGCTGGAAGCGTTCGCCAAGCTGGCGGAAAACCGCGATGTACTCGTGCTCGAAGGCGGCCGCAGCCTGCGCGAAGGCTATATTGCCGGCCTGCCGCCCAAGCGGGTGGCGGATCTGGTGCACGCGCAGGTGCTGATGGTCGTCAAATGGGACGAGAGCCTGATGGTGGACCGCATCTTGACGGGCCAAAACTATTTCAAGGAATCGCTGATCGGCGCGGTGATCAATGAAGTGCCGCGGCCGCAGCTCGACCAGGTGCAAGATCTGGTCGTGCCCTACCTCCAGCGGCACAGCGTGAAGGTGTTCGGCGTGCTGCGCAAGGATCCGCTCCTCGCCGCGCCGAGCGTGCGCGAGCTGGCCGAAGGCTTGAACGCCGAAATGCTCTGCGCCGGCGAATGCTTGGACGAGCTGGTGGAGAGCTTCCTGGTCGGCGCCATGGGCGCGGATATGGCCCTCACGTATTTTCGTCGCAAGCCCAACAAGGCCGTGATCACCGGCGGCGACCGCACCGACATCCAACTGGCCGCGCTCGAAACGTCAACACGCTGCCTGATCCTGACCGGCAATCTCTATCCAGCGCCCCATGTGCTCAACCGGGCCGAGGAGCTGTGCGTGCCGATCCTGTTGACCAGCCTCGACACGCTGGGAACAGTACAGACCATCGAGGGCTACTTCGATCGCAGCCGCTTCCAACAGGCACAAAAAATCGAGCGTTTCTCGGCTCTGCTGGACGAATACTTCGACTTCGGCGCGCTGTACGACGTGATGGGGCTGCGCTAAGGCGAAACAGGCTTTTTGCGGGTGGCTTCGCCGCCCGCAAAAAGCCTCACCTCCTGACTCGCATTATGCTGAGATTGCGCCTTCGGCGGTTTTGTGTTATAGTTAAAACAGGCTCTTGAACTGGCCAGAGACACGGAAAGCTCATCTCCGTGTCTCTGTTGTTTGTCTGGGGAGCAAAAGTGACGGCATACATTTTTGTCACCGGCGGCGTAGTCAGCGGCCTGGGCAAAGGAGTGACCGCCGCCTCGGTGGGACGGCTGCTCAAGAGCCGGGGCCTGCGCGTCTCGATCCAGAAGCTCGACCCGTATCTGAACGTGGATCCGGGCACGATGTCGCCCTATCAGCACGGCGAGGTGTTCGTGACCGACGACGGCGCGGAGACCGACCTGGACCTGGGACATTACGAGCGCTTCGTGGACGAAAGCCTGGCGCGCGTCAACAACATCACGGCCGGCCAGATCTTCAGCCGGGTGCTCAACCGCGAACGCCGCGGCGATTTCCTGGGCGGCACCATCCAGGTGATCCCGCACGTGACCAGCGAGACCAAGCTCGGCATCATGGAGGCGGCCCGGCTCAACCATGCCGACGTGTTGATTGTGGAGGTAGGCGGCACAGTGGGCGACATGGAGGGCCAGGCCTTTCTGGAAGCGATCCGCCAGATGCGCAAGGACGTGGGGCGGCAGAACACCCTTTACATCCACGTCACGCTGTTGCCCTACATCTCCGGCAGCAACGAACTGAAAACGAAGCCCACCCAGCACAGCGTGCGCGAGCTACGCAGCATCGGCATCCAGCCCGACATGATCGTCTGTCGCACCGACCACCCGATGAGCGACGGCGTGCGGGACAAGATCGCGCTCTTCACCGACGTCGAGCCGCGCGCGGTGGTGCCGGCTTACACCGTCCAGAGCGTGTACGAGGTGCCGCTGATGCTGGAGGCGGCCGGCGTAGGCGATTTCATCGCCGAGCGGCTTAGCCTGCCGGCGGCCGCGCCCGACCTGAGCGAGTGGCGCGCGCTCGTGGCGCAGATCCACAAAGCCAAGCCGACCGTGCGGGTGGCCCTGGTGGGCAAATACGTTGAGCTGGAAGACGCTTACATGAGCGTACGCGAGGCTTTGCGCCATGCGGCCTGGAGCCTGGACCGCGATGTCGAAATAGACTGGATTGCGTCCGAGCTGCTGGAAAAGCCGGGCGGCATCGAACGCCTGACCGGCGCCCAGGCCATCCTGGTGCCGGGCGGGTTCGGCGAGCGCGGCATCGAAGGCAAGATCGCGGCCGCGCGCTATGCCCGCGAAAAACGCATCCCGTATCTCGGCCTGTGCCTGGGCATGCAGGTGATGTGCATCGAGTTCGCCCGCCACGTGTTGGGCCTGTCCGATGCTAATAGCACCGAATTCAACCCCAAGACGCCCGACCCCATCATCAGCCTGATGGCCGATCAGCAGGGGATCGAGGCGATGGGCGGGACGATGCGGCTGGGACTGTGGCCGTGCGTCCTCCAGCCCGACACGCACGCGGCGCGGGCCTATGGCTCTACCGGCACGATCCAGGAACGCCATCGCCATCGCTGGGAGTTCAACAATCGCTACCGCGCGGCCGCCAGCGCGGCCGGCATGGTCTTCAGCGGCCTGTCGCCCGACGGCCGGCTGGTCGAGATCGCCGAACTGTCACCCGACCTCCATCCCTGGATGCTCGGGACGCAATTTCATCCGGAGTTTCGCTCGCGGCCCAACCGGCCGCATCCGCTCTTCAGGGCGTTTTTGCAAGCAGCTTTAGAGGGGGGTAGTTAAAATGTCTGGACATTCTAAATGGGCCACGATCAAGCGCCAAAAGGGAGCCAATGATGCCCGACGCGGCCAGCTCTTCACCAAGCTGGCGCGCGAAATCGCCCTGGCCGCGCGCGAAGGCCCCGATCCGAACTTCAACTTCAAACTGCGCCTGGTGGTGGAAAAGGCGCGGGCATCGAACATGCCCAAGGAGAACATCGAGCGTGCCATCAAGCGCGGGGCAGGCATCGGCGACGAAGGGGCCGCGTTGGAAGAGGTCACGTACGAGGGCTATGGGCCGCACGGCGTGGCGCTCTTGCTGCAGGTGGTAACCGACAATCGCAACCGCACCGTCTCGGAGATCCGGCGGGCGCTCACCCGCGGGGGCGGCAACCTGGGCGAGTCGGGCAGCGTGAGCTGGCTCTTCGACGCCAAGGGCTACATCACCATCCCGGCCGACGGCCTCGACCAGGATAAGGTCTTCGAGCTGGCGCTGGAGGCCGGAGCCGAGGATGTGCAGTTCGGCGAAGACCTGATCGAGATCTACACCGACCCCGCCGACCTGCAAAAGGTGCGCCAGGCGTTCGTGGATGCCCACTACAAGATCGAGAATGCCGAAGTGACCATGGTACCCAAGACCTACGTCTCGCTCGGCCCGGCCGAAACCCTTCAGGTGATGAACCTGATCGAGACCCTGGAAGACCTCGACGATGTGTCCAAGGTCTATTCCAACCTGGACATCACGGAAGAAGCGCTGGCGCAGGTGGCGGCCTAGGGCGGCAGCGTGATCGTCTTGGGCATTGATCCGGGCACGGCGACGACCGGCTACGGGGTGGTCGAAGAAGGTGTGGACGGAGCCGCGCGGCTGGTGCGCTGCGGCGTCATCGAGACGCCGGCGGCCGCGCCGATGCCGCAGCGCCTGCTGACGATCCATCGGCAGGTGGCCGCGCTGATCGCCGAGGCACAGCCCGCGGCCATCGCGGTCGAAGAGCTCTTCTTCAAACGCAACGTAACGACCGCGCTTACCGTCGGCCAGGCGCGCGGCGTGGTGTTGCTGGCGGCCGCGCAGGCCGGCGTGCCGGTCTTCGAGTACAAGCCGGCCGAGGTGAAACAGGCTCTGGTGGGCTACGGCGGCGCCGACAAGCCACAGATCCAGGAGATGGTGCGCATGTTGCTCGCGCTGCCGGCCGTTCCCCGGCCCGATGACGCCGCGGACGCCGTGGCGGTGGCGGTTTGTCATCTGCATAGCCAACGCCTGCGCCGCTTGATGGACGAACAGCCATGATTGCATCGGTCGAAGGCCGGGTGGCCGCGGTGGCCCGCGATGCCCTGATCGTAGAAGTGGGAGGCGTCGGCCTGCGCGTGCTCTGCCCGCAGCCGACCCTGACGGCCGCCCGACCGGGCGAGCCGATCTTCTTGCACACCCATCTGGTCGTGCGCGAGAACGAACTGACCCTGATCGGCTTTGCCGGCGCCGAAGAGCTCGACCTGTTCGAGAAGCTGATCGGCGTCTCGGGGGTGGGGCCGCGGCTGGCGCTGGCCCTGCTCTCGGCGATGGCGCCCGACGCCCTGCGGCTGGCGATCAGCCAGGAGCAGGCCGATCTGTTGGGCCGCGTGCCCGGCATCGGCAAGAAGACCGCGCAGAAGATCGTGCTGGAGCTGAAAGACAAGGTAGGCCCGGCCGGGGTGGCCGAGGGCCTGGCCGCGCTCACCGAGGCCGACGCCGCCGTGATAGACGCCTTGACGGCCCTGGGCTACAGCATCCTCGAGGCGCAACGGGCGGTGCAAAGCCTGCCGCGCGACGTGATAGATGTCGAGGAGCGGCTGCGCCGAGCGCTCGCCTCGTTCGGCGGCGCGTAGATCATGCCGATGGCCGCCGAACGTCCATCCCCCCTAATCACCAGCACGAGCAACCCGCGCATCGTGGCCGCGCGCAAGCTGCGGCTGCGCAAACATCGCCAGGAAGAACGGCTGTTCCTGGTGGAGGGGTTGCAGATCCTGCACATGGCGCTGGACGCCGGCGCAGTCGCGCGCGAGGTCTTTTATTGCGAAGAGCAGTTCGCCGGCAACGAAGCGCCGGCCCTGGTGGAGCGGTTCCGCCGCAGCGGCGCGACGTTACATCGGGTGGCCCCGCGCGTGATGGATACGCTCTCGGAGCGCGAAGAGCCGCAGGGCATCGTCGCGACGTTTCCCATCCCGACCGCCTCATTGGCCTCGCTCAAGCTCACCGGCCGCGATCTGGTGCTCGTCGTAGATCGGCTGCAAGATCCCGGCAACCTGGGCACCCTGATCCGCACGGCCGACGCGGTCGCCGCGGCCGGCCTCATCCTGATCGAACCGTGCGTGGACCCCTACGATCCGAAGACGGTGCGCGGCAGCATGGGTTCGCTGTTCAACCTGCCGGTGGTCGCTGTGCGCGACGTGCCCGCGTTGTTCGCCTGGCTGAAGGCGCGCGGCCTGCGGCCGGTAGGCGCGGATCCGCACCTGGGCGAGCTGTGGGGCGCGGACCTGTGGGCCGGCGGGGTGGCGCTGGTGCTGGGCAACGAGGCGCGCGGCCTTTCGGCCGACGTGGCGGCGCATATCGCCGCGTGGGTCCGGCTACCCATCGTGGGCAAGGCCGAATCGCTGAACGTGGCAGTGGCGGGCGGGGTGTTGATGTACCTTTGGCTGCGCGCAGCACAAAGTCGCGAGGGACAATAGCGATGGATCTATCCATGTTCAGTCTGCAGGGCAAGACCGCCCTGGTGACGGGCGGCAACAGCGGCATCGGCCTGGGAATCGCCCGCGGCCTGGTCAAGGCCGGCGCACGCGTGGCCATCGCCGGCCGCAACGCAACGAAGTGCGCGGATGCGTTGGCCGAACTGCGCGCCATCGCCGGCCAGGAGGCGGCCATCGCCCTCACGTGCGACCTGGCCGACACCGATGCCATCCCGGCCTTCTTCGATGCCGCGGCGACCGCGCTGGGCGGGATGGACATCCTGGTCAACAGCGCGGGAATCACCTACCGCAGCCGCGCCGACCTGTTGCCGCTGGCCGAGTACGAGCGCGTGTTGCGCGTCAACCTCACCGCGCCTTATGTTTTGTCGCAATGCTTCGCGCGGGCGCGCATCGCGGCCGGCTTGCCCGGCAGCATCATCATGATCGCCTCGCTGATGAGCGAGGCCTCGCGGCCCACCACGTCGGCCTACACCGTCAGCAAAGGGGGCATCCGCCAGCTCGTGCGCGCCCTGGCCGTGGACTGGGCGCCGTTCGGCATTCGGGTCAACGGCATCGGGCCGGGCTTCGTCCATACCCCGATGAACCAGGTGCTGATAGACAATCCCGAGTTCGATGCCTGGGTAAAGAAGCGCGCGCCGCTCGGCCGTTGGGGCACGCCCGCAGATTTCGAGGGAGTGGCGGTCTTTCTGGCCTCCGACGCCGCGCGCTTCATGACCGGACAGATCGTATACGTGGACGGCGGCTGGCTGGCGACGTTCTGAACGGACCCGACCGGACGCACAGCGCGCCTACCGCAGGGTGGCCGGCGCCAGGCTCCAGCTCTGCAGCCGCGTGTGCAGCGCCAGGAGATCGAGACGCAGGTCGGGGCGATGCGGTGGCCACGAGGGCAGCTTGTCGTAGATGCCTGCCTGCGCCAGGCCGGCCGCGACGTCCGGCTCGGCCGGCGCGGGCGCCAGCTTGACCGACGCGCCGTCCTGCGCGGCATTCCACGCCAGGAGCGTAGCGGCGCACGCCTTGAGCATGACCCCCGGGCCGATGGGCAGGTTGTCGAGCAGCACCGCGGCCGGCAAGCGGCCTGTGGCTGCGATCTGATCGGCCAGATCGCGACACAGGTCCACGAAGGCGCTCCGGCTCATCAGGAGCGACCGGGACAGGTCGAGAGCCGGTGCGACCGGCCCCAGCACCGGCCGGGCCAGGAGGAACGCCGGCGGCTCCCCGGCCGCCGCGCGGCGCACGACCGCCCGCGCGAGCAGGTCGAGCGCGGTGGCCGCCGAGACCCATCCGCTCGCGATCTCCAGCGGGTAGCCGGCCGCGATCCCCTCCTGCGAGCAGACCGCTTCGGCCAGCTTCGGCAGCGCCTGCCAGGCCACCGGGCCGCCCTCCTCCACGAAGAGGTGATTCAGCCGTCGCGTCGAGATGATCTCCACGCCGGGCAGCTCGCGCACCGCGGCGATCATGCGCCGCAGGTTGCGCAGCCCGGCCGCATATTCCTCGTCGCTGCGCCGCGGCGCGAATCGGTATTGCTCCGGCGGCGTGTTTTCCCCGCGAAAGTAGTTCAGCACGTCCCAGAAGGTCAGGTAGCGAAGCCGGGTGGGATGGGCGCAGAAAAGGCCCATACACGTCAGGCCGCGGCGGCCGGCCTCGGCGATGCGCGCGAGCAGATCGGGCAACGCGGCCTCGAACGCGGCCTCATCGCAGTAGGTGCCCTCGCCGCCCCGAATGCCGAAGTACTCGCCGTAACAGAGCTGACCCGCGAACCAGCACGCACCGCTATCGCCGGCCCGCACATGCGAGTAGACGTTGGCCGGAATGCCGAGCCGGCGCGTGGCGGCCGGGATCTGCGGCGCCCAGCTCGAGCCGCTTGTGGCCCACGAGGAAGGATACTGGCCGAAGAGCCGGGCCAGATCCGCGACACCCGGCCCTTCCTGAAGCATGGCCTCTGCCACGCCGTCGTCCCAGCCCTTATCGGCCAGGTATTCGGAGACGGTCGGGTGGACGGAGTGATGATCGGTATGCAGTCCGACGTCGTGCCGGGCCACGGCTGCGATCACGTCCCGGCGGCCGCGGCGCTCCCAGAGCCGCGCTTTCTCGCCCACGACATACAACGAGGCAACCAGGCCATCGTCGGCGAGCATCTCCGCGATGTCGCGCGGGATGTCGTCGGAATCGGGGTGCACCAGGTCTTCGACGTCGAAACAGAGATAGAGATACATGCGATGGTGGCTCCTTACTCGGCCTCTATTTCGGCCGGGCTCTTGACCTGGATCTCCGGCACGCCCCGGTAGAGGCGGATGCGGCCGGTGACGCAGATGGTCTTGCCGCGGTAGGCTTGCTCCGGCGGCCGGTCGAAGTTGGGCCGATATTCGCCCCAGATCACGACCGTGAACCGATTGGGGCTGTTTCTGTTTTCGCCCAGGTTGAGGAAAGTGGGCGCGCCGTTGCTGCGGCTGGCGTAGAAGGTGTCCACGACCGGGCCGCACACGCATTGAGTTTGCCCGTCGTAGTTCCTGGCCTCGTTCCAGCGCAGGCAACGGCCAAGGGCTTCGGCGAGCGCGGAAGGCGACGGCGTTGCCGCGGCCGACAGCCGATCGGCCGGCCGGGTGGACGTTGTGCCGCGCGCGGCGCCGGTCGCGGCGACGGTCGGCCGCGCGGGCGTCTCGACGGCCGGCCGCGC
>JBBIKA010000088.1:0-16096 GCA_037445695.1 Chloroflexota bacterium
CAGCCTCCGGCGCCCGCCGCGACAGCCTGTCCCGTGGCGGCCCGCCCGACCGTAAACGGTCGGGCTACGAGGTGGAAGCCCCGTGAACGGGGCTGGGCGGAGCTGGTTTAGGCCCCTTGAGGGGCCTTCCACCTCGTAGCCGGACGGCTTCAGCCTCCGGCGCCCGCCGCGACAGCCTGTCCCGTGGCGGCCCGCCCGACCGTAATGAATGTTAAGAATTTATTCCGGTAATCGAGCCGCGCTCGCCGCGATGTCGGCCCGCCCGGACATGAATGTCCGGGCTACCCGGCCGCGCCCGGTAAACCGGGCTGAGCGCCCCGCCGGCATGGTTTTAGCCCCGTTAACGGGGCGTCGCGTGGTAGCCCGGTCGATTTATCGCCGGGCGGTCAGGCGTGACGCACAGCGCGCCGGCGAACGCGATGACCGGTTTAATTCGTTAACTTTCATAACGGTCGGGCTACGATGTAGACGCCCCGTCCCACGGGGAGGCTTCGCACTGAACGGGGCTGGATCTGTGCCGACGAGGCGCCCAGCCCGCTTCAGCGGGCGCTGCCTGGTAGCACGAACCATTTATGGTCGTGCGGTCGCCCGTCACGCGACGCCATGCTTGTTACCCGATTAAACTGCTAATCTTTATCAGCCCGCCTCACGGGCGGCCTAAAGGCCGCGCCACCACCCTGCGCCCGCCTGCGGGAGAGGAGCCGGGGGTGAGGGCCACCAGGCTCCCCGCCGTCCTCGCCAGCCCTTCATCCAGGTCCACCTCGGCGCGCCAGCTCAGCTCGGCCGCCGCCTTGCGCGCGTCCAGATAGTTGTGTCGGGCCTCGCCGGGTTTGCACGGGCCGTGTTGCGGCGGCCGGCGGTAATCGGTCAGGCGCGCCAGCTTCCGGAAAATGGTCTGAATGTCGGTGGCCTGGCCCGTGCCGATGTTATAGACGCCGGTCCCTCGCGTCAGGGCCAGCACATTGGCCCTGGCCACATCGCCCACGTATACGAAATCGCGGGTCTGACAGCCGTCGCCGTTGATGGTGACCGGCCGGCCCTCCAACATCGCACGTGCGAAGATGGCCACCACGCCGGCTTCGCCGAACGGATCCTGGCGCGGCCCGTAGACGTTCGCATAGCGCAACGCCACATACTCCAGGCCCGCGGTATGCCGATAGCTGTAAAGGTAATGCTCGCAGGCCAGCTTGGAAACGCCGTAAGGGTCCAACGGCCGCGGCGGGCATGTTTCGCCGGCGGGCAGCTCCTCCGGCTCGCCGTAGATGGCGCCGCCGCTGGAGGCAAACAGGAAGCGCTGCACGCAGCCGACCTGGCGCGCGGCCTGCAGCAGATGCAAGGTGCCGATCACGTTCACCAGGGCATAGCCGGCCGGATCGGCCACGCTATGGCGCACATTGGCCAAGGCCGCTTGATGGCAGATCACCTCCGGCTGCTCGGCCGCCACGATCGCAGCTACGGCCTCCGCGTCGCGCAGATCGGCCCGATAAAAGCGCGCGGCCGGGTTCAAGTTCTCCATCTTGCCGGTGCTGAGGTTGTCCAGCACGGCCACCGCATGTCCCGCGGCCACGAAGGCATCCACCACATGTGAGCCGATGAAGCCGGCGCCGCCCGTCACCAAAATCCTGGTCATGACGTCCCTCGCCCGGAGGATCAGGCCTGTTGCACGAACTTGAGCATCTGCCACGCCACGCTCAACGCGCTCTTGAACCCTTCCCAAGTGTTCATGCCGCGCAAAAAGGTCAGGATCGGCCCCGGCCGCAGCGACCACTCGCGGGTGGCGCGGCGCTGCCAGTATTCCAGCCGCTCGGCCGGCAGCCCAGGATAGTCGAGCACGGTGGACTGGTCCATGTCCACCTCCTCCCAGGCCGTGCCGGGGCGAAACCAGCCGTTCTGCACCACCTCGTAGAAGAACGGCGTGCCGGGGTACGGCGCCGCGATGTGAAACAGCGCGATGTCCAGCGGCAACGACTTGGCGTAGGCGATGGTCTCCTGGATGGTCTCCTCGGTCTCGCCGGGCAGGCCGATGATGAAATAGCCCCAGTTGTGGATGCCGGCCCGTTTGGCCCACGTCAGCGCCTTCACGGCCTGCTCCTTGCGGTAGCCCTTGCGGACCCGTTTCAGGATCTCTTCGTTGGCGCTCTCGATGCCCCAGGAGATGTACCAGCAGCCCGCCCGCCCCATGAGCTGCAACATCTCCTCGTCCACGTAATCCACCCGGCTGTTGCAGGTCCACCGCACCTTGAGCCCGCTCTCGATGATCAGCCGGCACAGCTCGACCACCTGCGCGCGGTTCACGGTGAACAGGTCGGCGTACATGTGCACGTTGTGCACGCCCAGCCCGGCCAGGTATTGCAGCTCCTCCAGGATCAGGTGCGGAGAGCGCACGCGCACGCTGTTCTGGTAGGAAACGTGCTTGATGCAGAACTTGCAGCCGGCCGGGCACCCGCGGCTGGTCACGATGAAGGTGAATGGCCCGCGGATCATGGGCATGCGTTGCCTGTCCAGGGGCAACAGGTCGTGCCGGGGGATGGGCAGGTCGTCCAGGTTCGGAATGAACGGCCGGTCGGGGTTGATCACGATCTCATCGCCGCGACGCCAGGCCAGGCCGGCGATCGGCGTTAAAACGTTTGAACGTTCAAACGTTTCAACGTTCAAACGCAAACGGGTCTCCGCCAGCATCTTCGCCACGCGCGGGTCGCTCGGCGTCTTGCCCTCCAGCGTATCCAGCAGCTCCCGCAGCGTCAGCTCCGGCTCCCCGCGCAGCACGAAGTCGAGGGCCGGAAAAGCGCGCATCGTCTCCTGCGTCCAGGGCGTGACATGCGTGCCGAAGGCGATGGTGGTCGCGCCGAGCGCCCTGGCCAGGAAGACGCCGTACATGTCGTTGCGCAGGGAGGGCGCGGTCACCTGGGTCAGGTAGTATTTGGGTCGTTTCTGTTCCAACAGCTTTTCGAACGCCGGCCAGCCCATGCGCGTGGCGATGCAGTCCACGATCTCGACGCTGTAATCGGGCGCGAGCAGCGCGGCCATCTGCGCCAGGTCTACCTGTGGCCAGATCATGTTCTCGCGGGAGCGCCGGCCCACCCGGTGCTGGCTGCGGATCCAGATGCCGCCGTCGGGCGCGGGCGGGTTGACCAGCAGGATGTCTACGCTGCCCGGCGGCCGGATGGAGGAGGTCAGCGTTTGCACCGCCGCGCCGGCGTCGGGGAACCGCGCCGACGGCAAGGGCGGGATGCGCCGCGTGCCCAGATTGGCGCGCAGGTCGGGCGGTAATTCGTTCACCGGTTGCACCAATGGATCGTCCTTATGCCTCACGTGGTCTCGCGGCCCTGCAGGTCGCCTGCAATGCGATCCCCGCGGCGGCTCAACTCCTCCAGGGCCCGCATGATGATCCAACTGATCACCAGTTGCAGCCCCACCAGGCCGGCCATGGCGGCCAACAGTTGCCAGAACCAAAGACGGGTGATGTCCCAGCCGTTCAGGCCCAAAATCAAGCTGACGGCGCCCAGGATGACCCCGCCGAGGAGCCCCAGCAAGCCGATCCACCAGAAGTGGCGATCGAGCGGCGGATTGAGCAGCGGCCGGCCGAACAGCCCCTGGCGCACCGGCCGTTGGTGGAACAGGGCCACCAGATAGTTGAAGGTGGCGCCCAAAGCGAAGATGCTGACGCCGGCAACCGCCAGGACTACGGCCGCAAACAGGGCAAACACGCCCAGCGGTCCCAGGGTGGTCACCCCTTGCAGGCGCAGGATCACCAGGGCGATGCCCACGGCAAGGGTCACGCCCAGGCACGCCAGGCCGATGAAGCCGAGCTGGCGCACCGGATTGTAGGTGAGGGCCGTCCAGATGATGGATTGCGCGAAGCGCATCCCGTCGCGCACCACGCTCAATTTGGAGCGACCGGCCCGTTCGCTGTAGGGGATCGGCACCTCGACCATCTTCAGCCCCTCGTGCAGGGCACGCGTGGTCATCACCGGCGTCAGGTTCAGGCCGTCGGGCAAGGGATAGACGCGGTTCAGGATGGCCCGCTTGAAGACGCGCATCCCGCTGGCCGAGTCGCTGATGCGTTGGGCGCTGACCAGGCTCACCAGATGGGCGAAGATGACGTTGCCGATGCGCCGCACGAACGGCATCCGGCTGGCCGCGCCGGCCATGCGCGAGCCGATCACGATATCGGCGTCTTCGGCCAGGGCCGCGCGACAGAGATGCGGGAAGTATTCCGGCGGATAGGTGCCGTCGGCATCGAGAAAGCCGATCCATTCCCCGCGGGCGGCGGCAAAGCCGGTCTTGAGCGCGGCGCCATAGCCGCCGTTGCAGCGATGGCGCAGCAGCCGCACGCCCGGCGTGGCGGCCACCAGCTCGGCCGTGTGGTCGGCCGAGCCGTCGTCCACCACGATCAGCTCCATATCGTCCACGCCGACCGCGGCCAACGCCGGCCGAATCGCCAGCACACGGCCCACCACCGGTCGGATGCCATCTTCTTCGTTGTAGGCCGGGATCACTACGGAAAGCGTGGTCATAAATATACCGTCCCGCGCGGAGAGGCGGCCCCGTCTATCGGCTTCAGGATGCGGGCCGGCACCCCGCCCACCACGGTATGCGGCGGCACATCGGCGGTGACTACCGCGCCGGCGGCCACCACGGCCCCGCGGCCGATGTGTACGCCGTCGGTGATGATCGCGCCGGCGCCGATCCAGACGTCATCCTCGATCGCGATCCCCGCGGCCGTGATCCCTTGTTCGCACATGGGCCGGGTGGGATCGTGGTACACATGGTTCACGGCCAGGATCTGCACCAGGGGAGCGGTGTAAACCCGATCGCCGATGGTGATGCCGCCCTGGCCGCGCAGCACGTTCAGCTCGCCGATCAGGCTCTCGCGGCCGATGCGGATGAACGCGTGGGGCAGATCGCGGAAGTTGTAGACGTGGAGCACTGCGCCGTGCATGATGAAGGTGTTGTCGCCGATGGTGATGCCCTGGGGGCAGGCGTGCAGGTACACCCCCTGGTCCAAGTACACGTTGCGGCCCAGGCGGATCTGATCCGCGAAACGGATGCGCACGCCGTTCTCGATGGCCACGAGGCCGTCCAGCCGCATGATGAGCCGATAGGCCAGCGCCCGCAGGCCGATGCCGATCACCGTGGGCACCCACCCCAGGAGCCCCAGGACGAATTGTTCCAGCACGTAGCGGCCCAGGCTGCTGGCCTGCCGCGCGAGATACAGCCTGAGGCCGGCCATATCTGCCGCGGGCATCGTCACGGGTCGTTTTCGACCGGCGCGCCGGCAATCATTTCCTCGCTGCGCACCGTCTGAATGAAGCGCAGGCGCCCCTTCACCACGATCAACCGGACCTCGCCGTACGGGCCAAGCCGACGCAGCGCAGCGTCTATCTGGCGCACGGCCTGGTCGGTCAAAAAGCTCAGCTTCTCTTCGGGTGGTCTAAGGCGCAAGCGATCGGGTTGGTCGGGCATCCTGTCGGCCGTCCTTGGGCGCAAAAAAGCGGCCTTCGGGTTTCTTGCACCTCTGCCAAGGTCGTTCTGGAAAGAGAGAGATAGGAGATGTCGCGGCATCGTCTTACGGCCAAGCTCCGCCCATCCGGCCCGCCTCTGAAAGGGGCGAGCGGACCAGGGAAACGCTTTGTGGGCGCATCGGAGCGGATCCGCTACAACGAATGCACCTCTGGAAGGAATGGGCGCCGCAAGACGCTCAGTCCCTTGCAACGAGGCCTTGCTTCACGGCGATGGCCGCCAGTTGGGCCCGGTTGCGGGCACGGAACTTTTGGCGCAGGTCGGCCAACGTTTTCTCGATGGCCGATGCAGACAGATCCAACGCTTCGGCGATCTGGCGTGTGCGCTTGCCGGCAACGATCAGGGTCAGGACCTCGCGTTCGAGCAGCGAGAGCGCCTCTGTCCCATCGGCCTGGCTTTGGCGGGCGAGCTGTTGAAACCGCCGCCAGAGGATCGGTATCACGGCCGGGTCGAACGCAACGCCGCCGGCGGCGACCGTGCGGATCGCCTGAATCAGGTCGCCGGACGGCCGATGTTTCAACACATAGCCCTGCACGCCCACGCTCACCGCGGCCGTCACCGCCTCCTCGTCGTCTGCCGCGGTGAGGACCACCAGCCGCGCCGCGGGTTGGGCGGCCTGGAGCGAGGCCAACAGCTCGGCCCCGCGACGGTCGGGCAAACGCAGGTCGGTGACGATCACGGTGGGCTGCGCGGCCGCGGCCAGCTTTCCCGCGGTCACCGCATCGCCGGCATCGCCAACCACCAGGAAACCTTCCTGTCCCGCGAGCATGGTGCTCAGGCTTTCGCGCCATAAGGCCTGGCCATCTACGATGAGCATGCGGATCGCAGACATTGCATTCCCTATGTTGTACGCGTTGGACCATGGGCCAGGCCTGAGGCCCTCAGGCATCGATCGCGGGCGATTAGCTATGGATTATGGCCGTTGCGGTAACAAGATTATATAAAAACGGCTTACGATGGGGAAGACCCAAAAGGCACAGAAGTTGTCAGAAAAGTACAGAATTGTTGTGCCGTTAAGTACCATGATCTTGTTCTGGGCTGGCCTCGAGCCAGCCGCGTTCGAGCGCCATCACCACGGCCTCGGTCCGGTTCTTGACGCCGAGCTTCTGGTAGATGATGGAGAGGGCGTTTTTGATCGTCTGCAGCGAGAGCGCCAGGCGATCGGCGATCTCGCGATTGCCGGCGCCGGTCGCGGCCAGGGCCAGGATCTCGCGCTCGCGGGCGGTCAGTTGGGGGGTCGGTGTGGCGGTTTGGGCTAACCGGCGGTACTCGCGGAGCAGATCCGGCAGCATCTCCGGGCTCAATGCCGCGCCGTTGGCGATGACGCCGCGGATGGCCCGCAGCAGGTCGGCCGAGCGCACCCCCTTCAGGATGTAGCCGTGCGCGCCGGCTTTGGCCGCAGCGACCAGTAGCGCCGGGTCATCGTGCATCGTCAATACGATGATGCGAATCTGTGGTTGTTGCGTGGCGATTTGGCGCAGCGCCTCAAGGCCGTCCCCGTCGGGCAGGCTGAGGTCCATCAGCACGAGGTCCGGCTGCAATTCGCGCGCCAGGCGCACCGCGTCGGCCGCCGTGTCGGCCTCGGCAATCAGTTGGAGGTCTTTTTGATCTCGTAACAAGGTGCGCAGGCCATCGCGAAACAACGGGTGATCATCTACGATCAAGATTCGTGTCGGCATCTCGGATCTCCTCGGCCGGAATGATCGCCCAGACGGTAACCCCCTGGCCGGGGGCGGAATTCAAGCCGAATTCGCCATGCAGGGCGCCGATTTGTTCGCGCAGCGAGATCAGGCCCAGGCCGACTTTGGGCGCCTCGTCCCCCAGTTTCGGCGGCGGGATGCCGCAGCCGTTATCGGAGACGCTGACGTGCACCGCACCGGTAGCCAGTTGCTCGATTTTGATGTGGACTTCGCTGGCCCGCGCGTGTTTGTATGCGTTGTTGAGCGCTTCCCGCGCCAGGCGCATGACCGCCAGCTCGGCCTGGCTCGAAAGGCGTAGCCGGCGGAGCGCGGCGGCATCCAGCCGGATGCGGAGGCCGGTCTCGGCGGCTCGCTGCTCGGCCAGGAGGCGCAACGCCAGCTCCAGGCCCCGGCCGTGCAGTTCGGCCTCGTGCAACACCGTCGCCAGGGAGCGCATCTCCTGGAGCGTCTCTTGCAGGTCGATGGCCAGCTCGTTCAGCGCATCGTAGAGGGCCTCCTGATCCGCGTGCAACTGCGCCTGGCAGCGATCTATCTTCAGGAGCATGGTTGCCACGCGCTGTTGTGCGCCGTCGTGCAGCCGTTGGGCCAGGCGCCGGCGCTCGCTGCGCACCATCAGTTCCTGCTCAACCCGCCGGGCGGCCGCGGCGTCCAGGATGGCGGCCGCCTGCTGTGCTAACAGCTCCAGGGCCTGCACGTCTTGTTCGGTGAAGCGGCGCCCTTCGGCCAAGGAGGCCACGCCCAGGGCGCCGACCTTGCCCCGGCCGCCGGCCAGAGGGACGGCCAGCGCGGCCCGCGTTTGATTGGCCTTGGCGCTCGGGATGCGGCCGTTCCAAGTGCAATACTCATCTGTCATTTGCGGCCGGCCGGTTTGGTAGGCCAGGCCGGTCAAGCCCTCGCCGGGCTTGATGCGCAGGCCCACGGGCAACGGCTCTTCGCCGTAGGCCGTCGCGACCGCGCGCACCACCAGGTCTTCGGTGACCGGATCCAGCTCCAGGAGCACGGCCTGCTCGACCCGCAGCAGGTGCATGCTTTGCTCCACGATCTGGGTCAGGACTGCCCGGCCATACATTTGCCGTGTGAGCAGGACGCCAATCTGATAGAGGGCCGACCAGCGGGCATTGATTTCATTTAATTCGGCCTTGAGCGCGGCGATTTCGCGTTGAAGGGCAGCCGGCTCGGCCGCCGGGCCTGCCGGGGCGCCGGCAGCCGACGCGTCCGACCCTCCGTCAGACTGACGGCCGGCCGGTTCGGGGATAGGGCTTTCAACCATGGGGGCCTCCTCGCAAACACGCGAAGCGAGGACATTATAGCGGGAATGCGAGGTGCTTGTCAAGTTTTGTGTTTTAGGTCTGCGGCCATCGTGGGTGGATATTGGCCCGCGCGGAATCGAAATGGGATTTTTTGCGGCCGGCGAAGCCGGCCGCAAAAACCCAGCTCGACCGATCTCCCCTCTCAGGTGATCATGTCCGGCGGCAGGTGGTCGAGCCGGTTCAGATAGCGCACGCTGATCTCGCCGTGGCCGCGCAGGCGGATCAGCGAGATGCTGGCGTTGTCCAGGTGGTAGTAGACCGGCCAGACCACCGGTTCGCCCAGGAGGGCGCGCAACAGCAGGGTGGCAAACGCGCCGTGCGTGATGATGGCGATCTTGTCTTCGGCCGGCGCCCAACTGCGCAGCGTGGCCGCCACGCGCGCCGCGCGTTCGGCCGCGGCCGCCAGGCTCTCCTGGCCCCCGCGCCACCAGCCCTCTGCGGTGATCTCGTCCGGCGCCAGATAGTCGGGGAATTCGGCTTGCAGCTCGGCGCGGGTGATGCCGCCGTGGCCCAAGATGCCGATGGCGGGGCCGTGATCCAGCCAGATGCCGCCGTGTTCGTGGATGTCGAGCCAGACTTCGGGCCGCAACCCGAGCGCCCGGCCGATCGGCCGGGCGGTCTGCAGCGCGCGGCGCATGGCGCTGGTGAACAGACGCTGGATGCCGTAGCCGTGGCCGTCGGCGCTGAAGGAGGTGTTCCAGGGCCGGGTCGGCTGCGGATGCAGGTCGCGGCCGGCGGCCAGGTGACGGGCCAGCAGCTCGGCCTGGCGCCGGCCCAGGTCGGTTAGATCCGGATCGCACACGCGCTCCCGCTCGTCGGGCAACGCGTTGTTATAGGATTGAGCATGTCGGATGATGTAAAGGTCCATAGCGCGCGGTAAAAGTGAATACTTACGATGAACTCTCGGCCGGCAGGGTCATCGCCGCCAGCAGGCCGGCCAGATAGATGGCTACGGCCCACAACATCACGGCCGAGAAGCCGATGGACTGGGCCAACATGACGCTGAGGATCGAGCCGAGCACCGATGCGCAGCCGTTGACGCCCCAGGCCCAGGGCACCAGGGCGGCATTGGTGCGGTTCACCAGCCGGATGCCGAGCGGGAAGGGCATGCCCATCAGCAGGCCGAGCGGCGCCAGCAGGAGCACCGACAGGAGGATGCGCGCCTCCAGCGACCAGCCCAGGCCGGCCCGGAAGAGGGGCGGCAACAGGAAGCTGTACAACACGACCACGCCGGCGAGCAGCGGGATGACGATGCGTTGCCCGCGGCGCGGATCGGCATCGGCTGCCACCAGCCGGTTGGAGAGGAAGCTGCCGATGCCGCTGAAGGTCAGCAGCGCGAAGAGCACGACCGACAGCGCGAAGACCGGATGGCCCAGGAACAGGATGAAGCGCTGCATCAGGCCGATCTCGATGAAGATAAAGCCGATGCCCAGCGCGGCGAAATAGACCAGGAAGCGTCGCGCGCCGGTCGTGCTCAGGCCCTGCCGGCTGCCGCGAAAGCGCCACAACGGCCACAGGATCAGGCCGGCCGAGAGCACCGCGGCCTGGACCAACAGCACCGTCAGGGTGAGCTTGCCGCTGCGGAAGGTGCCGAAATTGGTCCAGCCGTAGTATTCAAAGAAGAAGGGCCGGTCGTCGGTCGTCGGGCTCACGTCGAGCGGGTAGCTGGCGTAGAAGGCCCGCTTGTCGGCCGCGCGGAAGAAATCGGCGAAGTGATTGCCGACCTCGGCGTGCATGTCGGGCGCGTAGAGCACCTGGAAATAGAGCGGCTCGGCGATCTGCCGGATGCGCGCGATCTCCTCGGCCGTGAAGGGCGACTTCTTCATGAACATGTTGGCGGTGTCGCCGGCGCGGATCACGATGAAATGTTGCGCCGGATCGGCCGCGCCCTGCCGCTCCAGCGCGGCCGCGCCGATCGTCACCAGCCGCAGCGCCTGGCCGGGCGGCTCGAAGTACCAGCGGCCGATCGCCAACAGGCCGTCTGGGGTGAGATGGTTCAGATAGTCCGTGAAGGCATCCAGCGTATACAGGTAATTCTCGCTCAGGCTATACGCGCCGGCCGCGGCCGCGGCCCAGGTGTCTACCTGCGAGAACTGGATGATATCGTAAGTCTCGGTCGAGCGCGCCACGAAGTTGCGCCCCTCGGCCACCTGTACATCTATCTCCGGAAAATCGGTGTAGAGGCCGCCCGCATAAGTCCGATACCGGCCGCGCACGAGCTCGACGATCACGGGGTTGATCTCGGCCGCCGTGATCCGCCGCGGCCGGTTGTACCAGGCCACCAGCACATCCAGGCCGCCGCCCGGCCCGATCAACAACACGGCCGGCTGCTCCTTGAGCCGATACACCAGGCTGCTGGGCAGCGCGTTGACCCATGCCAGCTTCTCCCGCTCACCGTCCCATTGGCTGATGGCGGTCATGGCTGCGGCGTCAATGGCGATGAAGCGTTGCTCGGGCAGCTCGCCCTGGTACGCGCCGCTCAGGCCCCACGCCAGTCCCTTCATGCCCGGCTGCCACATCACATCTACCCGGCCGAACGGGGTCCAGCCGGTGTATTCCAACACCAGATCGGGGAAACGCGCCTTGTCTTTGGCGATGTGCAGCGGCTTGCTCGGCGGGATGTAGAGGTCGAAGACGCGCTCGGCCGCGGGCACGATCAGCACCAGGAGGATGCCCACGTAGCCGGCCAACAGGCCGATGCGCAGCCGCCCGGGCAGGAACCCCGCGGCCGCCTGTCCGGCGCCGGCTTCATCCCGGCCGGCCGCGAACGCCAGCGCGGCCAGCCCCGCGGCCGCCGCGGTCAAGACCACCACCCCCTGTCCGGGCAACGCGTAAAGCGCCGCCACCACCAACAAGCACCCCGCTCCTGCACCGATCAGGTCGGCAAAGTAGAGGGAGCCGATCTCGCGCGCGCGCGCCGAGAACGCCGTGCCCAGGGTGAGGCCGGCAAAGAAGAAGGGGAACACGATCAGCGCGTAGTACAGCACCAGATACAACACCAGCTCTGCGGTCGCCGCGGCCGGATTGGCCGTTTCGGGCAACAGCGGCTTGAGCGGATCGAGCGGGATGCGCGTCATGAAGGCAAACGTGACCAGCACGCTCAGGCTGAAGAGGAGCGCGCTGGTCGAGAGACGGCTGTGGAGGTCGGCCGCATGTGCGCTGCGGCGCACGGCCAGCCACGTCCCGCTCGCGCCGAAGCCCAGCAACGCGGTGCTGATGATCATGAAGCCGAACTGATACCAAAGCGATACGCTGAAGATGCGCGTCATGGCGATCTCCAGGGCCAACACGCTGGCGGCCGTCAGGAAGATGCCGACGTAGAGCGTCAGTTTGCGTCGTAACGTCACGAGGTTGCTCCTGAGGGAGTATGTTATCCGTTGCTCACGTGCGCAGCGCGCGATGAAAATGAACAACGTTTTCACGTGCCAGGCACTTGCAAAGTGCCTGGCACGTGAGCGAGGCTATTTTCGGGCTAGTATAGAGTAGGGGCGTAGGGCTTGTCAAAAATCGCGCGGCCCTGCTTGCGCCGATGCCCTCACCCCACCCCCCTACCCCCTCCCCTCTCCCAAACTTGGGAGAGGGGAGGGGGAATCGGCCAAATGAGGGTTTTGCGGTGGGCGGCTACGCCGCCCGCCGCAAAACCCTTTTTTCCTAACGCAAGGTAACGGTGAACACTGACCGCAAAATAACGGTTTGACAAAAATTTGCCTCTGTCGGAAAATGTAACATCGTACATCATCATTGCAAGGAGGCCGCATGACTTCGACCGCTCCTGTCTTGCTGCGCGACTTGGGCGATGGACTGGTGATGCGCCGTTCGACCGCGGCCGACGCGCGTGCCATCGCCGAGTTCAACGCGTGGGTGCAAGGCGACCCGGACGCGCCGCGGCCGATCGAGGGCGAAACCTATTGGGCGCTCGATCTGCTGCGCGGCGATCATCCCACGTTCCACGGGGACGACTTCACCATCGTAGAAGATACCCGCGATGGCAAGATCGTCTCGGTGACCAACCTGATTGATCAGGTGTGGTCTTACGCGGGCATCCCTTTCGGCGTGGGCCGGCCCGAATCGGTGGGCACCTTGCCCGCCTACCGCAACCGCGGGCTGATCCGCGCCCAGTTCGACGTATTGCATCGGTGGAGCGCCGAGCGCGGCCACCTGGTGCAGGGGATCACCGGCATCCCCTACTACTACCGCCAGTTCGGCTACGAGATGGCGCTCAACCTGAGCGGCGGCCGGGCCGGCGCACCGGCCACCATCCCCGACCTGAAGCCGGGCGAAGCCGAAGCGTATCGCTTCCGCGAGGTCACCGAGGCCGCTCTGCCGTTCGTGCTCGCGGTGGATGAGTTCGCCCGCCAACGTCTGTTGGTGGCCTGCGTGCGCGATCTCGCGCAATGGCGCTACGAGATCTTCGGCAAGAGCGCAAAGAACCTGACTCGGCTGGAATGGCGCATCGTCGAGACGGCCGCGGGCGAGCCGGTGGGCTACCTGGGCCATGGCTTCATGCTCGATGGCCGCGGGCGCTTGCACATGCCGGTCTGCGAACTGAAGCAGGGCACTTCGTGGCTGGCCGTGGCCGGGCCGCTGTTGCGCTACCTGAAGGGGGTCGGCGAGGCGTATGCCGGCCGCGAAGGCCGGAGCTTCGGCGGCATCTACGCCGAGGTGGGGCCAGGGCATCCGTTCCTGGCGGTGGTGCGCGAACGATTGCCGGTCGTTGTGCCCGCCTATGCCTGGTACCTGCGCGTGCCCGACCTGCCGGCCTTCCTGCGCCACATTGCGGCGGCGCTGGAAGAGCGGCTGGCGCGTTCGCCGGCGGCCGGCCATACCGGCGAGCTCAAGCTCAGCTTCTATCGCCAGGGCATCCGTCTATCGTTTGAGGCCGGCCGCCTGACGCGCTGCGAAGCCTGGCGACCCTGTCACGAAGATCCCGGCGCGGCCGCGTTCCCGGGCCTGACCTTCCTGCAACTGCTCTTCGGCTACCGCACGTTGGACGAGTTGCAGGCCGCCTTCCCCGATTGCTGGGTGGACGGCGACGAGGCCCGCTGTCTGATCGAAGCGCTCTTCCCCAAGCAGCCGTCGGCCGTATGGGGAGTGACGTAAAATGGTGCGCCCAGGCCAACGCCCTCACCCCCTGGCCCCCTCTCCCGCAGGCGGGAAAGGGGAAGCGGCTCAATTTCTCCCTTTCAAAGGTCGCTTTCTTTGCGTTGCCTCAGAAATAGGAGTATAATCGGCTGATGCCGATGGCGGTCGGGCTCCCGAGCCCGGGACCGCCGTCGCCGAACCGCCGTGGTGGAGCCGACGAGATGTCCGATGTACAGGAGCGCCTGGACGCGTTGCGCAAGGCGATCCAGTATCATGCCTATCGCTACTACGTGTTGGATGACCCGGTCATCAGCGACGCGGAGTACGATGCGCTCTGGCGCGAGCTGGTGGCGCTCGAACAGCAACATCCCGAGCTCATCACGGCCGATAGCCCCACCCAACGCGTGCCCGGCGCGCTCGCAGAGCGCTTCGCCAAGGTGCGCCATCCCGCGCCCATCTTGAGCCTGGCGAACGCGTTCAGCCCGGCCGAGCTCCAGGCGTGGCGCGAACGCTTCCTCAAGCTGCTGCCGCCGGAACGACAAGAGGGCATCTGCTATGTCGTCGAGCCCAAAATAGACGGCCTGAGCGTGGTGCTCACCTATGAGGAGGGCCGTTTCGTGTTGGGCGCGACGCGCGGGGACGGCGAAGAAGGGGAAGATGTCACCGCGAACCTGCGCACCGTCAAATCGGTGCCGCTGCGCATTCCCCTGCCGCGCGATCCCCGCCATGAGCCGGAACCGACCGGCGTGTCCGCGCCCGGCCGGCTGGTGGTGCGCGGAGAGATCTACACCCCCATTGCCGACTTCCAACGCTTCAACGCCCGGCAGGCCCGGGCCGGCGAGCGCACCTACGCCAACCCGCGCAACTTCGCGGCCGGCTCGCTGCGCCAGCTCGACGCGCGCATCACGGCCGGCCGGCCGCTCAAGCTGTGGGTCTATCAGATCGTTGTCCTGGAAGGGGCCGGGCCGGCCGCCCCGCGCACGCAGTGGGAGGCGCTCGCCTATCTGCGCGCGCTCGGCTTCCCGGTCGAGACGCGCATCCGCCGCTTTGCCGAGTGGGACGCGGTGATGGCCTATTGTGAGGAGTGGGGCCGCACCGGCCGCCACCAATTGCCCTATGAAGCCGACGGCCTGGTGATCAAACTGGACGACTTCGACCTCCAGGAGCGCCTGGGCTACGTCGGCAAGGACCCGCGTTGGGCCGTCGCCTACAAGTACGCGACCGAAGAGGCGGTCACCCGGCTGCTCGAAATCAAGGTCAACGTGGGGCGCACGGGCACGCTCAATCCGTACGCCGTGCTGGAGCCGGTGCAAGTAGGCGGCGTGACCGTGACCAATGCCACCCTCCACAACGAAGACTACATCCGCGAGAAGGACATTCGGGTGGGCGATCTGGTGGTGGTCAAGCGTGCCGGCGAGGTGATCCCGCAGGTGTTGCGTCCGCTGCCCGAGCTGCGCACCGGTAGCGAGCAGATCTGGCAGATGCCCACGCGTTGTCCGGCCTGCGGCGGCCAGGCGGTGCGGCCGGCCAACGAAGCCGCCTGGCGTTGCGTGAACAGCGCCTGTCCGGCCCAGCTCGTGCGCGCGGTCGAACACTTCGTCAGCCGCGAGGCCATGGACATTGCCGGCTTCGGCATTCGCCAGGCCGAGCTTTTCGTCGAGCGCGGCTTCATCAAGGACCTGGCCGATATCTACTACCTGAAGCCGGAGGACCTGCTCGCGCTGGAAGGATTCGGCGAGAAGAAGGTGGCCAACTTGATGGCTGCCATTCAGGCGTCGAAGACGCGGCCCCCGGCCCGGCTGCTCACCGCACTCGGCATCCAGGGGGTAGGCCAGGTGGTCGCCGAAAACCTGATGGCGCATTACGATTCGCTCGCGGCGCTGGCGGCCGCGCCCCTGGAGGAACTGCAAGCGATCGAGGGGATCGGCCCGGTGCTGGCCCAAAACATCGTGGACTGGTTCGCCCAGGAGGCGAACCGCCGCGTCCTGGAAAAGCTCGAGGCGGCCGGCGTCACGACCGCGCGATCCGCACCACGGGCCGCCCCTCGGCCCGCCGCGCAACCGTTGGCCGGCCTCACCTTTGTCATCACCGGCACCCTGCCCACCCTCAGCCGCGAACAGGCCAGGGCGCTGATCCAGGCCCACGGCGGCAAGGTGACCGATGCGGTGAGCAAGAACACCAGCTACCTGGTTGCCGGCGAGGCGGCCGGCTCCAAGCTGGCCAAGGCCCAACAGCTCGGCGTGCCGGTGATCTCGGAAGAAGAGCTGCGCAGGATGGTGGAGGCGGCATGACCGCCCTCTCCTCTCCCCCTACCCCCTCCCCTCTCCCAAGTTTGGGAGAGGGGAGGGGGCGAAGGGGTGGGGTGAGGGCCACCTAACCCCCCGCCCCCCTTCCCTGCCCCTAACCCCCCGACCCCCTTACCGGCGAGGGAAGGGGGAGTACTACTCCCCACCCCGGGTAGGGGAGGGGGCGGGGGCGGGG
>JBBIKA010000089.1:0-16073 GCA_037445695.1 Chloroflexota bacterium
ACACCGACCGCCACACCGACGCCAACCGCTACGCCTACGGCCACCGATACACCAACCAATACCCCATCCCCAATCCCTCCCACCCCATTCCCCTCCGGCGTCACCCTGAACGAGATTCTGTCTGAACCGAGAGCGGTGGATTGGGATCAGGATGGCGAGCTCAACTACGAGGATGAATGGATTGAGCTTTACAATCTCAACTCACAACCCGTCTTCCTCGGTGGATGGGCCGTTGCCGACGCCATTCGCTCCTTCACGTTGCCGCTGGGAACAGTGATCTGGCCTCGGGGTTACCTGGTGCTCTTCCGCGGCCAAACCCATCTCGCTCTGGATGACAATAAAGATACGGTTGCGCTGTTGCGCCCTGATGGCAGCACGGCCGACAGCTATCCATATACGAAGGGCCCTGGTGCCGATCTCAGCTATTGTCGGGTCCCTGATGGCACGGGAAGCTGGACGCGCGGGTGTCGGCCGACCCTGGGAGAAGCCAACCGCGTCGGTCCGCCATCGCCTACGCCGACCGTGCCGCCGACCCCATCCGACCGGCAACCCGAGGCACGGTCGGAGGGCGCATCTCGATCGGCAGCGCCTTCACCGGTAACGATCTGGGCAGCACGCCGCATGGCGGAAGGCGCGCAAGTCACCATCAGTGGCACCGTGACGATGTTGCCGGGCCCTCTGGGAAAGCGCATCTATATTGAAGATGAGACTGCGGGCATCGGGATTTATCTTCGCTCGGGAGATTATCCGCCGTTGAATCTGGGCGACGCCATCCTGGTCACCGGCCGCTTGAGCAACTATCACGGCGAAGCGCAGGTGGAAGCGAGCAGCCCCACGCGCATCGCGGTGGTGGGCCATGATCGAACGGTGCTTTCCTTGAAAATAGCAACAGGGGCCGTGGGAGAGGAATACGAAGGGCGCCTGGTATGGGTGATTGGCCGAGCGAGCGCGTTCGACAAGGATGAGATCGTTCTGGATGATGGGAGCGGCCCGGCGCGCATCTATTTCCCGGCAGGGTTAACATGGCGTCGTCCCTTCGTCCGCGCGGGAGAGACGATGGCGGTTCGAGGGGTCGTAGGGCAATATGTGGCCAAAGAGCCGTATACAGGCGGCTACCGGCTGGTGCCGCGCGTTTCCAGCGACATCGCCATGGCTCCTGCCTTTCTGCCGGTCACAGGCGCTCAAAGCCCGGCCGATCTGCAGCGGCCGGGCCGGAAGGCTATTCGCCCGCGATGATGGCGCGCGCCTGTTGCAGATAACCCTGGGCAGCGCGAATGTGCGCCGCGATCTGTTGCGTCATCGGCGAGGGCGAATCGGGCGGTACGGGCACAGAGGCCAGCTCGCGGGCCAGGGCTTTGATCGCATCTATGGCAGGCATGTGGCCGATGGGGGTTTGTGGATAGTTATACTGCGGCGGCCTACGGTCCATATTCCAATCGCCGTAGAACGCATCCGCCTCGAAGACATAGCTCCAATCGCCCAGAACCCGACAGCCCATGATCCAGAAATAGCCCGCCTTAAGCCATGAAGGCCGCTTGCGGCCGGCGATCTCGATCTGGTCCTGGAACCAGCGACAGATCATCACTACCTGCCGCGCATGTTCCTCCGGCGTAAGCCGGGGATAGCGTTTATCGAGATCCTGCCATGGCCGCGGTCCCATCTCGGTGACCCGGCAGGGTACGGCCGCGTTGGGCCCCAGCGCGGTCTTCATGTGATGCTCGTGCACCATCCAGCCCAGGAAGCCGTTGGCATCTTCCATGATCGTGATGCCCGGCTGCGCGCTGCGCCGACGGAGATCGTTGATATACTCGCGCGAGAAGCCGTGCCAGTAGTACCGATCGAGCGCCGCGTACTCTTCCGGCGTGAGCGGCTCGCCGTGTTGGTTGACATCGTCATAGGGATAAAATTTGCCCTTCCAGGTAAAGCGATTGAAGGGATAAAGATGGATGTTGACCGCCAATCCCTTCTCGAAGAGGTCGCCGGCGCCCTGTTCGATGGCGATCTTGAACGGATTCAGGTCGGGGCCGGGGTTGATAGGCGGCAGCGACATCTCCAGGCCAAGCGATAGCCCATGCCGACACGTGGGCAACGCCCAGGCAATGGATTTCTCGGCCCAGTCGGCCGGCACACGCCGCCCGGGCCATTCGCGGTCGTCGTTCGGCTCGTTCCACACCTGGACGTGTTTGACGCCCGCCTTGGCCAGGCCGTCCAAAACGTGATTGGGGATGGAATTGGGACGGATGCCGCCAGAGGTGTCCAGCCGTATGGCCGGCTCCACGCCGATGGAGAGAAGATCGCGGATCATCCCTTCGATGCCCGGCCGGGCGTTCGCAGGGATGCCGGCCGGGTCGAGCCGACCCGTGCGCGGATCGTAGTTGCGCAAGCCGCTCGAGTCGTGGCCGATGAACAACGTGCCGATGCCCAGCTCCTCGATCTCGCGCAGCCACATGTCCCAGTTCGGCACGTTGTCGTGTTGCATCGTAGCGCGCCAGTGAAAGCCGACCCGCGTGAGCGTGGGAGCCATGGCTATCCCTCCAGAAGCTTGCGGGCCGCTTCCAACTCGCTCTGGGCCTGATCCAACAGGGCCAGCAGCCGCCGTCGCGTTGCTTCGTCGAGGCCGACGGCCGGCGGTGCGGGGGGAGGCTCAGGGGGAGGTGTGGGGCCCACCGGCGGTTCCGGGCCGGGGGTAGGTCCTGGGGACGTGACCCTGGCGCCGCGCTGAAACACAAGATAATAACAGGTGTTGGCGGCCGGGTTATCTTTTGTGCCCGTGCGCAGGTTGATGACCCGATCGGAGGTGGCGTTGGGGATGTCTACGGCGTAGGGTCCGGGGAAAAACATCGGATAGTTGCCCCAAAACTGGTCGAAGCCGCCGCTTTTCGTCCGCTCGATCCGCTCTCCGCCGTTGGTGATGCGATACGGTTGACCTTCTTGGGGCGAGCCATTTTCGTCGAGCACGCGTACATAGATCAGACGTTTATCGCCCGCTTCGGTTGGCCCGGCCCAGCGGGCCTCCACCAGGCGATATTCGGCCTCGGCCGGCGCCTCCAACTGCACGCCGAGTTCGTCCAGGCGCGGATCCCACTTGCGTTCCATCGCGTTGATCCTCCTTTTCAAGATGCGCCTTGTAAAAAGGCGCTGCAGCCATTGGCAGTAAGACATCGGTTCCTTCTTGGGGGTGGTACCGGGCGCACGTCGTGCGGGTAAAGGTCCCTTCAAAAATCAAGCATAACATGTCTGAATAGATTTGACAAGAGGTGAGGGCCCACCTCAGCAATTCCAAATATGCCTTTCGGTGGCGGGTTGGGGCCATCCCCGAATCCGACCACGAATGCACGAATCACGCAACGGGCTATTCGTGCATTCGTGCCCCATTCGGGGATGGCGCCCACAGCACTTCGTCTTCACCGGCAAGCCGGAATCCTACCCTACGTTGGACGCGGCGGTGGCGCTCTTGGGCACGAGCGGCGGTGTGGAGGAAGCTACGGAACGCTGCCGCGCGGCCGGGCACACCAGGCCTGGCGCTACCACTATGAAGACTCAACTCGTAACACCCCCAACCTGACCGGCTTCTAATCATATTTGGGATTGCCGGTTTCTACCATCAATGCTTGCATGTCATACTGGCATGATATATAATCAGATTGTTACAGCATCTGTTCACCACAATGGATCGGAGGGCCACCCATGATACATGTGGGTCGAGAGAGAATGCAGTCTGTGGAGCGGGCCCTACGGATCACGTTGGACATTTAGAATTCCGGCTCAAGGTGCCGATCTATGCTTGATACCTCTTACCCTTTCGACGCCGAATTCGATCAACTCGTCTCCGCGACCGAGGAACGCGCGGCGCTGGCCGCCGAACGCGCCACCGCCGACCGCCTCGGCGTGGTCATCGGCGGTTCCCTCTCCGAGGGGTTGGCGGTCAAGCTCGACCGCGACGTCGCGCTGGAGGAGCTGGCCGTGGGCCGCTACGTGGTGGCGCGCGGGCAGCGGGCGCGCTTCTTCTGCATGATCACCGACGTGGCGCTCGACAGCACCAATCCGTTGATCGCCAAGCAGCCGCCCGACATGTCCGATCCGTTTCTGGCCGCGGTGTACCAAGGCACGGCCACCTTCGGCACGGTGCACCTGAGCCCGCTGTTGATCATGGAGGAGGACGGCGAGGTGAAGCCGGTCAAGACGGTGCCCGCGCACTTCACGCCGGTCTACACCGCCAGCCAGGCCGAGGTGGACCAGGTCTTCGGCCCGGAAGGGGAACGCAGGGTGGCCGGCAAGACCGTGCCCTACTTCCACGTCGGCGCGCCGCTCGACATGGAGAACGTCAAGATTACCCTGAACCTGGCGCGGCTGGTGGAACGCTCCAGCGGCGTCTTCGGTAAGTCGGGCACGGGCAAGACGTTCCTGGCGCGGCTGCTGTTGGCCGGCGTGATCAAACACCGGGCCGCGGTCAACCTGATCTTCGACATGCACAACGAGTACGGCTGGGCCGGAGCGAGCGAAGACCTCGGCGGCCAGGTGAAGGGCTTGAAACAGCTCTTCCCGGGCCAGGTGAGCATCTTCACCCTCGACCCCGAATCGTCCCGGCGCCGCGGCTCCAACCCCGACTACACGGTGACCATCGGCTACGACCAGATCGAACCGGAAGACCTGGAGATGCTGGCCGGCATCCTGAACCTTTCGGAACCGCAGATCGGCGCCACCTATGCGCTGGCGCGCAAGTTCGGCCGGACGTGGCTGACGAACTTCTTGAACGACGACTGGGTGGACGCGTACGGCGGCTTCGACCCGGACACCGGCAAGGCGGTCGCCGGCCTGAAGGCGCTGGCCGACGAGACCGGCCAGGGGCAGAACACGTTGGCCGCGCTGCGCCGCCGCTTCGAGCGGATGCGCAACTACGCCTTCCTCAAGGACAAGGCGCTGGACGACTCGGTGGGCCGCATCATGAAGCATCTGGAGGCCGGCAACAGCGTCGTGCTGGAGTTCGGCCGCTACGGCTCGGACCTGGGCGCGTACATCCTGGTGGCCAACTTCCTGACCCGGCGCATCCACAAACAATATGTGGAGCGCAAGGAGGCGTCCTTCGGCGCGGCCGGCCAGGAGCCGACCCCCCTGGTGATCACCATCGAGGAGGCGCACAAGTTCCTCGACCCGACCATCGCCGGCAACACCATCTTCGGCGTCATCGCCCGCGAGCTGCGCAAGTACAACGTGACCCTCTTCATCGTGGACCAGCGGCCCTCCGGCATTGACAGCGAGGTGATGTCGCAGATCGGCACGCGGGTCACCCTGCTGCTGGACAACCCGGAGGACATCAAGGCCGTGCTGAGCGGAGTCAGCGGCGGCGAGGGGCTGCGCGAGGTCCTGGCCCGCCTCGACACCCGCGAGCAGGCGCTGATCCTCGGCCACGCGGTGCCCATGCCGGTCGTCGTCCAGACGCGGCGCTACGACACCGCGTTCTACAAAGCCATGGGCTTCGCCGACGCGCACGAGCTGAACCAACGCCTGAACCAAAACGTCGCTGACATGCGCCCGCCGAAGGACTTCGCGGGATTTGATTGAGGGAGAACGGGGACGCGGACGACGCGGATGACGCGGACAACGCGGATAAGAACGGAGAAGAAATCGAGAAATATCCGCGTCGTCTGCGTCGTCTGCGTAGTCCGCGTCCCGTTTTTCTTATGGCAAAGGCGCACAGCATGGAACGAATCAAACTCCTGCACACCGCCGACATCCACATCGGCATGGAAAACTACGGCCGGATTGACCCGGCGACCGGCATCAACGCCCGCGTGATGGATTTCCTGCGCCGGCTGAGCGACATCGGCGATTACACGGTCGAGCAGGGGGTGGACGTGTTCGTCTTCGCGGGGGACGCGTACAAGACGCGCGATCCGAACCCCACCTACCAGCGCGAGTTCGCCCGGCGCATCAAGCGCATCGCGGATGCCGGCATCCCCGTCATCATGCTGGTGGGCAACCACGATCTGCCCGCGGTCGCGCGCCGCGCTACCAGCATCGACATCTTCGGCACGCTGGAGGTGCCCAACGTGGTCGTGGCCAACCGGGAAGAGGTGTGGCGGATCACCTGCCGCCGCGGCCAGCCGCTGCAGGTGGCCACCGTGCCTTATCCGCTGCGCAGCGCGCTGCTGAGCCGAGAGCAGGCCCAGGGCAAGAGCCTGAACGAGCTGGACGCCTTGCTCCAGGAGGCCATGATCGCCAACATCCAGGCCCTGGCGGCCCAGGTTCGGCAGCGGCCGGAGGTCCCGGCCATCCTGGTGGGCCATTTCAGCGTCAGCGAGGCCAGCCACGGCTCGGAGAAGAACATCATGATCGGCCGCGACGCCGCGCTCCCCCGCTCGGTGCTGGCCGACCCGGCGTTTCGCTACGTGGCGCTGGGCCACATCCACAAGCACCAGAGCCTCAATGGCGATCGCCAACCGCCGGTGGTCTATTCCGGCAGCATCGAGCGCATTGACTTCGGCGAGGAGCACGAGCCCAAGGGGTTCGTGGTGGCCGAGATAGGCGACGGGCCGACGACGTGGCAGTTCGTGCACGGCTATCGTCGCCAGGCGCGGCCCTTCGTCACCGTGCGAGCCGACGTGCGCGACGCGGCCGACCCCACCGCGGCCGTGGTCGAGGCGATCCGGCGGCGCGGCGACCTGTCGGAGGCGGTCGTGCGCGTCATCGTGACGTTGCGCCAGGAGCAGGAGTCGCAACTGGCCGAGCGGGAGATCTTGCGCGCGCTGGAGGCCGCGTACTTCGTCGCCGCGCTGCAAAAAGAGGTGGAGCGGGCTGAGCGCATGCGGCTGGGCGCGGTCTCGGTGGAGGCGTTGACGCCGCTGGAGCTGCTGGAGAGGTACCTGCAGACGAAGGAAGTGCCGGCCGAACGGGCGAAGCTGCTCCTGAAGCACGCCGAAGCGCTGATCCGGGTGGTGGATGAGGCCGGGGAGAGCAGATCGTGCTGACCTCGCGCGGCAAACCCAAGGCGGTGCTCATCAGCGTCGAGGCTTTCGAGCGGCTGCGCCAGATGCCGCGTCAGGATGACAGATGGGCAGCCTGGCTGGCGGAAAGCGATGCGCTGGCGGCCGATATCCTGAAGCGCCGGGGCGGATGGCCGTTGGATATGGACGCCGCCTTGGCCGCGGACCGCGCGGAACTGAGGCGCGCGATGCGGCAAACGCGGGTGATTGACGCCAGCTTTGCCATCAAGACGGTCCTGCCGGGGCCTCTCCAAACACCACTCCGATCATTGATGACACAATGGATGCGAGACGGTGATACGATTTACGCACCGGCCTTATGGCGCTATGAAACTACCTCGACCCTGACCAAACTCGTTCACTTCAAAGATCTGTGTTATGAATGAGGACAAGGTTGGTGGTGTCAAAGCTGTCGTTGCGGTAAACCTGCACAAAAAGCCCCGGTGCGATATGGAGGCGTGCCTTGACCAATGATGCGCTTTGGTCCAACACTTCGACGCGGGTAAAGTAGGCCCGCCTTTGGCTTTCCTGTTGCGGACCGTGCAAGAGCTCGGCCGCGTTCATGTGTTTCCGCTCAGGCCCTTGAAAGGAGGGTTCTGTGTTTAGGATCATTTGACGGAAGGCATCGAATGACCGGCCATACTTCGCCTCGAATTGGCGCGCTGCCACCTGGTACTTGATGAGGTTCTTCTGAGCGCGTTCCAGCAGCAACTCAGCGATCACCTGATCCAGGCTGAGATTGGGAAACAAGCGTTGCGCACCCGCTTCCAGGGTTGCCGTTGATGGTGCAAGTGTCCGCCGGACGGATCGCAGCGGTTTGCCTCTACCGCACCTCCAGGATGGCCGGCCGTTCCCACACCCGTCCGTCCACCTCCACCGCGATCGTCGGCCAATCCGGGATGGCGGTCAATACCTCGTTCGTCTCTGGCCCCACCAGGATCGTGTCCTCGCTCTTGACGCCCGTGATCGAAGGGTTCCACGCGAAGGCCTGGCCCTCGTGCACCGTTTCGGTGGTCGTGGGAGTGGCCAGATATTCGCGCGCCTGATAGCCCGCCGCGCCGCCCTGATGGTGGAGCTGCCATTCGTCCCCGTAGCCGGTCGCCGCATACGCCGCGATGCCGGCCTGCAGGATCTCGGCCACGCGCGCGCCGGGCCGGGTCCGGCCGATGAAAGTGGCATCTATGCGCGCACACGCCTCTTGTTTGCGCCGCAGTTCATCGGGCAGCGCGCCGAAGTAGATCAGCCGCGTGATCGAGGCAACCAGCCCTTCGCGTCGGCCGCACAACACCAACATGGCATACTTCTCCAGCCGCCGCTCCGTGGGCAGCGGATGCCGAAAACGGAAGATCCGTTCGTCCGTCGCGATCAGGTTGACGATCGGCACGACCCCCTGGGCATAGGCGGACTGGCTGAGTAGGCCGGCGATCTTGTATTCGGTCATGCCCGGCCGCACCCGGCGAATTGCAGCGTCCATGGCCCGGCCGCAGGCCAGGCCCAGGCCGCGCAACCGCTCCCCCTCGACCGATGTCAGATGCAGCCGCAGACGATTGAATTCCTCGCTTAGGTCGGCCGCGCCAGGGTGCGGTGCGTCGGCGCCCAGGCGCAGGCCCGCCGTGAGCCCGGCCAGCGCGGCGGCCGGCGTATGCCAGGGCGTCGGACGCAGCTCGAAGCCAAGCGCCGCCAGCGGCTCCTCGGCCGCCAGCCGCGCCGCTTCGATGTTGGTCGTCACCACATATTGGGCATCGCGCGTCACCAGGAGCATGGCCGCGCCCACATCGGCCGCGAGCCCCACATAGTTGGCCGCACCATCGGTGAGCCAGGCGAAGTTACAGATGCGCTTGATCAACACGGCATCGAGCTGACGCTCGGCCAAGATGGAACGAACCTGTGCGAGTTTGCGTTGCGTATCGGTCATCGGAAAGGCTCCTGAGCTATCATGTACTTGACAGTTGCCGGTCTTCCAAAATCACGCTTCAGCGCAACGCGAAGCGCGTCACGTCCAGGTTGACGAAGCGACCGTCCGCCGTTCGGCGATACACGATCACCGTCACGCCATCCGACTCCGATTCGGTCCGCGGAGGAAAGGGATAAGCATCGGTCACCACCTCGCCGACCGACCAGCGGCTCGTCGGATACGCGCCGAAGACCGGATGTTCGTGATCTACCTGCGCGATCTCCTGGCCGTCCCGCGTCAGGCGCACCGAGACGGCCCAATCTCCGGTCGGCCGGCCGCGCGCCTCCCACGCCAGCAGGACGACCGTTTCGCCCGTCCCCGCGCGGCGCACCAGCCGACCGCCGGCCAGATGCAACGCAGGGCCGAAGTCGTGCGTCCACGGCTGCAACCCCGGCGGCAGGTGGCGCTCCGGCGCCAGGGCAACGCGCACCAGCGTCCCCCCCAGCGCACTGTAACGCGCCTCGGACGTGACCTCCTGCGGCACCAGCGGCAGCGCCGCACGCGTGACCATCACGGCCTGGCCCCTGGCCACCAGGTCACGGGCCTGCGCAGCGGTCACAATGCGCAGGTCGGGCCGGCGGCCCCAGATCGTGATCAGATAATCGAGCGCCGCCACTTCAGGCAACGTGCCCAGGACCGCCGCGCCCGCGGGCGGCTCATCGGCCAGAATGGCCCAACCGGGCAGCAGGCCCGTGTCGTCGGGCCGGTTGCGCGCATTGGCGGCCGGATAGGAGAGCACGCCCCGATAGAGTGCCAAGAGGGCGAGGAGGCCGAAGATGATTTGCCTGCGGTATGTTGCGCGGGGCGCAAGGCGCACCGTACCCGTCCGGATCAGCCAATCGGCCCCCGCGGCAATGCCCAACGCCAGCAACGCGTATACCGGCATGATCACCTGATACCAGTTGCCCAGCCGATCCACCCAGCACAGGATCAGGTAGAGGGCCAGGGTTGCATAGAGCGCCACGGCCGGCCGGCGGCCGAGCGTCGCCCAGCCGCACAGGCCGGCAAGCAGCCCGGGCACGGTCAGCTCGCGCCAGATCAAGGCCGGGAACTCGGCCGTCAGGAACGGCGTCCACGACCATGTCAGCTCGCTGCGGCCCTGGGCCGTCGAGACGAAGCTCCAAAACCAGTCCCACGCATTGGCCCATGTGCCGGCGCCCCGCCATTCGGGATGGATCGCACCGGCCAGATACACGTAGAGGTAGCTGCTCAGCGGCACCGGCGCCAGCCCGAGGGCGGCTGCGATCAATCGAGGCCGGCGCACCAACCGCGGCTCGGCGCGCAGTGCCCACCAGAGGAGCGGCGGCAGGATGATCGGCAGCGTCAACTGGTGCGCCAGCGCCACCCCCGCCAACAGCGCGATCGCCAGCAAATAGCCATCGCGCCGCTCCCGTTCCCAGCGAAACATCAACCAGACCACCGCCACGGTCCACGCCACCGATGAAGCATATTGCTCGGTCGTGACCGCGTAATACCAGAAGAAATAGGTAACGCCGTAAAACGCCGTAACCAAGAGCGCCACGGGCCAGTTGCCCTGCCCCGTGCGCCGGCCGGTGGCCTCCAGGATCAGCCCGTAGAGCAGGCCCAACGCCACCAGCGCCCACAGGGTCGAATAGCCGGCCAGGATCGCGATCGGGTTGGCGTCGGGACCGAGGAGCAGGCGGCCCAGGCGAAACCAGAGCCAGCCGCCCATCGTGTAGAGCGGATAGCCGGGCGCGTTGCTGGGCCGGCCCTGCACCTGCGCGTACTGATGCGTGATCAGATCGCCGCCCACCAGCTCGCCCGGCCGCAGGCCGTTGTCGAGGGTGGTCAGGTAGAGGCCCGCGAAGGCCACCAGGAGGACGACTCCCGCGCATCGGCCTGGGTCCGTCGCCCAGCGGCGCACGACGGAAGGCTGAATACCGACAACTGAGATCCGCATGTGCTGACTATAGCAAAGGGTTGCACGGCTGTCAAAGCCGGTTACGGTCCTTGCCGTAAGGCCGGCCAGCCCTGGCCGCACAAAGATGGCGACGGCTGTTTGCGCGGCCGCGGCGGTGACGGTATAATGCGCTCAGGCATTCTCAGCAAGGCCTGTCCAAAACCGACGGACAAGGAGCAAGCCATCGTGAACGCTGCATCTCTCCCGGTGGAGAAGGCATCTCGGCGGCCGTTGATCGGCATCCCGGCCGCCACCCTGGAGCCGCCGCCCAATCCGGGCGCGCCCTATTTCCAGTTCAGCGGCAACTACCCGGCCGCGCTCGCCGCATGCGGCGCCCTGCCGGTGATCATCCCGCTCGGCCTGCCGGAGGAGCTCCTGCGCGAGCTGTTCGAGCGGCTCGACGGCCTTCTGTTGGCCGGCGGCGTGGATGTGGCGCCCGAGGCCTACGGCGAGACGCCCCATCCCGCGCTCGGCCGCGTGGATCCGCTGCGCGACGCCACCGAGCTGACCGTGGCGCGCTGGGCGCTGGCCGCCGACCTGCCCATCCTGGGCATCTGTCGGGGCATTCAATCCCTCAACGTCGCGGCCGGCGGCACCCTTTACCAGGACCTGCCGGCCCAATATCCCGGCGCCATCCGCCATGCCTATCGGCCGGCCGAATCGCCGTGGGAGCAGCCGACGCATCGGGTGACGGTCACGGCCGATAGCCGCCTGGCGACCATCCTGGGCGTCCATGAGCTGCCGGTCAACAGCTTCCATCATCAGGCCGTGAAAGATCCGGCCCCGGGTTTTGAGGTTGTCGCGCGCGCCGAAGACGGCGTGATCGAAGGGATCGAGCGGCCGGCCGGCCGTTTTGTCATCGGCGTGCAGTGGCATCCCGAAGGGATGTTCCGCACCGATCCGGTGGCCCGCCGGCTGTTTGCCGCCTTTGTGGATGCCGCCCGCCTATGAGCCGCTGGGACGTCCTGGGCCTGGGCATCGTCGCCGTAGACGATCTGTACACCGTGGCCCGTTTCCCCGAGCCGGATACCAAATGCCCCATGTTGGCCGAACGTCGCCAGGGCGGCGGCCTGACGGGCACGGCGCTCGTGGCCGCGGCGCGGCTCGGCGCGCGGGCGGCCTATTGCGGCGTCATGGGCTACGACGAGCTGGCCGTCTTCACCCTGCACGAGCTCGAGCGGGAAGGGGTGAATTGCTCGCCGGTGATTCGTCGGCCCGGCGCCCGGCCCATCCACGCGATCGTCATCGTCGAACAGGCCACCGGCCGGCGGACGATCCTCTACACCCACGAAGGCTTCATCACCCCCGCGCCGGAGGAGATCGGCGAGGCGCTGATCGCCGACTGCCGCGTGCTCTTGATGGACGGCTACGCCGGCGCGGCCGGGGTGCGCGCCGGCCAGATCGCCCGGCGGCTGGGCATCCCCTTCGTGGCCGACATCGAGCGGCTGGAAGAGCCGACCACGCTGGCCCTGTTCGACCTGGCCGATCATCTGATCATCGGCGCGGAGACCGCGGCTCAGGCCACCGGCGCGCGCGATCCGGCTGCGGCCGTGGCGCTCCTGGCCCGTTCGGGTCGGGCTTGCTGCGCGGTGACGGCCGGCGCGCAGGGCTGCTGGTACGCGGTGGCTGGCGGCCCGGTGCGCCACTTCCCGGCCTTTCGCGTGCCCGTGGTAGACACCACCGGCTGCGGCGATGTCTTCCACGGCGCGTACGCGGCCGCGCTGGCGCGCGGAGCAGACAGCGAGCGCGCCATCCAGATCGCGACGGCTGCCGCGGGCCTCAAAGCTACGCAGCCGGGCGGCCGGGCCGGCATCCCCGACCTGGCCACAGTGGAGACCTATCTTGCTGCACAGGAGCCAACATGGGACCGCGCGTCGAATTCCTGATCCGTCGCCTGCGCGAAGAAGGCCAGGCGCTGCTGGCGCAGTTACAGAACCTGCCGGCCGAAAGTTGGGCCGCGGCAATCTACCCGGCCGATCCGCCGTGGACGGTGCACAGCATCCTCGCGCACCTGGTCAGCGCCGAGGGCTATCTCCAGATCATGATGGCCGATATCGCGGCCGGCGGCCCGGGCGCGCCCCCCGGCATGGACATTGATGCGGTCAACGCGGCCGAGGTGGCCGCCCTGACGCGGCTCGACCCGGCCGAGCTGATCGAACGGCTGCGCCAGGCGCGCGAGAAGACGCTTGCCCTGGTCGCCGCGCTCCGCGACGACGACCTGGACCGTCGCGGCAACCATCCGCTTCTGGGCGAGATGGCGCTCGAAGATTTCGTCAAGCTGATCTATCGTCACGACAAGATGCACATGCGCGATGTCCAGCACGCGCTGCGCAGCTAACATGTTGGCCCGGGCTCGACGCTTCGAGCGCTGGGCCCCTCATCCGCTGAAAAGAAGACCCATGAGCGAGAACAAATACGAAAACCTGAAGAAACTCTTGACCGAGATGGGCAGCGTCGCGGTCGCCTATTCCGGCGGCGTGGACAGCTCCCTGCTGCTCAAAGTCGCCTATGACTGCCTGGGCGACCGGGCCGCGGGCATCACGGCCGTCTCGCCGAGCGTGCCGGCGCATGAGCTGGCCGCCGCCCAAGAGGTGGCCCGCCACATCGGCGCGCGGCACTATCTGATCGAATCGCACGAGATAGCCGACGAACAGTACCTGGCCAACAGCCCGGATCGCTGCTACTTCTGCAAGAACCACACTTACGAGGAACTGATCCCCTTTGCCCAGGCGCACGGCTATCGGTACGTGGTAGACGGCAATAACGCCGACGACCTGGGCGATCACCGGCCGGGGCAAAAGGCGGCGCGGGAGCGCGGGGTGCGTAGCCCGTTGCAGGAAACTGGCTTCACCAAGGCCGAGATCCGCGCCCTGGCCCGGCAACTGGGCTTGCCCAACTGGGACATGCCTTCCGCGGCGTGCCTGTCGTCGCGCATCCCCTACGGCACGCGCATCACCGTGCAAACCCTGACGCAGATCGAGCGCGCGGAACTCGTGTTGCGCGAGTGGGGCTTGCGCCAGGTGCGCGTGCGCCATCACGACCAGGTGGCGCGCATCGAGGTGCCGGTCGCCGACTTCGAGACGATCTTGGCGCGTCGCGACGAGCTCGTCCGCGCCTTCAAGGACTTAGGCTACACCTACGTCACCCTGGATCTGGCCGGCTTCCGTTCCGGCAGCATGAATGAAGTGCTAACGCAACATGGACGTTGACCGGTTGCGCGATCTGTTGGCCGCGGTGCGCGCGGGCGAACTGGAGGTCGAGCAGGCGCTCGAATGGCTGCGCACCTTGCCCTATGCCGACCTGGGCTACGCCCGGCTCGACACGCATCGGGCGCTGCGTCAGGGCTTGCCCGAAGTCGTCTTCTGCCAGGGGAAGACGGCCGAACAGGTGGCCGGCATCCTGGAGCGGCTGTGGCAGAGCCACGACCGGCTGTTGGGCACGCGCGCCACGGCCGAGCAGGCGGATTTCGTCCGGGCGCGACTGCCCGAGGCCCGCTACGACCCCATCGCGCGGCTGATCACGTTGGCGCGCACGCCTGTGCCGCCGCCCGACGAGGCCGCGCCCTACATCATGGTGGTCACCGGCGGCACGGCCGACATCCCCGTGGCCGAAGAGGCCGCGCAAACCCTGGAATTCCTGGGCGAGCGCGTGGTGCGCGCCTACGACGTGGGCGTGGCGGGCATCCATCGCCTGCTCAGTCGCGCCGAACAGCTCGCCGCGGCCGAGGTGGTGATCAGCGTGGCGGGCATGGAGGGCGCGCTGACGAGCGTCGTCGCCGGCCTGGTGAGCTGCCCGGTGATCGGCGTGCCCACCAGCGTGGGCTACGGCGCACACTTCGGCGGCGTGGCGCCGCTCCTCACCATGCTCAACTCGTGCGCGTTGGGCGTGGCGGTGGTGAATATAGACAACGGCTTCGGCGCGGCCGTCTACGCCCACACGATCCTGCGCCGGATCCGCAAGGGAAATCATATATGAGGATAGCCTATTTCGATTGCATCGGCGGCGCGAGCGGCGACATGATCCTCGCTGCGCTGCTCGACGCCGGCTTGGCGGAAGAGACATTGCGCGCGCGGCTGGCCGCCCTCCACTTGAAGGAGTTCGAGCTGACGGTGCGCCGCGTCCAGAAGAACGGCTTCAGCGCCGCCAAGGTGGACGTCCACGTAGCCGACGATGTGCCGGAGCGCCACCTGGCCGACATCGAGGCCATCCTCGCGGCCAGCGACCTGGCGCCGGCCATCCGGGCGCAGGCGAGCGCCATCTTCCGTCGCCTGGCCGAAGTGGAGGCGGGCATACACGGCACGACGCTCGACCATGTGCACCTGCACGAGCTGGGCGGCGTAGACACGATCGTAGATGTCGTTGGCTGTCTGGTGGCACTGGACGCCCTGGGCATCGAGCGCGTCTACGCGTCGCCGCTGCCGCTCGGCCGCGGCTTCATCGCGGGCGCGCACGGCCAGATCCCGTTGCCCGCGCCGGCCACGGTCGCGCTGTTGAAGGGCGTGCCGGTGGTGGGCAGCGATATCGAAAAGGAGCTGGTGACGCCGACCGCCGCGGCGCTCCTCTCGTCGCTGGCGGCGGGCTTCGGGCCCATCCCGGCCATGACGTTGACGGCCGTGGGCTATGGCGCGGGCGGCCGCGACCTGCCGATCCCCAACCTGCTCCGGCTGCTGATCGGCGATCAGGCCACGCCCGCGCACCTGGGCGTCGAGTCGGTCGTCGTGCTGGAGACCAACATTGACGACCTGAACCCGCAGGTATATGATTACGTCATGGCGCGGCTCTTCAAGGCCGGCGCGCTCGATGTCTTCCTGTCGCCGATCCAGATGAAGAAGAATCGGCCCGGCACCCTGTTGCGGGTGATCTGTCGGCCCGACGACACCGGCCCGCTGACCGACATCCTGTTGGCCGAGACGAGCACGCTGGGAGTGCGTCAACAGATCATGTCGCGGCTGTCGTTGCGCCGGGAAGTGCGCACGGTCGAGACGCCCTACGGCGCGGTGCGGGTCAAGATCGCGCTGTTGGGGGACGGCACGCGGCGGGCCGCGCCGGAATACGATGATTGCCGCCGTCTGGCCGAAGAGACAGGTGCTACGCTGCGCGAGATCTACCGCGCGGCCGAACGTGCTGCGGCGCCGAACGAGAAAGCGTGATGGTATGGGCGTGCCGTCAAGGCCGCCCGGCGCTGAAATCGCCGGGCTACCATGCGACGCCCCGT
>JBBIKA010000090.1:0-15979 GCA_037445695.1 Chloroflexota bacterium
GGGTGAGAGAGGTAAGGCGGCCGAAAAAGTAAATTCTTGGCTAACAAAGCACTAGTTACGTTCACCTTACATCAAAAAACGCGGAGGGAGACGATGCACTACTCACCTGCTCCAATGCACATTCCGGATGGCTTTCTCTCGGTGGTGGTTTCGTTGCTCCTGTGGGCCGTTTCGTTGGCCGTGCTCGGCTATGCCTTGAGGCGGGCCAATCAGGAGCTGGGCGAGCGCCAGGCGCCGTTGATGGGCGTGCTGGCCGCCGCGATCTTTGCCGGTCAGATGCTTAACTTCACGGTTGCCGGCGGCACTTCCGGGCATCTCTTGGGCGCCGCACTGGCGACCGTGCTGCTCGGGCCGTGGGCGGCCATGCTGGTGATGACCTGCGTGGTGGGCGTGCAGGCGCTGATCTTCCAGGACGGCGGCCTGTTGGCCCTGGGCGCGAACATCTTCAACATGGCGATCGTCGGCGTGTTGGTTTCCTATTTCGCCTATCGGACGATCCTGAAGCTGGCCGGTGGACGACCCTGGGGCACCTATGTCGCCGGATTCGGCGCCGCCTGGCTCTCGGTGTTCGTCGCGGCGTTGGCCACCGCGCTCGAGCTGGCGCTCTCGGGCACGTCGCCGGCCAACGTAGCGGTGCCGGCGATGGGCGCCGTCCACGCGTTGATCGGCCTCGGCGAAGGACTGATCACGGTCGGCGCGCTGGCCTTTCTGGCGGCCGCGCGACCCGAATTGCTGCGCCGTCAGGCGGTGCCGGGCGCGATCGGTCGGGTCGTGTGGGCGTTTGGGCTGATCATCGCGCTGGCGCTGGCCGTGCTCTCGCCGCTGGCATCCAGCTATCCCGACGGCCTGGAATGGGTGGCCGAACAGCAGGGGTTTATCGGCCTGGCGCAGAGCCCGCTGTACGAGCTTATCCCGGATTACGTGTTCCCGGGCATCGGCAACGAGGTTCTGGCGACCATCGTGGCGGGCGTGTTCGGCACGGTGCTGGTCTTTTTGGTGGCGCTGGGCCTCGCGCTGGCCCGCCGCCGCCGCGCCCGGGCGGCCGTGAGCTGAGCGGCCCGGCCGCGCGCCTTGCAGAGGATTCATGCACGTCCACTTTCTGGATGCCTATCGCCCACGGCCGAGCGTGATCCACGCGTTCGACCCGCGCGTGAAGCTGGTGTTGGCCCTGGCCTTCATCCTGGCCGTGGCCCTCACCCCGATCGCTGCGTGGCCGGTCTATCTTCTATTGGCGGCCCTGGGCTTCTCGATCGTCATCCTCTCTGAACTGGGCGTGGGTTTTGTGCTGAAACGCTCGGCGTTGGCGCTGCCGTTCGTGCTGGCGGCGCTGCCAGTATTGGTGACGGCCCGGGGCGCGACGCTGTGGAGCATCGCGCTCCCGGGCTGGACGCTCGTCATCTCGGACGCCGGCGGGCAACGTTTCGCCAGCATCCTGCTCAAAGCGTGGCTCTCGGTGCAGATGGCCGTCGTGTTGGCCGCGAGCACGCCGTTCCCTCATCTGTTGTTGGCGATGCGGGCCATCGGCCTTCCGCGGCTGATCGTGGCCACCTTTGGCTTGATGTGGCGTTACCTGTTCGTGTTGGCGGATGAGGCATTGCGGCTGCTGCGCGCGCGCGCCGCGCGCAGCGGCGATCCCGCATCGGCGCCGGGCCGTCGCGCGGGCGGCAGCGTGGCCTGGCGGGCGCGGGTGGCCGGCGGCATGGCCGGCAACCTCCTCGTGCGTTCCTTCGATCGGGGCGAGCGCATCTATGCGGCGATGGCGGCGCGCGGGTATGACGGCGAAGTGCGCACCTTCCCGTTGCCGCCGATCCCGGCCGGCCAGCGCCTGGTTCTGGCGGCGGGCATGGCCTTATTGGTGTTGTTGGTTGGTTTGGGGTATCTATTGTGAGCGCAGATGGAGTCTGGGCGGTTCGCGTCGAACGCGTTTCCTTTGCCTACGGTGATGGACAGCCGGCCCTGGATGAGGTGTCGTTGGCCATCCGGCCCGGCGAAAAGGTGGCGTTGGTGGGGCCCAATGGCGCCGGCAAATCCACGTTGATGTTGCACCTCAACGGCATCCTGCGCCCCGCGCGCGGGAAGATCTACATCGGCGACGTCGCGGTGGAGGAAAAGACGCTCGGCCGGGTGCGCGCCAGGGTGGGGCTGGTGTTTCAGGATCCGGACGATCAGTTGTTTTCGCCGACCGTGTTCGACGACGTGGCGTTCGGCCCGATCTATCAGGGGCTGTCGGAAGAGGAGGTGCGGGCGCGCGTGGCCCGAGCGCTGGCCGACGTGCACATGCAAGCGTATGCCGACCGCATCTCGCATCATCTGAGCGTGGGCGAGAAAAAGCGCATCGCCATCGCGACCGTGTTGGCCATGGAGCCAGAGCTGCTGGTGCTCGACGAGCCGACGGCCGGCCTTGATCCCCGCGCCCGCCGCGGGCTGATCAACCTGTTGCGCACCTTGCCGCAGACCATGCTCATCGCGACGCATGACCTGCGCATGGTGGCCGAGCTGTTGCCGCGTACCATCGTCATGGATCGCGGCCGCATCGTCGCCGACCGGCCGACGGCCGAGGTGTTGGCCGATCGTGCCCTGCTGGAAGCGCACGGCCTGGAGCTATGAGACCATCATGAGCTGCGAAAAGACCTTCCTTCGCCATCTGCGCGACCGCGGCTTTCGCCTGACGCCGCAGCGCGAGCTGGTGCTGAGCGTGTTGCATCAGATGGAGGGATTCGCGTCGGCTGAAGAGATCTACGAACGCGTGCACCAGGTGAGCGCGGCCGTGGACATCTCCACCGTATATCGCACCCTTGATCTGCTCCAGGAGTTTCAGCTCGTCGCCTGCGTGGAAGGGCACGATGGCCAGCGGCGCTACGACCTGGTGACCGATCACGGGCCCCACATCCATCTGGTGTGCACGTGCTGCGGCGAGGTGATCGGCGCGGCGACCGACACGCTGGCGGCCGGCCTGGCGCAGATCCAGGAGCGGTATGGCTTCGCCGTCGACCTGATGCAGCTCCACCTGCCCGGCCTGTGCGCCCGCTGTCGCGCAGACACGGCCGCTTGCCACGAATAGAGAATGAGATAGGCCGTTACGGCGATTTGCCGCAATCTTGACAGGACGGCCAAGCTGATGTAGGCTATCCTCCGCGCGGGCGGGGCAGTGGCGAAATCGGCATACGCAGCAGACTTAAAATCTGCCGGTCGGGAGACCTTGAGGGTTCGACCCCCTCCTGCCCCATTGATTGTGACCTCTGCAGGCAATCCACAAAGCTATCTGAATCCTCACTCGTCCATGTCCAGGAGCGGAAACCCATGACCAGATACATCGGCGCACTCGATCAAGGCACAACCAGCACCCGTTTCATGATCTTTGACCATTCCGGCGCCGTGATCGGCCTTCATCAGCTTGAGCATCAGCAGATCTATCCCCAACCCGGCTGGGTGGAACACGACCCGCTGGAGATCTGGGCGCGCACCCGCGAGGTGATCGAGGTTGCCCTGGCCCGCGCCAGGCTTACGCCGGCCGATCTGGCGGCCATCGGCATCACCAACCAGCGGGAAACGGCGGTCGTCTGGAATCCGAAGACCGGCAAGCCCTATTACAACGCGATCGTGTGGCAGGACACCCGCACCGACAAGATCTGCAACGAGCTGGCGCAAGACGGCGGCCAGGACCGCTTCCGGCCGCAGACCGGCCTGCCGCTGGCGACCTACTTCTCTGGGCCGAAGATCCGCTGGATCCTCGACCAGGTGTCCGGCGTGCGCGAGGCGGCGCTGCGCGGGGAGGCCATCTTCGGCAACATGGACACCTGGATCATCTGGAATCTCACCGGTGGGCCGAACGGCGGCGCGCACGTCACCGACGTGACCAATGCCAGCCGCACCCTGCTGATGAACCTGCACACGCTCGACTGGGACGACGAGATCCTTCGCGTCATGGGCATTCCGCGCCAGATGTTGCCGGCCATCCGGCCCTCCTCTGACCGTGAGTTCTACGGCTACGCGCTGGGCAAGGTGCCCGTCTGCGGCGACCTGGGCGATCAGCAGGCCGCGCTGGTGGGGCAAACCTGCTTCGGGGTCGGCGAGGCGAAGAACACCTATGGCACCGGCTGTTTCATGCTCCTCAACACCGGCGCGCTGGCTGTGCCCAGCAAACACGGCCTGCTCACGACGGTTGCCTATAAGCTGGGCGACGCTCCGGCCGTCTACGCGCTGGAGGGCTCCATCGCGATCACGGGCGCGCTGGTGCAGTGGCTGCGCGACAACCTTCGCTTCTTCGACTTCTCCAAACACATCGAGGACTACGCCCGCACCGTGCCCGACAGCGGCGGCATCTACTTCGTGCCGGCCTTTTCCGGCCTCTTCGCGCCCTACTGGCAAGCGGACGCGCGCGGAATCATCGTGGGCCTGACGCGCTTCATCACCAAAGGCCACATCTGCCGGGCCGCGCTGGAGGCCACCGCCTATCAAACGCGCGAAGTGCTCGACGCCATGGAGCAGGACTCGGGCGTGAAGCTGACCGGCCTGAAGGTGGACGGCGGCATGGTGTATAATGATCTCCTGATGCAGTTCCAGGCCGACATCCTGGGCGTGCCGGTGGTGCGGCCGGTCGTCGCCGAGACGACCGCCCTGGGCGCGGCCTATGCGGCCGGCCTGGCCGTCGGCTATTGGGATAGCCTGGATGATCTGCGCCGCAACTGGCAGGTGGATCACACCTGGCAGCCGGCCATGGCCGACGAGACGCGCACCAGGCTCTATCGGGGCTGGAAACGGGCCGTAGAACGAACGATGCATTGGCTGGAGGAGTAACATGGCCGAAAAACGTGGCGTGCCCCCGCCCAAGCAGGGAAACGGCGACGACGAGGAACAACAACGTCGCGATCGGATGCGACGTCAGATGCGCTTCAGCGTGAGCTACATCGTCACGGCGTTGATCGTGCTCTGGCTCTTTCAGGAGTTCATCCTGGCCCCGCTGGTGCTCCAACAGGCCTATCGCATTGACTACAGCGAGTTCCGGCAGAAGCTGGCCGCCGGCGAGATCGTCAGCGTGACGATCGGCCAAAACGATATCTTGGGCCAGATGAAGAATCCCAACCAGGGGCCGGAAACCGTGCCTTTCGATACGGTCTTCGCGCCCGGCAGCGATCCGAAACTGCTGGAAGATCTTCAGGCCGCGAGCGTCAAGTACAGCTTCCAGCGGCCGCCCAGCCCGGCCGGCGCGCTGATCCTCTCGTGGCTGTTGCCGTTGGGCCTGCTCGGCGTCTTCTGGTATTTCGCCTACCGACGGTCGGCCGGCGGCTTCGGCGGCCTCTTCGGCATCGCCAAGAGCAAGGCGACCGAGGTCAAGCCCGAGGAAGTGGGCGTCACCTTTAAAGATGTTGGCGGCGCGGACGAAGCGATTGCCGAGCTGCAAGAGATCATTCAGTTTTTGAAGGCGCCGGAACAATTCGCCCGGCTCGGCGGCCGCATCCCCAAGGGCGTGTTGCTGGTCGGTCCGCCCGGCACCGGCAAGACGTTGCTGGCGAAGGCCACCGCGGGCGAGGCAGGCGTGCCGTTCTTCGAGACGAGCGGATCGGAGTTCGTGGAGATGTTCGTCGGGGTGGGCGCGGCGCGCGTGCGCGACCTGTTCGAGCAGGCCCGTAAGGCCGCGCCGGCCATCGTCTTCATTGACGAGATAGACGCCATCGGCCAGAGCCGGGCCAACGCCATCCGCATCGGCGGCAACGACGAGCGCGAACAAACCCTCAATCAGCTCCTGGCCGAGATAGACGGCTTCAAATCGAGCGCGGGCGCGCCGGTCATCATCATGGCGGCCACCAACCGGCCCGAAGTCTTGGACCCTGCCCTGCTGCGCGCCGGCCGCTTCGATCGCCAGGTGACCGTGGGCAACCCCGACTTGATCGGCCGCCAACAGATCTTGAAGATCCACAGCAAGGGGATCAAGCTGGCGGCCGACTTCGACATCGAGGCGGCCGCGCGCATGACGCCGGGCTTTTCGGGCGCAGACCTGGCCAATGCCATGAATGAAGCCGCGCTGTTGGCCGCGCGGCGCAATGCCGACGCGGTCACGTTGGCCGACTTCGCGGCCGCGATCGAACGGATCATCGCCGGCCTGGAGAAGCGCACCCGCGTGATGAACCCCCAGGAGCGGACGGCCGTGGCCTATCACGAAGCCGGCCATGCCCTGGTGGCCGAGCTGGTGCCTCATGGCGACCCGGTGAGCAAGATCAGCATCGTCCCGCGCAGCCGCGGGGCTCTGGGCTATACCATGCAGACGCCCAGCGAAGACCGCTATCTGCTGCGCCAGAGCGAGCTGGAAGACCGCATCGCGGTCATGTTGGGCGGCCGCGCGGCCGAGAAGATCGTCTTCGGCGAGATCAGCACCGGCGCCAGCGACGACATCCTACGCGCCACCGAACTGGCCCGGCGCATGGTGACCGAATTCGGCATGAGCGAACTGCTCGGCTCGGTGCGCTACGCCGGCCAACAACTGCAATATCTGGCCGGCGCGATCGAAGACAGCAGCCATCTCAGTCCGGAGACCCGCAAGCTGATAGACGACGAAGTCAAGCGCATCGTCAGCGAGCAGTACGAGCGGGCGCAGCGACTCCTGCAAGAACACCGGCCCGCGCTCGATCGGCTCACCCAGGAGCTGCTGCGCTGCGAGACGGTGGACGGCAGCGCGGTGAAGGCCGCGCTGGCGGGCGAGGAGCGCGCATGCGAGAAGCCCGCTCCCGCTGCGATGCCGGCCGACGCCTGATCCCGCGTCGGCCTTTCTCTGCGATGCGGCAGTCGTCTCTCTTGCGCACGTCGGCCTTCGCGCGACCGGGCCTGCTCGCGGCCGTGGTTACCTTTGCGTTCACCTCTGCCGGCTATTTTCGCACCCTCTTGCCCGGCACAGTGGGCGGCGATGCCGGCGAACTGCAATATGCGGGGCCGCTGCTTGCGCTCGTCCACCCGACGGGCCAGCCGTTCTATGTGCTGCTCGGTTATTTCTGGTCGCATGTCATCCCCTGGGGCTCGCCGGCCTGGCGCATGAACGCGCTGGCGGCGGTCAGCGCGGCGGCCGCGTGCGCGGTAACCGCCGGGGTCCTGGGCCATCTCTATGGCCGGCTATGGGTAGGACTGAGCAGCGGGCTGGTGCTGGGCTGGGGCGACACGTTTTGGAGCCAGGCCGTAATCGCCGACAAGTACGCGTTCGGGGCCTTTCTGGCCGCTCTGACGTGCGGCCTGGCTTTGGTATGGGCCATGGCGCGCGAACGGACCGACAGCGATCGCCTGCTCTATGCCCTGTGCCTGGCGTATGGATTGTGCTTGCTCCATCACCGGAGCCTGTTCTTGTTCGGGCCCGGCCTGGTGTTGTTGGTCTGGCTGATGGAGCGCGCCCGGCTCTGGCGTCGGCCGCGGCGCACGCTGATCTGTTTGGGGCTGGCGCTTGTGCCTCCGTTGGCGGGCTATGCGCTCCTTCTGCCCTGGATGCGAAGCCGCGGCCTTTCCCCCCTCAACTGGCAGCCGCAGACGGCGGTCGGTTGGCTCGACTGGTGGCTGGAACGTCACATCCTGACGGGATATGCGCTGTCGTTCGGCCCCTCGGCCGGCTCAAGCCTGGCCGATCGCCTGGCGCTCTATGGTCGGACGCTCTGGCAAGATTATACTCCTGTAGTCCTCTTGTTGGCTTTACTCGGTGCCGTCGCGCTCTGGCGGCGTCGGCCGGCGTTGTTGGTCTTCTTCGGCCTGAGCTTCCTCTTCACCGCGGGCTTCGCAGCCAACTTCCGCGGCAACCAGCAGCAGTTCACCATCTTCTACCTGCCCTCCTTCGTCGTCCTGATCTATCTCTGCGGGATCGGCATCGGCGAGACAGGACGCTGGATCCGCGTGCACCGCGGCGGAGCGGACATGATGAGTCGCGCGCTCGCAATCGCGCCGATCGCGCTTCTCCTGGTCGTACCGGCGTATCAGTTCGGCCAAAATTACGGCCCGCGGCGCCTCGCTGCCGAGGTCGGTGCGCCCTTGGACATCTGGCGCCAGGTGCTCAAGTCGGGCACGCTCGGCGAACGCCTGGCCGCGGGCATGGACGACCTGCCGCGCGACGCCGCGGTGATCGGCGACTGGGAGCAAATCACCGTACTTTGGTACTACCAGAAGGTCGAGGGGCGCCGGCCCGATCTGGAGCTCATTTATCCCATCGAGCGCCTGGCCGATTACATCGGCGGCGACCGGCCGGCATGTGTGACCAGAAGCGTCACCGTGGGCCCGGAGTGGCATCTGAACAATGTCGGCCCGCTGGTGTGCCTGACACGGGAGCCCATGTTGGCCCTCCCTGGCGATGCAATCCCGCTCGGCAAGTTGCTTTACGCGGCCGATCGCCGGCCGGTCCTGGAGCTGGCGGCTTATCGCTGGCCGAACTCGCGTTGGCGGTCCGGTGCGTATGCGCCCTTGACCCTGATTTGGCGCGCGGCGGGCGAGCGCCGGCCCGACCTGCATGTCTCGCTGCACATCCTCGACGAGCAGTGGCAGCAGGTCTGGGCCGAAGATTCGGCGCCGGTGTTGGGGATGTATCCAACCTCGCGGTGGACGCCGGCCGAAGTCGTAGCGGACTATCGTGAGCTGGCCATCGCGCCCACGTTGCGCCCCGGCCGCTATCTGTGGACGGTGGTCGTCTATCGCCTGCTGGCCGACGGCCGCTTCGAGCAGATGCGCGATGCCCAGGACAACATCGAGATCCTGGGCGGCGTGTTCGAAGTGCACCGCTGAACCGACAGCAACCCCTTCCCGTCTTGTTTCTCGTCCCAGATCATGATATACTCGCGTCGGTTGCGCCGACGCGAGGTTCGCGCGCCATGAGGTGACCGAGGAGATCTTGTGATGTCCACCCCGTTTCCGGGCATGGATCCGTATCTGGAACATCCCGATCTGTGGCCGGATGTGCATCATCGGCTGATTGTCACTCTGGCCGATTACCTGGTGCCACGGTTACGGCCGCGCTATTACGTTAGCATCGAACAGCGGACTTATCGGGCAGGATTGACCGGCTTGACCTTCATCGGCCGGCCCGATGCGGCGGTCGTGGCCGAGTCCGGGCCGGCGTATCGCCCTGCGCCGGCCGCCGATGCGGGGCCGACGCGGACCGTGACCGTCGAATTGCCGGTCCCCGACACGGTGCGCGAGACGTACCTGGAAGTGCGCGGCGTCGAAAACGGACAGGTCGTCACGGTCCTGGAGCTTCTCTCGCCAACCAACAAGCTGCCGGGCGAAGGCCGCAACCATTACGAACGCAAGCGCATGGCCGTCCTCGATAGCCTTACGCATTTGGTCGAGATAGACCTGCTCCGCGCGGGGCCGGCGATGCCCATGCTTGGCGACGATCAAGGCGCACACTATCGCATCCTGATCAGCCGTGAATGGCAGCGGCCCAGGGCCGACCTGCTGCCGTTCACCGTCCGTCAGCCCATACCGGACTTCCCGCTGCCGTTGCAGCGCGGCGAAGAGGAGCTGCTCGTGCCGCTCAACGCGCTGCTTCACGAGCTGTACGACCGCGCGGGCTATGACTTGCGCATCAACTACCGTCGGGAGCCCGAGCCGCCCCTGGGGAAAGAGGACGCGGCCTGGGCCGATGTTCTGCTGCGTGAGCAGGGATTACGCTGAACAAGGTTGAGAAGATCATGACCGTTACTGCAATTGTCGGCGCCCAGTGGGGCGATGAAGGCAAGGGCCGGATCGTAGATTACCTGGCCCAACGCGCAGACATGGTGATCCGTTTCCAGGGCGGCGATAATGCCGGCCACACCGTGATGAACGAATACGGCACGTTCCGGCTGCATCTGGTGCCGTCGGGCATCTTCAACCCGGACACGCAGTGCATCATCGGCCCGGGGACGGTGGTCAACCCCGAGACGCTGATCGGCGAGATGGCCGAACTGGCCACGGCTGGCGTCAGTCTGGATAACCTGTGGCTTGCCGAGCGTGCCCAGGTGGTCATGCCCTATCATCGCCTGTTGGACGGCCTGGAAGAGGCCGCGCGCGGCAGCGACCAGATCGGCACCACCCGCCGCGGCATCGGTCCGGCCTATGCGGACAAGGCCGCGCGCATCGGCATTCGCCTGGGCGACCTGACGCGGCCGGACCATCTGCGCGGCCGGCTCGCCCAGGTCTTGCCGCAAAAGAACCTGGCCCTGCAATACTTCCGCCGGCCGGAACTGGCCTTCGAAGACCTGTTCGAGCAGGCGTTGGCCTGGGGCCGGGCGCTCGGCCCGCGCATCGTGGACACCCTGCCGATGGTGCAGGAAGCCGTGCGCACAAACAGGCGGGTGCTGCTCGAAGGCCAGTTGGGCATCATGCGCGATCTGGATTGGGGCACCTATCCTTATGTGACTTCCTCCAATCCCATCGCCGGCGCCGCGTGCGCGGGGGCCGGCTTGCCCCCGACGGCCATCACCGAAGTCGTGGGCGTGGTGAAGGCCTATTGCACGGCGGTCGGCGCGGGACCGTTTCCCACCGAGCTGCAGGACGACATCGCCGCGCAGTTGCGCCAGGTGGGGCAGGAGTTCGGCGCCACCACCGGCCGGCCGCGACGTTGCGGCTGGCTCGACGCGGTGGCGCTTCCCTACGCGGCATGGCTCAACGGCTTCACCGCCCTGGCGATCACCAAGCTCGACGTGCTCGACGGCCTGTCCGAAATCAAGATCTGCACCGGCTATCGGCTGGACGGCCAGGTCATCCAGCATGTGCCGGATACGCCCGACCTCGCGCGCTGCGAGCCGGTCTACGAGACGTGGCCCGGCTGGCAGACTTCTACGCGCGGCGCGCGTTCGTGGCGCGATCTGCCATGGCAGGCGCAGGCATACCTGCGCCGCATCGAGACGCTGGCCGGCGCGCCGATCCGCTACATCTCGGTGGGGCCGGAACGGGAGCAGTTGATCGTCATCTGATCATCCGGCCCGTTCGCCCACGATTTTCGCTTTCTGCCCGGAGCTGAACCTTGGACGGCGAACCCGTTTTTACCCATGACGTGTATCTTTCGCCCTTCACCTGGCGCTACGGCTCGCCGGAGATGCGCGCCATCTGGAGCGAGACGCACCGTCGGCGGCTCTGGCGACGCATCTGGGTGGCGCTGGCCGAAGCCCAACAGGCCGTCGGCCTGGTGACGGCCGCCCAGGTCGCCGATCTGCGCGCGCACGCCGACGACATCAACCTGCCGCGGGCGCTCGCGATCGAGGCCGAGATCCACCATGACCTGATGGCCGAGGTGCGTGCTTACGCCGAACAGTGCCCGATCGGAGGCGGGATCATCCACCTGGGCGCGACCTCGATGGACATCGAAGATAACGCGGACGCCCTGCGCCTGCGGGAGGCGCTCGACCTGCTGCTCGACCGCCTGCGCTACCTGTTGCTGGTTTTCGCCGACCAGATCGAGAAGTGGGCCGCCGCGGCCACCATGGCCTTCACTCACCTGCAGCCGGCCGAACCGACGACGATCGGCTATCGGCTGGCGCAATACGCGCAAGACCTGTGGCACGATTACGAGGAGCTGCGCCGCGTGCGCGATGGCATCCGCGGCAAGGGCTTCAAAGGCGCGGTGGGAACGTCGGCGTCGTACCGACAACTGCTGAACCCCTCTTCTGAAACGGCCGGCGAGGAGTTCGAGTCGGCCGTCATGGCCGCACTTGGCCTGGAGGCGTTTCCTGTAGCGACGCAAACTTACCCGCGCAAACAAGACTATCGGGTCCTGGCCGCGCTGGCCGGGCTGGCCGGATCGCTTTACAAGTTCGCGTTCGACCTGCGCGTGTTGCAGTCGCCGCCGATCGGCGAGTGGGCCGAGCCGTTCGCCGCGCGGCAGGTAGGCTCGAGCGCCATGCCGTTCAAGCGCAACCCCATCCATGCCGAGAACATGGATAGCCTGGCGCGCTACCTGGCGGCATTGCCGCGCGTCGCCTGGGATAACGCCGCGCATAGCCTGCTGGAGCGAACCCTGGACGATTCGGCCAACCGCCGCATGCTCCTGCCCGAGGCGTTCCTGATCGCCGACGAGCTGGTGCGTCGCGGCACGCGGCTGATCGCCGGCCTGCGGGTGGAACGCGACGCGTCGGAGCGCCTCTTGGCCGCCTACGGCCCCTTTGCGGCGACCGAGCGCCTGCTGATGGAGCTGGTCAAGGCCGGCGGCGACCGCCAGGAGCTGCATGAGGTGATCCGCGCGCACGCCATGACCGCGTGGGCCGCGCTGCGCGCCGGCCGGCCCAATCCGCTGGCCGATCTGCTCTGCGACGACCCGCACATCACGCAATATGTGACGCGCGATGCCGTGCGCGCATGGCTCGATGCCGCCAACTACCTCGGCGACGCGGCCCGCCGCGCCCGCGCCTTCGCCGACCTGCTCCGCCAACACCTGGCAGGCGCTCCGGCATCCTGATCTTCTGCGCGTTGGCTGCTTCGCGGCCGAGGTGACGCCTCGCGAGGAACCGCCCATGTCCGAGTGTATCTTCTGCGCCATCCTGGCCGGTCGGGCTGAGGGGAGCTTCGTCTATCGCGACGAGATCTGTTCGGCTTTCATGGACATTCATCAGCCGACGGCCGGCAAAGTGCTGGTCGTGCCGAATCGACATGCCGCGTCGCTGGCCGAACTGCCGGCCGAAGTGGCCGGCCACATGTTCCAGATCGCGCAACGGATCGCGGCCGCGCTGCGGCGCAGCGAGCTGCCGTGCGAGGGGGTCAATCTCTTTCTGGCCGACGGCCGCGCGGCCGGCCAGGAGGTCTGGCACGTCCACCTGCACGTGTTGCCGCGCGTTGCCGGCGACGGGATCGCGCTGCGCTTCGGGCCGGGACAGGCGCGCTTCCCGCCGCGCGACGAGCTGGATCGCCTGGCCGCGCAGATTCGCGTGCATCTATAGCGACCTGCTGCTTTCCCTCAACACGTAAGCGAAAGGCGAACATTGACGGATCATCTCCGCCTTGACAGACAGAGGCAATGATAATACAATCAGTGCACAATACCGGATCAAACACTGCAAGGAGGAAGACATGATTACCGTCCGCGATTTGCTGGCAGGCAAACGCACGAAGGAAGTGTGGAGCATCGCGCCCGACGCCACCGTGTATCAGGCCCTGGAGTTGATGGCCGAGAAAAACATCGGCGCGCTGTTGGTCATGGAGGGGGATCGGCTCGTCGGCATCTTCTCGGAGCGCGACTATGCGCGCAAATGCGTCCTGAAAGGCCGCAGTTCGCGCGACACGGCCGTGGCCGACCTGATGAGCGCGCCGGTCATTTATATCCAACCCAATCAATCGGCCGAGCACTGCCTGGCGATCATGACGCAGCGACAGATCCGCCATCTGCCGGTGCTGGACGGCGACAAGGTGGTCGGGGTGGTGAGCATCGGCGATGTCGTTAAGGCGATCATCGAGGACCAGCAGGAGGCGTTGAAGGACCTGGTGACCTACATCACCGGCGTGCCGCGCTGAGATGGGCGCTTGGCTGCAGATCGGGCTGTGTTGACCGGCCCGGCCCGTTTGCAGAGGAAGGCGAGGCATGGGCGTTCCGTTGACCGTTTGGCTGCTCACGCCTTATCACACTGGCTCGCATCGCGCCTGGGCCGAGGGTTACGCCGCGCACAGCCGCCATCGCGTGCGGCTGCTCGCGATGGCGGGCTATTTCTGGAAGTGGCGCATGCAGGGCGCGGCGTTGGAGCTGGCCGAACAGGCCGCCGCGCTCCTGGCCGGCGGCGAGCGTCCCGATCTGCTCTTGGCGACCAGCATGGTCAACGTGCCGGCCTTTCTGGCGCTCCTGCGCGGCGAGCTGGCGGCGGTGCCTGTTGTCCTCTACATGCACGAAAACCAGCTCACCTATCCCCCGCCGCCGGGCACCAGGCGCGACCTGACCTACGGCATGATCCAACATCTTTCGATGCTGGCCGCCGACCGGGTGTGCTTCAACTCCGCTTATCATCTCGAGAGCTGGTTCGCCGAGCTGCCGCGCCTGCTCAAACATTTCCCCGACTACACCCATCTGGAGACGGTCGCGCGCGCGCGGGCGAAGTCTTGTGTGTTGCCCGTGGGGTGCGATCTGGCCAGGTTCGACGCGCTGCGCGGGGAAGACGCGGGGCCGCGACCGCCGGACCGCCCCCCTTTGATCTTGTGGAATCAACGGTGGGAGTACGACAAAGATCCGGCCACGATGTTGCGCGCGCTATATGCGCTGGCCGATGAGGGCCTTGCGTTTCGGGTGGCGTTGGCGGGGGCCAATTTTCGGGTCCGGCCGGCCGAGTTCGAGGAGGCCCGGCAGCGGTTGGCGGAGCGGCTGGCACATTACGGATATGTGGAAAGCCCGGCCGATTACGGCCGGCTTCTGTGGGAGGCCGACGTCGTGCTCAGCACGGCCATCCACGAGTTCTTCGGCGTGAGCATCGTGGAGGCGATCTATTGCGGGTGTTGGCCGATTTTGCCCCGGCGTCTCAGTTATCCGGAACTGATTCCGGCCGAATTTCATCCCCTCTGTTTTTACGACGATTTCGCCGGCCTTCTGGAGCGGCTGCGCGCCGCGCTGGCCGCTCCGCGGGCGCCGGCCGGGCTGCGCGCGGCCGTAGCCAGGTTCGATTGGTCCGTCCAGGCGCCGGCCTATGATGCGTTGTTGGCCGAAGTGGCACGCCGCCCGATGGCCGGCGATTGTACAGGGCGATTGAAATCGCGGCTAACGGGCCGATGGCCGGCGATTGTACAGGGCGATTGAAATCGCGGTTAACGGGCCGATGGCCGGGCGTCCACCTGCGTGGACGCGGCCCCGCCGCCGGTCGGCGCAGGCCGACCTCGCGGCGGCACGCCCCTTCGCCCCGAATTGATTCGGCGGATCATCCTTGCGGCCTGTAGCCTTTCGCCCCGAATTGATTCGGCGACCGCTCTCATGCTTCGCTGCGATACGCGGGCACGGTCTCGGTGCGGTTGCGGCCACGCGCATCTTCGTAGGTCACCTCCCAGGTGGGCGCCCAGGCCAGGGCGACCTTCTGCACGTCAATGTCCGTCTTCTTCGGCCGCACCTTGATCTGCTCGATCGTTTCGGTGGCCGCGGTCCATTGATCCGTCACCTGTTTGATGTCCTGCTCCATATCGTTTTTGAGCTGTTCGATCTCTGCCTGGAGCCGGGCGATCTCGGCTTTGGCCGCGGCGACGTTGGCCTGCGCCTGGGCCGTGATGCGCCGTCGGGTGGCCACGCTGGTCAGTCCGCGCAGGCTGGAGCTGCGTCGGCCCAGCACGCCCAGCGCGCCTGCCACCGTCGCCAGCCCCGACAACACTTCCTCTCCAATGCGGCCCTTCAACTGGCCTTCGCTCTCGGCCAGCTCGCGGCGCTGGCGATCCAACTTGTCCTCCAGGCGGTCGAACTGCACCTGATATTTGGCGCGCAATTTGTCCACGGCCGCGGCGCGCTGTTCGCGCGCCGCTTGCTGACAGCGGATCTTGAAATCGCGCTCCGATTCGCCCGGCCGGCTGTACAGCTTCAAGGCGGGGTTGTAGGCCAGCGTGTATGTTTGCCCCTGATAGAGATGCTCGGCCAGGTCGCTCGCCAGCCGGCCGAACGCCCGGCCATCGGTCACGGCCGGAGGCAGGTCGGCCGCGAAGAGGGCGTCGCGCTCGGGTCGGTCGGCCAGGTCGCGCGGGTCGAGGCCGATCGGTCGGGCGTCTTTCCAGGACACGATCTTGTTCTGCGCGTCGAGCGGCAACAGCAGCGCAACGTCCTGCATCTCGTCGAGATCGAGCTTGCGATCCACGAAGTGCACACTGGCGAAACCGATCAGGGCGGGGGTGTAGACCAGCCGCTTTTCGATGGGCGTGACGCTGCCGCCCACGCGATCGGCCACCTGGCGCACGCCCTGGCTCTCGGTCAGCGCGAGCGGCAGGTAGACCTGCTCGATCGCGGGCGGGAGCACCGGCGGCTGCGCCAGCAGGCCGGTCGCGGCGCCGGCCGCGGCCCCGCGACCGGCGACGGCCACCGTCGCGGCTTCGGCCG
>JBBIKA010000091.1:0-15953 GCA_037445695.1 Chloroflexota bacterium
ACGCACAGCGCGCCGGCGAACGCGATGACCGGTTTAATTCTTTAACTTTCATAAATCGCGGCTAACGGGCCGATGGCCGGGCGTCCACCGGCGTGGACGCGGCCGCCGGTCGACGCAGGCCGACATGGCGGCCCGCGGCCCCTTCGCCCCGAATTCATTCGGCGGCACGTCGCTGTGAACATTTACGTCCCCTACAGCGTTTTGTGCTATCATGGTGGTCAGAAGCCCCACGACCGGCCGCCTCGCTCGCGGCCCGGCGTGACGCACCGTTCGACCAGGAGACGCACCCCCATGGACGACCGCATCATCCGCATGAAGCTCGACACGATCCGGCGCCGCGCCATAACGGGCCGTTGGCCCATCGCATCGTGGCAGGCGCGCACGGCCGATTTCGTCGCCGTCGGCGAGTATCGCTTCGACGGCGACTGGTCCGCCTGCGCCGGCGAAACCTTTTGGCCCGCGGGCAAAACGCTATTCCTCCGCACGATCGCCGAGACGCCCGACGACGTGCCCGCCGCTGACCTGTACATCCAGTTTGACGCTGAAGGGCTGGAGGGGCTGCTGTCGGTGGACGGCCGGCCCTATGCCGGGATTGACGCCAACCATCTGCGCGTGGCCGTTCCGCACGCCGGCCGCCTGGACCTGGAAGCCGAGTTCGTCGTGCTGCTCGCCGCGCTCCACCGCCCCGACCTGCGCCAGGAGCGCGGCCGGCTGCGCGAGGTGACCTTCGTCCGGGTAGATCGTGCGCTCGAGGCCGCGTATTACGACTTCTGGTTCACCTGGGAGGCGGGCCAACACGTTCGCGATGCCCGACGCCGACAGCTCCTCCAGGCCGCGCTCGAGGACGCGCTGCTGCTCGTGGACCTGACCGCGGCCGACGACGAGTATCGCCGCCAGGTTGCGGCCGGCCGCGCGCTCCTGGCCGAACGGATCGGGGCCATCGCGGCCGATCCCGAAGCCGGCCGCATCTACCTGACCGGCCACTCGCACATTGACACGGCGTGGCTCTGGCCGCTGCGCGAGACGGTGCGCAAATGCGCGCGCACCTTTGCCACCGCCTGCCGGCTGCTGGAACGCTATCCCGCCTATCATTTCTCCTGCTCGCAGCCGCAGCTCTACGCCTACACCAAACGCTATTTCCCGACGCTGTACGCAGAGATCAAGAAGTGGGTGGCGGCCGGCCGCTGGGAATGCACGGGCGGCATGTGGGTCGAATCCGACTGCAATGTGCCCTCGGGCGAGGCGCTCATCCGCCAGATCCTGCACGGGTTGCGCTTCTTCCGGGAAGAGTTCGCCGCGCGGCCCCACACCTGCTGGCTGCCCGATGTCTTCGGCTATCCGGCCTCGCTGCCGCAGATCCTGGCCGGCTGCGGCCTGCGCGACTTCTTCACCGTCAAGCTGCACTGGCAGGCGCGCAACGTCTTCCCGGTCAACCTCTTCTGGTGGGAGGGGATTGACGGCAGTCGCGTGTTGGCCCACATTCCCCGTTTGCGCCACATGTATAACGGCTGGCCCAACCCCGAACAACTGATCATCGCCTGGGAACAGTTCGAACAAAAAGCGCTCCACGACGAGGTCCTCTTCCCGTTCGGCTTCGGCGACGGCGGCGGCGGCCCGACCGCCGAGATGCTCGAATTCGCCACCCGCGCCGCCGCGTTCCCCGGCCTGCCGGCCGCGCGCCAGGGCGGCGGCGAAGCCTACTTCGACGCAGTGCGCGCGAGGTGGGAATCTAACCCCCCGACCCCCTTCCCACCTAACCCCCCGACCTCCTTCCCTGACAGGGAAGGGGGAGCCGGCCTCCCCTCCCCTCGCAGGGGAGGGGCCGGGGGAGAGGTCTACCCGACACGGGGAGGGGCCGGGGAAGAAACGGGCGGCGGGAATCTCCCGACCTGGGTCGGCGAGCTCTACCTGGAGACGCATCGCGGCACCTACACCACGCACGGCGAGATCAAGCGCGCCAATCGTCAGAACGAGCTGCTGCTGCGCGAGGCCGAGATTGCCGGCTTCATGGCCGAGGCGGCCGGCATCCCGACCGATCTCCGACCGCTGGACGCGGCCTGGGAGAACCTGCTGCTGCTCCAGTTCCACGACATCTTGCCGGGCAGTTCGATCGGCGAAGTGTATCGGGAGGCCGCGGCCGATCACGGCCGCATTGCGGCCGTCGCCTGCGCAGTGCGCGATACGGCCTGGCAGAGCATCGCGCAGCGGGTTGCCGGACCGGCCGAGATCGTCGCGTTCAACAGCCTCGCGTGGCCGCGCGAGGATATCGCCACGGCCGTCCTGCCCGCCGCCGCGCTGCCGGAGCAGATGAACTGCGACTGCCCGGCGGCGCCCGCACTGATCGGCGCGGACGGCCAGGTGCAGCCGGGCCAGATCGTGCATCGGACGGACGGCCAGGTCGAGATCGTGTTCGAACCGGCCGGCCTGCCGGCCGTAGGCTATGCCCGCTTTGCCCTGTGCACGGCAACCGTCGCGACGCCGTCCGACCTGCGCATCGCGCCGCGGGTCATCGAGAACCGCTTCTTCAGGATCGAGCTGGACGCCGACGGCTGCATCACCCGGCTGTACGACAAGCGCTACGACCGCGAGGTGATCCCTGCCGGCCGCCGCGCCAACGAGCTTCAACTCTTCCAGGATGGCCCCGAACGCGAAGCGGCCTGGAACATCCATGCCACCTTCGAGAAGCGCCGTTACGATTGGGACCCCGGCACGACGATCGAGGTGGTGGAGGCCGGTCCGGTGCGCGGCAGCCTGCGTATCACCCGGCGCTATCGGACCAGCACGCTCGTGCAGGAGCTGCGCGTCTACGATCACCTGCCGCGCATAGACTTCGTGACCCACGCCGACTGGCAGGCGCGCCAGGTGTTGCTCAAGGCCGCGTTCCCCGTGGCCGTGCGCTCTTCGCGCGCCACCTTCGAGATCCAGTTCGGCGCAGTGGAACGCCCCACCCACCGCAACACTTCCTGGGAACAGGAGAAGTTCGAGGTGTGCGGCCATCGCTGGGCCGACCTCTCGGAGCCGGGCTACGGCGTCAGCTTGCTGAACGACTGCAAATACGGCTACGACGTGCGCGACAACGTGCTGCGCCTGACGCTGTTGCGCGGCCCCGAATCGCCCGACCCCGACGCCGACCGCGGCCATCATAGCTTCACCTACGCGCTCTACCCGCACGCCGGCGATTGGACGCAGGCCGAAACGGTGCGCCGCGGCTGGGAACTGAACGTTCCCGTGGTCTGCGTCGCGGCCGATCGTCCGGCGGCGCCGGCCGGGCGCGAGCCAGCGGCCCGGGCCGCGTCGTTCCTCCAGGTGGAGGGGCCGGCCGTGCTCGAGGCGCTCAAACCGGCCGCAGATGGCACCGGCTGGATCGTGCGCCTGTATGAGCCGCACGGCAGCCGCGGCACGGTCACACTGCGTTCCGAGCGGCCATGGCGCGAGATCGTCTCGTGCAACCTGGTCGAAGAGGATGCCGGCACGGTGGCGTCTGCCGGCCAGAGCGCGACGTTGCCGATTCGGCCGTTCGAGATCGTCACCCTGCGGGTGCGTTTTGGCCCTTGAGGACAACTTCGGGTATGATAAGACTCAAAAAACGAGGAGTCCGCGTCGCCCAAAGTGAACGACGAAATGCCTGTCCGGCCCACGTGGCGAGATGCCCTGGCTTATCTGCTGGCTTACGTGCTGTGGATCGCGCTCAGCGCGCTGAGCGCGATCCTGCTGGTCATGGTCAAGTCGGCCAGCACGCCGCTGATCGCGATCCTCCTGTTGCGCAATCCGTACTACCGCCTGCACACCGTTGAGCTGCGCGGGATGGTCAACACGTTCGATCGCACCGCGCTGATCGTCTTGGCGCTCCTTTGGATCATCTACATCTTCTGGCTGGAGGAACGGTGTCGCGGGAGCATCCGGGACGCGCGCACGCAGCGCATGCGGGCGCTCTTGCTCGCCGGGGACCGACCGGCGGCCGAGACCGGACTGCAACGCTGGAATCTCCAGCTTCTGGTGCCCCGCCTGCGAACCGCCCTCCTCTTTCCGGCCGCGGCCCTGGCCGCTTACCTGATTCTGGAGGGCCTTTCCCGGCTGCTGGTGCATTGATTCCTCACTGAGGAGAAAGTCCGTCGTGCCATGACGATTGCCCTGTCGCCTGCTGCGCGCAAGCGCGAATTTCGCCTCGAAAACGAATACCATTACAACCGCGCCGGCCCGGTGCGTTGGATCGTCTCCCACGCGGCGCGCTATCCGCTCTTTCCGGTCCTCGCGATCGTGGCCGCGGTGGCCAACAACTACGCGTACAGCTCCATCCAACTGTTCATCGGCCGGGCCTATAACCTGATCGTCGCGACCGATTGGACGCCGGCCGCGTTGGCCGGACTGGCGCTCGGCGTAGCGGCCGCGGCCCTGGCGCAGGGGATCACCGGCCTGGCGCGCAACTATGCGTTCGAGTTCCTGGCCCAACGGGTCGAACGCGACGCGCGCGACGAGCTATACGTCAACCTGCTGGGCAAGAGCCAGACGTTCCACGGCCGACAGCGCATCGGCGACATCATGGCGCGCGCCACCAACGACGTGCGCTTCCTTAACCTGCTTTTCGCGCCCGCGCTGATGCTCCTGCTCGACTCGGGCATGGCGATCGTCGTGCCGCTCTTCGTCATCGCCAACCTGAACAGCCGTCTGCTCCTGGTGCCGGGCCTCTTTCTGATCGCGCTGGCGATCACCGTATGGGACTACAACCGCCGCCTCAATCCCGTCAGCCAGGCGCTGCGCGAGCAATTCGGCGCGCTGAACGCCGGCCTGGCCGAGGCGATCTCGGGCATCGAGGTCGTGAAGGCGAACGTGCGCGAACACTACGAATGGGACAAGTTCGTCGGCAACGCCCGCCGCTATCGCGATCTCTTCATCCGCCAGGGCCGCATCCAGGCCTTCTACCTGCCCACCCTGGCCTTCGCCGTGGCCTGGGCCGCGGCGTTCCTCTACGGCGCGCTCCTCTGGCGCAGCGGCGAGATCAACGCCGGCCAGTTGATTGCCTACATCGGGCTGATGGGCACCCTGCGCTTTCCGACTTTTATGTCCATCTGGATCTTCAACCTGATCCAGATGGGGGTCGCCAGCGCGCGCCGCATCCTGGAGACGATCAACACCGAGACCGAGCTGGACGAAAACGTCGGCGGCTACGCGGCGCCGATGCGCGGAGAGGTGGTGTTCGAAAACGTCAGCTTCAGCTACGATCCCAACGCCGCGAACGGCCGCCTGGTGCTCAAGAACATCAGCTTCCGGGCCGCGCCCGGCGAGACGATCGCCATCGTCGGCCAGACCGGCTCGGGCAAGACCACCCTCACCCGGCTCATCAACCGCATCTTCGATGCGACCGGCGGCCGCGTGCTGGTAGACGGCGTGGACGTGCGGGATTGGAGCCTGGAGTCGCTCCGTTCGCAGATCTCGACCATCGAGCAGGATCCGTTTCTCTTCTCGCGCACCATCGCCGAAAACATCGCGTTCGGTTGCGCCGACGCCACCCCCGAGATGATCGAGGAGGCCGCCCGGGCCGCGCAGGCGCACGACTTCATCATGTCGTTCCGCGACGGCTACGCCACCGAGGTCGGCGAGCGGGGCGAGATGCTTTCGGGCGGGCAGCGCCAGCGCATCGCCATCGCCCGCGCCTTCCTCACCGACCCGCGCATCTTGATCCTCGATGACAGCACCAGCGCTATTGACAGCGCCACCGAGGATCAGATCCAGCGCGCCATGCACCGCATCAGCCGCGCGCGCACCACCTTCCTGATCACCCATCGCCTCAGCCAGATCCGCTGGGCCGACCGCATCCTGGTGCTCCGCCGCGGGGAGCTGGTGGATCAGGGCACGCACGAAGAGCTGATGGCGCGCAGCGCAGACTATCGGCGGATATTTGCGAGGTATGAGTGAGGGGGTTGGGGGTTGGTAGTTGGGGATTAGGGATTGGGGATTAAGGTAGACCGATGGGCTTCATTTTGGACGGCCTCGACACCGAGGCATACGATCGCAACTATAGTGACCGCACGCTGATCCGCCGGCTGCTGGGCTACTTCGCGCCCTATCGCGGCAAGATGCTGCTGGTGGCGGTCGCCATCTCGCTCAACTCGCTGGCCGGCGCGGCCGGGCCGGTGGTGCTCGGCCGCGGCATTGATCTGCTCACCCACGACAAAGGCACCGGCCTGATCCTGATCCTGGCCGGCCTCATCCTCGGCCTGGGCGCCCTGGCCTGGGGCTTCAACTTCATCCAGCAGTGGTTCTCGGCCCAGGTGGTGGGCAACGTCGTGCTGAAGATCCGCGAAGATGTCTTCGCGGCAACGATCCGCCACGATCTGTCGTTCTTCGACGAGTTCGAGTCGGGCAAGATCGTCAGCCGCGTCACCTCCGACACCCAGGACCTGTCGGACGTGGTCACGTTGACCACCAACCTGCTCAGCATGAGCCTGCTGGTCGTGATCCTGGCGGCCTATCTCTTCAGCATCAGCGTGCAATTGACGCTGATCCTGTTGGCGATGGCGCCGATCGCCGTGGCGGTGGCGCTCAGCTTCCGCCGCGTGGCGCGCACGGTGACGCAGCGCGCCAAACGGGTCACGGCCAAGATCAACGCGCAGATCCAGGAATCGGTGAGCGGGATCATGGTGGCCAAGAGCTTCCGCCAGGAGCGCGCCATCTACAACATCTTTGCGGCCAACAACAAACAGGCCTACGCGGTGGGACTGCGCCGCGGCCTCACCTTCGACAGCATCTTCCCCATCCTCAGCATCTGTTCGGGGCTTGGCGTGGCCGCGCTGGTCTATTTCGGCGGGCTGGCCGCGCGCGGCGGGCATGTGAGCCCGGGCCAATGGTATCTTTTCATGCAATCGGTCGGCTTCTTCTGGTGGCCGCTGATCAACATCGCCTCCTTCTGGAGCCAGTTCCAGGATGGCCTGGCGGCCGCCGAGCGCGTCTTCGCGCTGATGGACGCCGAGCCGAAGGTGCAGCAGCGCGCGGCCGAGCCGGTCGGCCGGCTGGAAGGACGCATCCAATTCCGCCATCTGCGCTTCAGCTATGTGCCGGCCGCCGCCTCGGGACAAACCTCGCGCAGCGCGGCATCCCGCTCGGGCGAGATCGTGTTGCCCGATTTCTCGCTGACGATCCGGCCGCACGAGACGGTGGCGCTGGTGGGGCACACCGGCGCAGGCAAGAGCAGCGTCGGCCGCCTCATCAGCCGCTTCTACGAGTTCCAGGCCGGCGAACTGCTGATTGACGGCCGCGACATCCGCACGCTGGACCTGGCCGACTACCGCCGGCAGATCGGCCTGGTGCCGCAGGAGCCGTTCCTCTTCTCCGGCAGCGTGCTGGAAAACATCCGTTACGGCCTGCCCGGCGCCACCGACGAGCAGGTGTGCGCTGCCGCCGAACGGATCGCCGGCGGCGACTGGCTGGCCGACCTGCCGAACGGCCTCGACACCGACGTGGGCGAGCGCGGGGCCAACCTCTCGATGGGCCAACGTCAGCTCGTCGCGCTGGCGCGCGTCCTGCTCAAGGATCCGACCATCCTGATCCTGGACGAGGCCACCGCCAGCGTCGACCCCTTCACCGAAGCCCAGATCCAGGAAGGGCTAGAGACGGTGATGGCTGACCGCACCGCGGTCGTCATCGCCCATCGCCTGTCCACCGTCAGGCACGCCGACCGGATCATCGTCATGAAGGAAGGACAGATCATCGAAGAGGGCACGCACGAGGCGCTGCTGGCGCGCGGGGGCCACTACGCGGAACTCTACAACACCTACTTCCGGCATCAGTCGCTCGAATATATCGAACTGTTCCGCCGCGAGCCGGCCGTCGCGCCGCGGTGAGGCTCGCCGTCGGGCAAGCAAAACAACAAAATTATATTTCTTTCTGCCGCACACTGATATCATCCATCCGAGGTTCGCATGGCAAAAGCGGAGATCTGCGCCGGGATCTGTGGCTTCCACACCACGGTCAGCGCGCGCAAAGACGACAACGGCACCGTGCATCTGGACATCCAGAGCGATTGCCAGGGCGTGATGAAGTTCGCCGCCCAACTCAAAGAAGTGGACCCGTTCCGCGAGTTCACCTGGCGTCGCGGCGGCCCCCTCACCCTCCAGGTGGCGCCGCAATGCCTCACCCATCCGGCCTGTCCGGTGCCGTCGGGCGTCATCAAGGCCGTCGAGGTGGAGGCCGGCCTGGCGTTGCCCGCCGACGTGACGATCCGCCTGTCGAAAGACGAGGCCTGAGCGCCGGCGCCTACAAAAGGAGCCATCGGTGTTCGACCCGCTCGCCTGGGTGCTCTATCGCGATGACGCCCTCCTGGCCGTGAACAAGCCGGCCGGCCTGCCGACCCTGCCCGACGGCTATCGGCCGGCAGCGCCGTACCTGGTAGGGCTGTTGCAGGAAGCGTTCGGCCGGCTATGGGTCGTCCATCGGCTCGACAAAGAGACCAGCGGCGTGCTCCTCCTGGCGCGCACGGCCGACGCCCATCGCGACCTGAACCGGCAGTTCCAGGAGCACGTGGCCCGCAAGACCTATCACGCGCTGGTGGTGGGCCGGCCGGCGTGGGGCGAGCGCGTCATTGACCTGCCCCTGCGGCCCGACGGCGACCGCCGGCATCGCACCGTGATAGACCCGGCGGCCGGCAAGCCGGCCATCACCGCCTGCCGCGTGCTGGAACCCCTGGGCGACTACACGCTGATCGAGGTGCGGCCGACCACCGGCCGGCCGCATCAGATCCGGGTGCACCTGGCCGCCGCAGGATTGCCCCTCGTCGGCGACCTGCTCTACGCTTCGCAGGCCGGCCGGCTGCAAGGCGAAGACGGCGCCCGGCTGCGTCGGCTGCTCGCGGAAGCGCCTCTGGCCCGCCTGGGCCTCCATGCCTGTACGTTGACCATCATCCATCCCGTGACCGCTGCCAGCATCACCTTCGAGGCGCCCTATGCGGACGACTTCGCCGCGGCCCTGGCGCGGCTGCGTCCATAGGGCCGCCGGGCGACAATTCAATGAGAGACTCCGCCGATCAAAGGGCTCGCCTGGCCGATCTCCATCGGCGCTGGTGGGCGCTGCTGGCGCTGGCCGTTGCACTGCTCGCCGCGGGCAGCTTCATACTGGCAGCGTTCTGGCCGGCCGATCGGGTGCTGGGCTGGGCCGGCCTGGCTGCAGCCGCGCTGCTGTGGCAACTGAGCCTGTTGCGGCGCAACCTGGCGCGCAATTACCGGCCGGGCGAAGCCGACCTCTCGCTCCTGGCCGGCCTGGGACCGGCCAACCTGATCACCCTGGGCCGCGGGCTGGCGATCGCCGCGCTCGCCGGCTTCCTGGCCGCGCCCCTGCCGCCGGAGGGCGGGTTGGCCTGGGCGCCGGCGCTCCTCTACGCCGCCGGCGTCTTGCCCGATTTCCTGGACGGCGCGCTGGCGCGGGCCACCAAACGCGTCACCGTATTGGGCGGCATCCTGGACATGGAATACGATTCCCTGGCGATGCTGATCGTCTCGCTGCTGGCCGTACGGTTGGGCAAGGTTCCGGCCTGGTACATCGGCCTGGGTCTGGCGCGCTATCTGTTCGTGGCGGGCCTGTGGTGGCGCCGACGCCGCGGCTTGCCCATCTGCGATTTGCCGCCGAGCAACACCCGTCGGTTGGCGGCCGGCTTCCAGATGGGCTTCTTCTGCGTGGCCCTCTGGCCGCCCTTCGGCCCGCCCATGACGACCATCGCCGGCACCCTGTTTGTGGCGCCCGTCCTGCTCGGCTTCGTCCGGGATTGGCTCGTTGTCAGCGCCGCCCTCCGGCCGACGACGCCGCTCTACCGGCGACTGCAGCAGGCGCGCGCGATCGCCTGGGCCTGGTTGCCGCCGTTCCTGCGCGCGCTCGGCGGCGCCGCGGCGCTCTTGGTGCTGGCGCCGGACCTCTGGCGGGCGGCCGGGAGCGGCCCGACCGGCTGGGCGGCGGGCGTCTGCACCGCGTTGACGATCCTCGGCGCGGCCAGCTTGCTGTTCGGCGCGGGGTCTCGCCTGGGCGCCATCAGCCTGTTGAGCGGCGTCGCCGCGGCAACGGCCTGGGGCGGCTATCGGCCCTGGTACGGCGCGCTGCTGGCGGCCACGATCCCGTTGCTCTACACGGGCGCCGGCAAAGCCGCGCTCTGGCGCCGCGAGGACGCGCTGTTCGAGCGGCGGCTCGGCGAGTAAACTGAGCCGTCAGGCTTCAGGCGCGTAAATGTTCACAGTTACGTCGTACGGCCCCCCCTAACCCCGCCCCCGCAAGCGGGGGCGGGGAAGGTCTTTATGGTGGGGTTTTGGGGTCGCAAAGCGGCCCCAAAACCCCACCCTTGACAGGGTTCCCCCTCTCCCGCCAAGCGGGAGAGGGAGTCAGGGGGTGCGGGTCCGCTCCCAAGGCGCAATGCGCGGGATAACGTGAACAGTTACTCAGGCGGTCGCTTTGCGCGCCAAGCCGAGACCATGTAAAATTTAACATTCACGGAGCTATTCCCGATGAACGATGCGACCCCGGCTGCCATTCTGCTTGCGAGCCTGCGCAGCCAGGCCGACCGCTACCCGGCCGAGATGCGCGAGATCGAGATCTCGTTCGCGGCGCAGGAGTTCAAGCGCGTCTTCAACCTGATCAGCCGCCTCAAGGAGCGTGGCCTGTGGCGGCCCGCGGCCGCAGCCGAGGCCGCGCTGGAGGATTTCTGGTGGGAGTACGGACAATAGGAGATGACCCTACAGGAGTTCATCACGACCCGGTTCGGCACGAAGCTGTGGATGTCGCTGGGCCGCTGGTTGCCGCCGTCGGTAGGGTATCGGATCGCGCATCTGGCCGTCGGCATCGTCGGCCGGCGTCGCAACTCCAGCCTCTACCGCATCCTCTATGCCAACCAGGCGGCCGTCCTCGGCGAGCAGACGCCTGAGGCCGAACTGCACGCGGCCGTGCAACGAGTTTTGGAGCACGTGGGCCGCACCGCCTACGATCTCATGTACTATCTGGCCGGGGGCGCGGCCCGACTGCGCAACGCGGTCACCTTCGACGGCCAGGCGTGGGAGAACTTCCGCCGCGCCGCGGCCACCGGCCGCGGCATCATGATCTGCGGCTGTCACCTGAGCAACTTCAACCTGGGCTTCCTGGCCCTGACGCAACGCGCCGAGACGCCCCAGATCCAGGTGCTGGCGCCGCCGAAAATGACGGGCGGCTTCCGCATCATGCACGAGCTGCGCAGCAGCCACAAATTCCTGGAGACGCCGATCAACGTGGCTTCGCTGCGGGCCGCGCTGCGCCGGCTGCGCGACGGCGGCATGGTGGCCACGGGCGTGGATTGGCCGCCGGCCGCCGCTACCGACGACCGCATCCTCTTCTTCGGCCGGCCGGCTCATCTGCCCACCGGGCACATCCGGCTGGCGATGGACGCGGCCGCCGTGCTGTTGCCGGTCGCCTTTTGCTGGGACGCCGACCGCGGCTACCGCATGATGACCGCGCCGCACCTGGAGCTTGAACTGACCGGCGACCGGCCGGCCGACATCCAACACAACGCCCGCCGCGTCCTGGCGGTCATCGAACGCTGGATCGCCGAGCGACCGGACCAGTGGCTGATGTACTATCGAGTTTGGCCTGAAACATGACGACAACCAACGATCATCGGCCGCCCGAAGCGGCCTATCTGAACTGCATCCGCTGTGGCCTGTGCCTGGCGGTTTGCCCGACCTATCGCGAGCTGCTCACCGAGACCGCCTCTCCGCGGGGTCGGGTGGCGCTGGCGCGCAAGGGGCTGGAAGGCGAACTGGCGCTCGGCCCCAACCTCTTCGAGCAGATGTACGCCTGTTTCGACTGCCTGGCGTGCAACGAGATCTGCCCGGTGGGGATCCGGCCGGCCGATCTGGCGCTGGCGCTGCGCGAGACCCAGGAGGCCACGCGGCCGGCGCGCTGGAAACGGCCGCTCTTCCGCGGCCTGCTCCCGCACCCCGGCCGACTAGAGCTGGCCACGTTGCCGCTGCGCCTCTACGAGCACCTGGGCGTGCGTCGGCTGGTCTACGCGTTCGGCTTGCGGAAGCTCTTCCCCGGCCAGCTTGCCGATCTGGAGGCCATGCTGCCGCACCTGCCACAACGCCCGTTGCGCCACCGACTGCCCGAGGTGACCTATCCGTTTTCCGCAGCAGCCGACCTACTCCTCGACCCCCTCCCTGCGAGGGAAGGGGAACACCTACCCCCCGACCCCATATGTCTCAACTTAAAAGGGGATGAGGGCCACCTAACCCCCCGGCCTCCTTCCCACCTAACCTCCCGGCCCCCTTCCCTGCGAGGGAAGGGGGAGAATAGCTCCCCTCCCCGTGTAGGGGAGGGGCCGGGGGAGGGGTCTCCCCGTGTAGGGGAGGGGCCGGGTGAGGGGTTTCCCCGTGTAGGGGAGGGGCTGGGGGAGGGGTCTCGCCGTGTAGGAGAGGGGCCCGTGGCGAGGCCCATGCGCGTTGGCTTCTTCCTGGGTTGCGCGCAGAACGTGCTCTTCGCCGAAGAGAGCGCCGCCACCGTGCGCGTGTTGGCCCGCAACGGCTGCACCGTCATCACTCCGCGAGAGACGAAATGCTGCGGGATGCCGGCCCGCGGTTACGGCGACGGCGAGGCCGCGCGCAGCCAGGCCCGCTTCAACATCGCGCTCTTCGAGCAGGCCGACGTCGAAACGATCGTCACCGATTGTGCCACCTGCGGCTCAACCCTGCGCGATTACGGCGAGCTCCTGGCCGACGATCCGGCCTGGGCCGGACGTGCAGCCGCGTTCAGCCGCAAAGTGCGCGACATCAGCGAATTCCTGCTGAGCCTGCCGCTCGCCAAGCCGCGCGGCCGCCTCGCGGCGCGCGTTACCTACCACGATCCGTGCCATCTGCGCCGCGGCCAGGGCGTCTGGCGCGAGCCGCGCCGCCTGCTCCAGCTCATTGACGGCCTGGAATTCGTCGAGCTGCCCGAAGCCGACTGGTGTTGCGGCTCGGCCGGCAGCCAGCTCATCACCCATTACGAAACATCGCTGCGCGTATTGGGCCGCAAGATGGACAACATCGCGGCCACGCAAGCCCAGATCGTCGCCTCCGGCTGTCCCGGCTGCCAGATGCAGCTCACCGTCGGCGCGCGGCGTCGCGGCCTGCATATCGAGGTCACCCACCCGATCGTCCTTCTGGATCGCGCCTACCGGTCGGCAGGCGACGAACCGTTGGCGGTGAGCCGGGGACGGCGGGCGACGGACGAGGGATGATTGACGAATATGCAAGACGCGACCATCAAGCAACTGCGCTCCATCCTTGGGCCCGACGGCGTGTTGACCGCCCCTGAAGACCTGGCCGTCTACGCCTACGACGGCACCTTCGCGGATCAGCAGCCCGACCTGGTCGTGCTGCCCACCACCACCGAGCAGGTGAGCCGGGTGGTGGCGCTGGCCGCGGCCGAACACATCCCCCTGGTCCCGCGCGGCATGGGATCGGGCCTGGCAGCGGGCTCGGTGCCGTTCGCCGGCGGGATCGCGCTCGCCACCACCCGCATGAACCGCATCCTGGAAATAGATGCCGGCAACGGCACGGCGCACGTCCAAGCCGGCGTCGTCACCGCCGATCTGCAGGCCGCGGTCGAAAAGATCGGCCTCTTCTACCCGCCCGATCCCTCCAGCATCCGCCATTCGACCATCGGCGGCAACATCGCGTGCAACGCCGGCGGCCCGCGCTGCCTGAAGTACGGCGTCACCGGCGACTATGTGCTGGGGCTCACCGTCGTCCTGCCGGACGGCCGCATCCTGAAGACCGGCGGCAAGCCGATCAAAGATGTCGTCGGCTACGACCTGACCGCGCTCTTCACCGGTTCGGAGGGCACCCTGGGCGTGATCTGCGAGGCACTGTTGCGCCTGGTGCCGCGGCCGCGCTTCATCCGCACCGCGCTGGCCGAGTTTCCCTCGCTCGACGACGCCTCGCACACGGTCAACGCGATCCTGTCGGCCGGCATCGTGCCGGTGGCGTTGGAGCTGATGGACGAGACCGCCATCGCGTGCATCGAGGAGGCCATGCATCTGGGCCTGCCGCGCGATATCGAAGCGCTGCTGATCCTGGAGACGGACGGCGGCCACGAGGCCGCGGTGCAGGATGAGATCGAGGCCGCGGCGCGCATCTGTCGCGAGACCGGTGCGCGGCGCGTGCAGGTGGCGCGCGACGAGGCCGAGCGCGCCGCGCTGTGGCGGGCGCGGCGCGCAGTATCGCCGTCCCTGGCGCGCAAGGCGCCCAACAAGCTCGGCGAAGACATCACCGTACCGCGCACCGCCATTCCCGAGGCGATCCGTCGCATCAAGGCCGTCAGCGCGCAGTACGGCCTGCCGGTCGTCGTCTTCGGCCACGCGGGCGACGGCAACCTGCACCCCAACATCCTCTTCGACCGCCGCGACCCGGACCAGTGGGCCACGGTCGAAAAGATGGTGGCCGCCATCTTTGCCATCTCGCTGGCGCTCGGCGGCACCCTCTCCGGCGAGCATGGGGTCGGCGCGCTCAAGCGGCCCTACATGGAGCAGGCGCTCGGCCCCCTTTCCATCGAGATCCAGCGCCGGATCAAACGGGCGCTCGACCCGTTGGGGATCATGAATCCGGGGAAGATCTTTCCAGATTAGCCCCGACAGGCCAACCGGGATCAGGAGTCTCCTATGTCCGACCCGCCCATCCACGCGGTCACCGGCGCGTTCGGCTACTCCGGCAGGTACATCGCCCGCCGGCTGTTGGCCGCGGGCTACAAGGTCATCACCCTCACCAACTCGACCGACCGGACGAGCGAGTTCGGCGGCCGCATCCCGGCCTACCCCTTCCATTTCGACCGACCCGACGAGCTGACCGCCAGCCTGGCCGGGGTCGAGACGCTCTACAACACCTACTGGGTGCGCTTCAACCACAAGCTGTTCCGCCACGCCGACGCGGTACGCAACACGTTGACCCTCTTCGCGGCGGCCAAACGCGCCGGCGTGCGGCGGATCGTCCACGTCAGCATTACCAACCCGTCGGAGGACTCGCCGCTGGAGTACTTCCGCGGCAAGGCGCAGTTAGAGCGGGCGCTGATCGAGTCGGGCCTCTCCTATGCCATCCTGCGGCCCACCGTGCTCTTCGGCGCGGAGGACATCCTGATCAACAACATCGCCTGGCTGCTGCGCCGCCTGCCGGTCTTCGGCGTCTTCGGCGACGGCCGCTATCGGCTGCAGCCGATCTATGTGGACGACCTGGCTGCGCTGGCCGTGGCGCAGGGCGCGACGCGGGAGAACGTCATCCTCAACGCCATCGGGCCGGAGACCTTCACCTATCGCGAGCTGGTGGAGACGATCGGCCGGCTGATCGGCGCGCCGCGGCCGGTGATCTCCGTGCCGCCCCTCGTGGGCTACTGGGCCGGCCGGCTGATCGGCAGCCTGATGGGGGATGTGACGATCACGCGCGAGGAGATCGCGGGACTGATGGCGAACCTGCTCTACGTGGACGCAGCGCCGACCGGCACGACGAAGCTCAGCGATTGGATCGCGGCGCACGCCGACACGGTGGGCCGGCGCTACGCCAGCGAGCTGGCGCGGCGCCGGCGGCCGGGCTGAGCTGCGGGCGGCCGCGGCTCAGCCGCCGGCGATCGCTCCTACCACGATCAGCGGTTCGTCGCCCCGCGCCACGCTGTCGGGCAGCGCCGCGTCGGGGGGCGCGTGGGAGAGATCGCAGCCGCTCGCGAAAAAGCGGATCAGCGAGCGCCGCTGCCGCGTGATGGGGTCGCGAAGCGTGCCGCGCAGCATCGGATAGCCCGCCTCGAGCGCATCCAGCACCGCGTTGAGCGTGGCCGGTGCCGCCACCGTCAGCGTCACCTCGCGGCCGACGCCGGCCAGCGTCCGCAGGTGATAGGGGAGCACGACCCGGATCATGGCAGCCTCTGCGCCTCCTTCTTCGGCTTGCGGCGGCACGACGCCGCTTTCGGCTTGCGGCGGCACGACGCCGCTT
>JBBIKA010000092.1:0-15926 GCA_037445695.1 Chloroflexota bacterium
CGTGCCTCCCCCCCCCCCCGCCCCGTCCCCCCCCCCGGCCCCCGGCCTGTTTTGGTGTGGGGTTATCAGGTGGGGGTTTGTGGGGGGGGGCTGCGCCGCCGCCCTCAAGCCCCCCTCTATTTTTAAGTTAGTGTACCATGACACCGATCCAACTTCCAAGCATTTGAGGCGCGCGGCTTTTCCGTGCTATAATCGCCCAATGATGAAAGACGACCCGCCGATCGCTGCGCTCGTGTTGGCCGCCGGCCTTTCGCGGCGGATGGGACGCTTCAAGCTGACCCTGCCCTGGGCCGGCCGCACCGTCATCGGCCAGGTGGTGGCCACGCTGGAAGCGGCCGGCCTGCGCCAGATCGTCGTCGTCACCGGCCATCGGGCCGCCGAGGTGCGCGCCGCGCTGGCCAATACGACGGCGCGCTGCGTCAACAACCCCGATTACGCCACGGCCGAAATGCTCGCTTCGATCCAGATCGGCCTGGCGCACCTGGACCAAGACTGCGCGGCCGGCCTGCTCTGTTTGGGGGACCAGCCTCAGATGGAGACGACGACGGTGCGGGCGGTGTTGGCCGTGGGCCGGGAAACCGACTGGCGCGCGATCGTGATCCCCAGCTATCAGCGCCGCGCCGGCCACCCGATCCTGTTGCCGGCCTGGCTCTGGCCCGAGATTCGCGCCTGCCGCACCACGCTGCGCGATGTGCTGGCCGCTCACCGCGACCGCACCCGTTTTCTGAACGTCACTACCCCTTCGGTGCTGGCCGATCTGGATACGCCGGAGGATTATGAGGCGGCAGGCGTCAAACTTGAAACGTGAATCTGTCCAGGGAGCACCCTATGCGCATGTCGCGCCTGTTCATCCAGACTCTCCGCGAAGCGCCCGGCGATGCCGAGGTGGCCAGCCACCAACTGTTGGTGCGCGGCGGCTTCATCCGCCAGCTCGGCGCCGGCATCTTCTCTTATCTGCCCCTCGCCCGCCGCGTCCTCACCAAAATCGAAAACATCCTGCGCGAGGAGATGAACGCCATCGGCGGCCAGGAAGTGACCATGCCGGTCGTGCACCCGGCCGACCTGTGGCAGGAGACCGGCCGCTGGTACCAGATCGGCTCGGAGATGGGCCGCTTCAAGGACAAGGCCGGCCACGATATGGTGCTGGCGATGACCCACGAAGAGGTGGTGGCCGACCTGGCGCGCGGGCTGGTGCGCTCCTATCGGCAGCTCCCGGCGTTGATCTACCACATCCAGACGAAGTGGCGCGATGATCCGCGGCCGCGCGCCGGGCTGATCCGCACGCGCGAGTTCACCATGCTCGATTCCTACAGCCTGGACGCGGACTTTGCCGGATTGGAGCGACAATACCAGGCCCACTACGACGCGTACTTCCGCATCTTCGGCCGCTGCGGATTGTCGGTCGTGGCCGTGAAAGCGGACACCGGCATCATGGGCGGCAAGCTGGCGCACGAATTCATGTATCTGACGCCCATCGGCGAAGATACGCTGGCGCTGTGCGACGCGTGCGGCTATACCGCCAACCGCCAGGTGGCCACCTTCCGCAAGCCCGTGCCCGCGGCCGAGGCCCCGCGGCCCCTTGAAAAGGTTGCCACGCCGCACACGACCACCATCGCCGGCCTGGCCGCGTTCCTGGGCGTGCCCGAAAGCCGCACGGCCAAGGCCGTGTTCATGATGGCGAAGGTACCTAACCCCCCGGCCCCCTTGCCGACACCTAACCCCCCGGCCCCCTTCCCTAAGAGGGAAGGGGGAGCACCCCCCCCTCCCCTCGCAGGGGAGGGGCCGGGGGAGAGGTCAGGGGGAGGGGCCGGGGGAGAGGTTTTCGTCTTTGCCGTGATCCGCGGGGACATGGAGGTGAACGAGACGAAGCTGGCGAACGCGGTCGCCGCGACCGCGCTACGACCGGCCACCGAGGACGAAATCCGGGCCATCGGCGCGGTGCCGGGCTACGCCTCGCCGGTCGGATTGTCTGCAGGAGCGCACGGCGGTGCGCCCCTACAGATCGTCGTGGATGATCTGATCCCCCTCTCGCCCAATCTGGTGGCCGGCGCGAACGAGGAGGGGTATCACCTGCTGAACGTCAACTACGGCCGCGATTATACGGCGACCATCGTATGCGACATCGCCGCGGCCCGCGACGGCGACCCATGTCCGCATTGCGGCGGCCCGCTGCGCACCGCGCGCGGGGTCGACGTGGGCAATATCTTCCAGCTCGGCACGCGCTATGCCGAGGCGGTGGGCGCCACGTATCTGGATCGCGAAGGCCGACAGCGACCGATCGTCATGGGCTCCTATGGCATCGGCGTCGGCCGACTGCTGGCGTGCATCGCGGAAGAGCACCACGACGAACAGGGCCTGATCTGGCCGATCAGCGTCGCGCCATATCAGGTCTACCTGATCAGCATGCCCGGCGCCGAGGCCGAGGCCGAAGCGCTCTATGCCCAACTAACGGCCGCCGGGGTCGAAGTCCTCTTCGACGATCGGGCCGAGACCGCCGGGGTCAAGTTCAACGACGCCGACCTGATCGGCATCCCGATCCGCCTGACGCTGGGCAAACGCTCGCTGAAAGAGGGCGGGGTCGAGTTCAAGCGCCGCGACCGGGCCGAAAGAGAGATCGTGCCGCTGGACGAGGCGGTCGAGCGCGTCCGCCGCGCCATCGCGGACCTCTACGCCGAGCTGTCGGCGGTGTAACGGACCGTTCCTTGGGAGCAGTAAACACCGATGGAAAGCATCTATGTGGCTTTGCATGAATTGCTGACGCAAGGCGAGGCCGTGGCCGTTGCCACGATCGTGGACGTCAAAGGCTCTGTCCCGCGCGAGGTCGGCGCCAAGATGATCATCCATCCGTACGGCCGGCACGTGGGCACGGTGGGCGGCGGCTGCGGCGAGGCCGACGTCATCAAAGCCGGCCTCGAGGCGATCCAGACCGGCGCGCCGACCACCGTCCGCGTGGACCTGACTGAAGACATCAGCATGCAGGCGCTCGGCGTGTGCGGGGGGATCATGGATGTGTTCGTGGAGCCCGTGGGAGCCAATGCCGGCGGCCCGGTATCGGCCGGCAACGCTCAAGCGCCGTGGGTGCCGGCGTTGCTCGCCTCCATCCGTGGGCGCGAGCCCGTGGCCCTGGCGACCGTCGTCGGCGGGCCGAGCGCGGGGCAGCGGGTCGTCATCTGGCTCGACCGGCCGCCGCTGGGCACGCTGGGCCTGGGCGAGTCGGAGGCGCGCGTGATCGCCGACGCGCAGGAGGTGTTGCGCAGCCGACAACACAAACTGCTCCGTTACCCCGATCTGTCCCCGGCCGGCCCCAATGTCCGCTCCTCCCTGCCCGTATCCGTCTTCGTCGAAGTCCAACGCCGCGTGCCCGAATTGCTGATCGTCGGCGCGGGGCACATCGCCGTGCCGCTGGCGCAGATCGCCGCCCTGTGCGACTTTGCCGTCACCGTGCTGGACGACCGCCCCTCCTTCGCCGACCCGGCCCGCTTCCCGGCCGCTCGCCGGGTGATCGCCGCGCCGCTGCGCGAGACCGTGCGCGACCTGCCTATGGATGCCGACACCTTCATCGTGCTGGTCACGCGCGGGCATAGCCACGACGTGGAGTGCCTGCTGGAGGTGCTCGACCGGCCGGTGGCCTACATCGGCATGATTGGCTCGCAACGCCGGGTGGATGCCGTCTTCAAGCTCCTGGCCGAGGAGCAAGGCATTGACCCGACCAAATTCGATCGCGTCTACGCGCCGATCGGCCTGGACATCGGCGCGCGCACCCCGGCCGAGATCGCCGTCTGCATCATGGCCGAGATCATCAACGTCTACCGCGGCGGCCCGGCGACCTCCCTTTCCGATCGTCGCCGTGCCCGTGACCAGCGCCGCCGTTCAATCCCCAATCCTCAATCCCTGATACCCACCACCCAAGGAGCATCCCGATGACCAAGAAAGCCCTCTGCGTCGGCATCAACAACTATCCCGGCACGCAAAACGATCTGAACGGCTGCGTCAACGACGCGCTGGCGTGGGCCGATCTGCTGACGACTCACTATGACTTTGCGCGGGCCGATGTCGCCCTGCTGCTGGATGAGCAGGCAACCAAAGCCAACATCATGGCCGGACTGAAGAGCCTGCTGGCCGGCGCGCGGGCCGGTGACGTGCTGGTCTTCGCCAACTCTTCGCACGGCACCTACGTGATAGACGCCGACAGCGACGAACCCGACCATTACGACGAGGCCCTCGTGCCCTACGACTTCCGGCAGAACCTGATCCTGGACGATGAGCTGCGCGCGCTGTTTGCCGACCTGCCGGCCGGCGTGCGCCTGACGGTCATCTCTGACTCGTGTCATTCCGGCTCGGTGACCCGCGCGGCCGCGCCGGCCGTAGTGCCGCCTCCGCGACCGCGCCTGTTGCGGCCTCGCGAGTTCGGCATGCCCGACCTGCCGGACCATCAGTTGGCCCGGCTCCGGTCGAACCATCGCAAGGGCCACCCGCAATCGCGCATGAAGGAGATCCTGCTCAGCGGCTGCAAGTCCACCGAGTACTCTTACGATGCATACATCGGCGGCGCGTATCACGGCGCGATGACCTACTACGCCATCGAGACGATCCGCGCGGCCAACTACACGATCACCTATGCCGAGCTGGTGCGACGGGTGAACGAGAAACTGGCGGCCGAAGGCTATCGCCAGACGCCACAGCTCGAGGGAAAGACCAGAAACAAACAAAGGCAGATCTTCAGCGCGTAGCAGCGGCCGGGAACTGCCCGCACGGCCGCGGCGTCATAAAGTAAATACTCTCTTCGATCCTTGGCAGGTCATCTGATGCGCGCCATCTGGCTGTGGCTCCTTCTGCTCAGCGCCGCGGTGGTTCTGCTCGGTGCGTTTCTGATCTGGCCGATCCTGTTCGCCGATCTGCCCGACCCGCGACGCGTTGCGGCCCTGGCCATGCCCACGGCCAGCATCCAGATCATGGATCGCCAGGGCCGGCTGCTCTACGAGGCCATTCCGGCGAACGGCAATCGGCATGTGCCGCTTCCGCTCGCCGAGATCCCGCTGGCCTGTCGCCAGGCCACCATCGCGACGGAGGACAGTCGCTTCTACGAGCACCCCGGCGTGGACCTGCTGGCCATCGCCCGCGCCGCGTGGCTCAACTGGCGCGGCGCGGGGCCGTTTTCCGGCGCCAGCACGATCAGCCAGCAGCTTGCGCGCAACCTGTACCTGATGGAGGCCGAGCGCGGGGAGCGCACTCTGCGCCGCAAGCTGCGCGAGGCCTGGTTGGCATGGCGCTTGGAGCGTCGCTACAGCAAAGATGAGCTGCTGGCGCTCTATCTGAACACCTCCTACTATGGCCATTTCGCGGTCGGCATCGAGGCCGCGGCGCAAACCTATTTCGGCAGCCACGCGGCCGAACTCGACCTTGCGCAGTGTGCGCTGCTGGCCGGCCTGCTGCAATACCCTGCCGGCTACAACCCGCTCGAACATCCCGAGGCCGCCCGTCGGCGTCAGGCCACCGTGCTCGGCCTGATGGTGCGCGAGGGCTACATCTCGCCGCAGGAAGCCGAGGAGGCCGCGCACGAGCGCCTCCTCTTCGCCGCCACCCCCTTCCCCATCGAAGCGCCCCACTTCGTGATGTGGGTGTTGGGCCAGTTGGAAGAGCAACTCGGCGCGGAACGCGTGCGGCGGGGCGGCCTGCGCGTGATCACCACCCTCGACCTGGACTGGCAACGCCGGGCCGAGGAGATCGTGCGGCAACGCCTGGCCGCGCTGCGGCCCTGCACGGCCGGCGCGGCTGCGCCGGCCGCGTGCGATCCGCGGGCCGACCCCGGCCGGCGCATCGAAAACGCCGGGCTGGTCGCGCTCGATCCGCACACCGGCGCGGTGCTGGCCATGGTGGGCAACGCGGACTACTTCGATCGCACGACCAGCGGCGCGGTCAACACGACGCTGGCCCTGCGCCAGCCCGGCTCGGCCATCAAGCCACTGACCTATGCCCTGGCGCTCGATCCCCAGGCTGCGGCCGCGGCGGGCCGCCGGCCCTGGACGGCCGCCACCCTCATCCCCGACCTGCGTACCGTCTTCATCACCGCCGAGGGCCGGCCCTACGTGCCTCAAAACTACGATCAGGCTTACCACGGCCCAGTCACGGTGCGGACGGCCCTGGCCAATTCCTACAACATCCCGGCCGTGAGGACGCTGGACTTCGTCGGCGTGACCACGCTGATCGAGCTGGCGACCCGCCTGGGGATTCCGTATCTGGAGGGAACGGGAGGCCCTTCCGGCTATGGCCTGGCCCTGACGCTCGGCGGCGGCGAGGTGCGCCTGCTCGATCTGACCGCCGCGTATGCCGCCTTCGCCAACGGCGGCCGCCGCGTAACCCCCTTCGCCATCAGCCGCATCGAGACGCTTGAGGGCAGAGATGTCGGGGATTGGACATGGGCCAATCCCCAATCCCCAATCCCCGTTTTAGACCCGCGCGTGGCCTACCTCATCACCGACATCTTGAGCGATGATGCGGCGCGGCGACCCGCGTTCGGAGCAGGCAGCGCGCTGGAGATCGGCCGGCCGGCCGCGGTGAAGACCGGCACGACCACCGACTGGCGCGACAACTGGACGATCGGCTACACGCCCGACCTGGTCGCCGGGGTATGGGTGGGCAACGCCGACAATACGCCGATGCAGGGGATCAGCGGCGTGACCGGCGCCGCGCCGATCTGGCACGACTTCATGGTTACCGTGTCGCGCGAGGCACCCCCCCGCCCCTTCCCACGGCCCCCTGGTCTAGTTCGAATGGAGGTGTGCGCGGATTCGGGGCTCCTGCCCGGAGAACCTTCCGTGCCACAGGGAACCGAACGACGGGCGCCCGACGTCAAACATATGACAATGGGCGAAATAACTCCATGTCCGCTCAGGCGCTATGAATGGTTCATCGTCGGCACCGAGCCGGCAGAGGTGGACCGCTCGCATGTGCGGGTGGCGATAGATGCGCGCACCGGCGAGCCGGCCACCGCTGCCACTCCGGCCGCATTCGTGCTCGAGCGGGTGCTCTGGTTGCTGCCAGACGAGTACCGGGAGTGGGCACGGGCACAAGGGATCGAACAGGAAATCGCCCTTTCCCCGGCTCCGCCCCCGACCTCTCCCCCGGCCCTCTTCTCATCACCTAACCCCCCGGCCCCCTTCCCTGGCAGGGAAGGGGGAGCAATCCTCCCCTCCCCCAAAATTGGGGGAGGGGCCGGGGGTGGGGACCTCCCCTCCCCTCGCAGGGGAGGGGTTGGGGGAGAGGTCAGCGGCGGGGGCTCAGGCGTCCTCGTCTTGACCAGCCCCGATCCCAACCGGGCTTATCGGATTGACCCCGGCCTTCCGGCCGAGATACAAAAGCTGCCGATCACCGCCCGGCCGAGCCGGGAACTGCAAGCCCAAGGCGCCGCCGTGACATTGCTGGTAGACGGTTCGCCGTGGGCGGTTGTCTCGGCCCCCGACTATACGGCCTGGTGGCCCCTGACCCCCGGCCGGCACACCATTGAGGCGCAGGTAGACACCGCGCAAGGACGCTTCCACAGCGCGGTCGTTCGGATTTCCGTGGAATGATGAAATGAAGGAGGCCCCATGCGTTTCGCCCGCTTTCTCGTCTATGTGACGATCGCGATTTTCTTTCTGACAAGCTGCGGCCGCGGCCCACAGGCGCAACCGACGGCAACGCCATCCCCCATCCCCGCCCCCAAAGTTGAGGGAAGGGGAGGTGAGCCGGTCGTTGCGGCGGCCACGGCCGCCCCAACGCCCACGCGGCCGCCGCTGCCGCCCGCGGTGATCGGCATCACGCCCGACCGCGGGGAAGAGCAACTGTTGGCCGCGCCGGTCACGGTCATCTTCGATCAGCCGATGGACCCGGCCAGCACGGCCTCGGCGTTCAGCATCGAGCCGAAGGTGCCGGGCGAAGTGCAGGTCAAGGGCAATCAACTGATCTTCTCGCCGACCGAACGCTTGAAGCGCGAGACGGAATATCGGGTGAACGTGGCCGCGTCGGCGCGCAGCGCGAGCGGACTGCCGTTGCCGCGGCCGGTCTCCTTCAAGTTCAAAACCGCCGGCTTCCTCCAGGTGACCGACACCCAGCCGGCCCGCGGCGCTGCGGGCGTTCCTGTAGACACGTCGCTGATCGTGGCCTTCAACCGACCGGTAGCCCCGCTCGGCCAGGCCGGGCCGCCCCTGCCGCTGATCATCACTCCGACCGTAAGCGGCGCAGGCGAATGGATCACCACCAGCATCTACCGCTTCACCCCGGCCGGCGGCCTGGACGCCTCCACCGACTACACCGTGACGGTGAAAGCCGGCCTGGAAGACGCTGCCGGCGGCCTGTTGGCCGAGCCGTACACCTTTACCTTCCGCACGGCCGATCCGACCGTGCTCCGCTGGGAGTTCGAGCGGGCGAGCCCCCGCGCAGGCACCGACAACGTCGCGCTCGCCAGCCCCATCACCGTGACCTTCACCATGCCGATGGAACGGGCCGCGACCGAGGCCGCGTTCCGCCTGGTGGAGATGATGGGCCGCACCCCATCGGCGCCTCTGCCGGGCGTGTTCACCTGGAACGCCGAAGGGACGGTCATGCGCTTCAAGCCATTGCACGCGCTCAAGCCGGGCACGCGCTATCTGGCCACCGTGACCACCCTTGCCAAGCCGGCCAACGGCCGGGGCGCGCTGCGCGCCGCCGCCGACCAGGAATTCACCACCGTCTTCCCGCCAAAGATCATCCATACCCAACCGGCCAACGGCGATACGCGCGTGGCCCCCGGCGGCGGAGTGAGCTTCCAGTTCGCCAGTCCCATCAATCCCGCGACCTTGGTCAGCGGCACGATCACCATCCTGCCCAAGCCGACGACGGTTTACACGACCTACAGCGAGTGGGACAATACCCTCTATCTCAACCTGGAGAAACTGCCCGACACAGCCTACACCATCACGCTCTCCGGCCAGATTGCCGACCCCTACGGCAACCTGCTGGGAAAGAATTACGTCCTGCGCTTTACGACCCGCCAGCATGATCCGTTCGTCCATCTCTACAGCACCGGGCCGGTGGGCACGTACAACGCGTACACCCCCACCGTCGCCGCGGTGACCTATCGCAACGTGCCGGAGATCCGCTTCAGGCTATGGAAACTGTCCGATGAAGACTTCATCGCGCTGGCCGGACAGGACTTCTGGAACAAGTGGCGCAGCTATGCGCCCACGTCGGCCAATCTAGTGCGCGAATGGCAGGTGGCCACCACCGCGCCGCGCAATCAGGTTGGCGTCGCGACGACGCGACTCGAGGAGCGCAACGGCCAGCCGCTGCCGGCCGGCCTCTACTACCTGGCCGTAGACAGCAAGACGACGCCCAGCGCGGAGCAAAGCGAGGCGCCCGGCGCGCAACGCCAGTTGATCGGCCGCACCACGGCCAACGTCACGTTGAAGTCCTGGGCCACCGGCGCGCTGGCCTGGGTCACCGACCTGCAGAGCGGCCGGCCGCTGGCAGGTGCGGAAGTCCGCTTCACCGATGGGGCCGCCATTGATGTGCGCGCCACCACAGACGGCGATGGCCTCGCGGAGGTGACCTTCGATCCCCCGCGCCAACCGTGGCAAACGCTCTTGGCGCTGGCCCGCACGGCCGACGGCGGCTTCGGCGTGGCATCGAGCGCCTGGACGTCGGGCATCGGGCCGTGGGACTTTCGCGTGGACGCGGACAGCGATACCGATCCCTACAACGGCCTCGTCTACACCGATCGGCCGATCTATCGCCCCGGCCAGACCGTCTACTGGAAGGCGATCATCCGCCGGGACAACGACGCCATCTACACCCTGCCGGCGCCGGGACAGGTCGTCACGGTGACGATCAACGACGCGGAGGGCAAGACGCTGTGGCGCCGTGCTATGACGCTCGACGGCATGGGCGCGATCAACGGCGCGTTCGAGCTGGACCTGGACGCCGGCTTGGGTTATTACCACATCTCCGTCCAGGTGCCCGATCCGCAGCCCACAAAGGATCGGGACGGCACCTACTTCGGTGCGGGCTTCGCGGTGGCCGAATACCGCAAGCCGGAATACGAAGTCGCCGCGCAGACCGACCGACCCGAATATGTCCAGGGCGAACAGATCAGGGTCGCCGTCCAGGCCAACTACTTCTTCGGCCAGCCGGTGAAGGGTGCAACGGTGCGCTGGACCCTGCTGAGCAACGATTTCGCCTTCCGGCTCCCCGGCGACGAGCCGCCGGGTGGGCCGTACAGTTTCAACGATTGGGACTGGTACGCAGCAGCGCGCGGATCGGGCTTCGGCCCCGCGCTGAGCCAGGGGGAAGGGATCACCGACGCGGAGGGACGCTATACCTTCTCGGTTCCGGCCGACATCACGAAGTTCAGCCAGAGCCAGCGCTTTACCTTCGATATCACGATCCTCGATGTGAACGGCCAGAGCGTCTCGACCCAGGCAACCGCGCTCGTGCACAAGGCCGCATTCTACATCGGCCTGCGACCGCAGAGCTACGTGTCCAGCGCGGGCAAGCCGGTCGCCATTGACGTGCTGACCGTGGACCCGCAGGGCACGCCTGTGCCCGAGACAAAGGTCGAGCTGATCGCCAACCGCATCCGCTGGTACAGCGTCAAGGAACTGGCCGAGGACGGCAACTACTACTGGACGAGCAAAGCCGAGAAGACGCCGGTCTTCACCCAAACCGTCACGACCGGCAACGACGGCACGGCCCTCTTCGTCTTCACGCCGGCCGAGGCGGGCGAATACAAGATCGAGGCGACCGGCCGCGACCGCGCCGGGCATGTCGTCCGCAGCGCCACCTACGCGTGGGTCAGCGGTCCGGGCTATGCTCCCTGGCGACAGGAGAACAACGACCGCATCCAACTGATCCCGGACAAGAAGGAATACAAGCCCGGCGAAACCGCCCGCCTGCTTGTGGCCAGCCCGTACCAGACACCCGTCAAAGCCCTGTTGACGATCGAGCGCGGGGGCATACTCATGCGCTCGGTCATCGAGGTGCGCGGGAACAGCGAGCAGTTGGAGATCCCGATCCGGCCGGAATACGCGCCCGACGTCTTCGTCTCGTTGTTGCTGATCAAGGGGACGGACGCGGCCTCGCCCGCGCCATCCTTCCGCATGGGCCTGGCCGAGCTGAAGGTCTCGGTGGCCGACCGGCAGCTCCAGGTCGTGTTGATTCCGCAGAGGGCGGCCGACAGAGGCCGCCAGACAGATGGGCAGACGGCCGGCCCCCTGCGCGTGGGCCCGCGGGAGAAGATGATCTGGACGGTGCGCACGCTCGACGCGACGGGCAAGCCGGTCGAGGCCGAGGTGTCGCTGGCGCTGGTGGACAAGTCGGTCCTCTCGCTGGTCGAAGGACCGGAAGGAGACCCGTACACGCTGTTCAATCGCTTCTATCGGGCGCGCGGCCTGGGCGTAATGACCGCCGCGACCCTGGTGGTGAACGTGGATCGCCTGCTGGCGCAGCTTCCCGAAGGGGCCAAGGGCGGCGGGGGCGGCGGCGAAGGCGCCGAGTTCACCGTGCGCCGCGAGTTCCCCGACACCGCCTATTGGAACGCGGCCGTGCGCACCGGCCCTGACGGCACTGCCCAGGTCGAGCTGACGCTGCCCGACAACCTGACCACCTGGACGATGGACGGCCGGGCCGTGACCGCCGACACGAAGGTGGGCCAGGCGCGCGTCGACATCATCGCGACCAAAGACCTGCTGGTGCGACCGGCCCTGCCGCGCTTCTTCATCGCGGGCGACCAGGCCGAGATCGCGGCCATCGTGCACAACAACACGGAGGCCGAGGTCGAGGTTGAGGTCAAGTTGGACGCCAGCGGCCTGCAGACAACGGCCGCGCGGCAACACAAGGCCACGATCAAAGCCGGCGACACGGCCCGGATCGGCTGGCCGGTGACGGTCGCCGCCAACGCCGGCCAGGTCACGGTGACGATGACGGCCACCGCGGCGCCTGCGGCCGGTCGGCCGGCCTTGCAGGATGCGGTCGAGATCGCGCTGCCGGTCCATCGCTACACCACGCCCGAGACGTTCGGGAGCAGCGGTCAGGTGGCGCCCAACGAGGGTCGGCTGGAGCTCGTACGCCTGCCCGTCGGCGCGGACCCGACGGCCGGCGAGCTGGAGGTGCGACTGGAGTCCAGCCTGGCGGCCGCCATGACCGGAAGCCTGACCTACCTGGAGCACTATCCTTACGAATGCACCGAGCAAACGGTCAGCCGCTTCTTGCCCAACGTGGCCACCTACCAGGCTTTCAAGAAGTTGGGGCTTGTATCCCCGGCGGACCGCAGCAACCTAGAGACCGTGCTGGCGCAACAGGTAGGGGTGGGCCTGCAGCGGCTCTATGCGGGCCAACACATAGACGGCGGCTGGGGCTGGTGGCCGCGGGATGAAAGCAACGCGACGATCAGCAGCTACGTCGTCCTGGGCCTGGTCAAGGCCCGCCAGTCCGGCTTCGCGGTGGACGAGGCCGCCCTGGCCCGCGGCATACGCTACCTGAAGGGCCAGCTCAAGGCGCCGGCCAGCCTCAAAGCCGCCGAGCTGAACCGGCAAGCCTTCATCCTCTACGTCCTGGCCGAGGCGGCCGCGGCCGAGCCGAACCGGGCCGGCGCGCTCTACGAGCAACGGGAACGCCTGAGCCTCTACGCGCGGGGCTATCTGGCGCTGGCCTTCGGCCTGATGGACGACGCCGCGAGCGCGTCGCGCCTCAAAACCCTCCTGGCCGACATCACCGGCCGGGCTATCACCAGCGGGACGACGGCCCACTGGGAAGAGGCGTGGACCGACTACGCCAACCTGAACTCCGATACCCGCACGACCGCCATCCTGCTCGACGTATTGGCCCGCCACGATCCCCAACATCCCCTGGCGCCGAACGCCGTCCGCTGGCTGATGACCGCGCGGCGGGCCGATCGGTGGGAGACGACGCAAGAGAACGCCTGGGCCATCCTGAGCCTGACCGACTGGATGGTGGCCACCGGCGAGCTACAAGGCAACTACGCCTGGCAGGTACTGTTGAACGACGCGGTGCTGGGCCAGGGACAGGTGACGCCCGCCACGGTGGGCCAGGCGACGGCCCTGCGAGCGTCCGTGGGCCAGGGCGCCGCGCCGCTCCTGGCCGACCAGACCAACGCGCTGATCATCCAGCGCGATGGTCAGGAGCGGGGGCAACTCTACTACACGCTGCAACTCAAAAGCTATCAGCCGGTCGAAAAGGTCGGGCCGCTCAATCGAGGAGTGGTGATCAGCCGGGAATATCGCCTGGCCGAGTGCGGTCGGCTCCCGGCCGGCCAGACCGAGTGCCCAACGATCACCTCGGCACGGGTCGGCGATGTGATTGACGTGCGGCTGCACATCATCGCGGCCGGGCAATTGCACTACCTGATCGTCGAAGATCCGCTGCCGGCCGGCGCCGAAGCCATTGACACCAGCCTGCGCACCACCTCGGCCACCGCGAGCGGGCCCCAGATCGAGAAGATGACGACGGCGAAGGAAAGTCCACAAGATCGGTGGTGGGGATGGTGGGCGCCGACGCGCGTGGAGCTGCGGGACGAAAAGACGGTGCTCTTCGCCACCTGGCTGGAGCCGGGCAGCTATGAGTTCCGCTATCAGATTCGGGCGAGCGTGCCGGGCCGCTTCCTCCTCCTGCCGGCGACGGCGTATCAGATGTATCACCCGGAGGTGTGGGGTCGCAGCGCGGGCGGCGTGTTTGCCATAGAGCGGTGATCCCGGCCCCCCTCCGGGCAGGGGAAACCTAACCCCCCGGCCCCCTTCCCTGGCAGGGAAGGGGGAGAATCACTCCCCTCCCCGTGCAGGGGAGGGGCCGGGGGAGGGGTCTCCCCGTGTAGGGGAAGGGCCGGGTGAGGGGCCTCGTCAGAGCCCTGCTACTCCCGCTCCAACGGATACATGGGCCGGCGGACGCGGCGAAACTCCATCCGCTCCACCCGACAGTTCGTGCACCCGGGCGTGAAGGCCAGGATCGAGCGCGGGGCGATCCTGGCGAATTCGGTGGTCAAATAACCGCGCTTGAGCACGACAATGCGATAGTCTAGCGGCTCCAACCCCAGCACGCGCAACTGGAGCGGGTCCTCGAAGCTGTGCCGGGTGGCGGTCAACACGATGTCTATGCCGGCGACGTTGAGCACGGCGATGGGGCCGGGCCGCGTGCGGCCCATCGCCCGGCGCACTCCTCCGCGCCACCACGCGCCGTCGAACAACGAGCGCACCACGCCCGTGACGCGCAGCGGCCGGCCGTGGCGCACGTCCAGCTTGCCGCCGACCTCCAGCGTGATCTCGCGGCCCACCCCGGCCGCCAGGCACGCCTCGACCGCCTGCCGGTCCCACATGCCCGCGTAGAGCACGCTCTGCGCGCCGCGGGGCAGCAATTCGGCGAGCAGCGCCGGCACATCGGTCGAGCCGCCCGCGCCGGGATTGTCGCCCGAATCGGATAGAAAGACGGTCGGCTCTGAAGCCGCCATGGCCTGCTCCACCGCCTCCTCCAGGTCGTAGGCTTCGGCGCTCACCGCGAAATCGGCGCGCCGCGCCCAGAACGCCGCGGCCATGCGCTCGGCCTGGGCCTGCGCGAGGTGCGCATCGCCGTCGGCCACGACGACCGCGATCACGCCGATGTCGGGCACGTCGGCCCAGCAGTGGCCGTTCATCAGCGAGGCGGAGAGAACGCCGGGGATGCCCTCCACTTCGGCCGCCAGCGCCATCATGGACTTCATCGGCTCCAGGGCCGTTTGGGCCATCTCGCCCGGCAACAGGAAGGGGATCTTGGCGAAGCCGATGCGGGGCCGGACGCCATCTTTCAGGATCGCCATGAGCATCTGCGCGGCCTTCTGGCCCGTCTCGAACGCGTCGTCGTGGGGCGCGGTCTTGTAGGCCACCAGCGCATCTATGTAGTCCATCGTGCTGCGGATCAGGTTGGCGTGCATGTCGAGCGCGATCGCGATCGGCACGCCCGGGCCGACGCGGGCGCGCAGGTCGCGCAGCAGATCGTCCTCGCAGTAGTCCAGCCCTTCGGCGCGCATGGCGCCGTGCAACGCCAAACAGACGCCGTCCACCTCGCGGGCGGCATCGAGGATGTCGGCCTTGAAGCGCTCGTAGGCATCGCGCGCCACCACGCCGCCGGGCATGGCCCAGGCGGCCAGCGAGGGAACCAGCTCGACATCGCTATGGCGACGCAACACGTCCACGATGCCCGCGAACGAGCCGCGACCCGGCTCCCGCAACGACTCCTCGCCCCGGCGGACGTAGAAGTCCTCGGCCGTGGTCAGAAAGGGAGTGAAAGTGTTCGATTCATGCCCGAAGGCACCGACCAAGATCTTCATGGTTGTCTCCTGAGTTGCGGCCAGTAGTCAATCAGCACCCCACGCAGCACGCCCAAAACGATATCGGATCGCCAGCCGATCCACTCTCATGGCGAACACCCCTCCTGAATCATGCCCTCTTCGGCCGTCCGGTCAGTTCCTGGCGCCGATCGGCCAGCACCCGGTGCAGGGCAGCCCGGTCGGCGGGGTAGGTGCGAAACATGGGCAGCCACAGGAGCGCAGCGATCAGCTTGGGCAGAGGGACCAGCAAGAGCAGCATGGTGGTCACGCCATACCGATCCACCAGCGCGCCCGAGAAGGTCATCATCAAGGCGCCCGCGGCGCCGATCGCCATGTCGAGCGCGGCCCGGCCGGTGGCGCGCAGCTCGGGCCGTAACACCCCTTGGGCAATCGGCCAACGCGCGCCGGTGTCTACGCTGCTGATCCCCAGGCCCGACAACGCGCCGAAGAGGAGCAGCGGGCCAAGCCCGCGCTGGCCGAAGGCGATGAAAGCCGCCAACGAGGGCGCGGTCAACGTCAAGCCGAGGATCGGCGGCCCAACTCCAAAATGGAGTCCTTGGCAATGAAATTGCGATAATCCGGCGCCGATAATATAATACGC
>JBBIKA010000093.1:0-15901 GCA_037445695.1 Chloroflexota bacterium
CAGGCCCCTTGAGGGGCCTTCCACGTCGTAGCCGGACGGCTTCAGCCTCCGGCGGTCCGTCCCGCGGGGCCCGCCCTTCATCCTCCGGCGACCCTCTCCGGCGACCACGCCTGCTTCTCATACAGCTCCCGGTACAGCCCGCCGCGCGCCAGCAGCTCCTCGTGGCGGCCCTGCTCCACGATGCGGCCATCCTGCACCACGCAGATCAGGTCGGCGTTGCGGATGGTGCTCAACCGATGCGCGATGACGAGGGCCGTCCGGCCGGCCAGCAGCCGCTCGATGGCCCCCTGGATGATGGCTTCGGTCACGGTGTCCACGCTGGCCGTGGCCTCGTCCAGGATCAGGATGCGCGGATCGGCCAGCGCCGCGCGGGCGATGCAGATGAGCTGGCGCTGTCCCAGCGAAAAGTTGACGCCCCCCTCCAACACCTCGGTGCGATACCCTTCGGGCAGGGCCGCGATGAAATCGTGCGCGTGCGCCAGCCGCGCGGCCGCCTCGATCTCGGCGTCCGTTGCGTCGGGCCGACCGAACGCGATGTTCTCCGCGATCGTGCCGTTGAACAGGAACGGATCCTGCGGCACCAGGCCCATTTGCGCCCGCAGCGAGCGCTGGCGCACGTCGCGTACGTCTATCCCGTCAATGCGCACCGCACCGGCCGTCACGTCATAGAAACGGGCCACCAGGTTGGCGATGGAGGTCTTGCCCGCGCCGGTGGGCCCCACCAGCGCCACCGTCTGTCCGGGCTCGATGCGCAGGCTGACGTCGTGGAGCACCTCGACCTCGCCCCGATACGCGAAGCTGACGTGGTCGAGCTCGATCCGCCCCGCGATCGGCGGCATCTCGATGGCGTCGGGCCGGTCGGTCACCTCGGGCTGCGTGTCGAGCAGCTCGATCACCCGCTCGCCGCCGGCCATGGCCGCCTGCACGGTCGTGTAGAGCTGGCTCAGCTCCTGGATCGGATCGAAGAAGCGGGAGACATAGGCCAGGAACGCCACGACCACCCCCAGGCTCACCTCACCCCGCACCGCGAACGCGCCGCCGAACCACAACACGACCGCCGTCGCCAACATGCTCAGGAACTCCACGGTCGGCAGGAAGATGAACGACAGGGTCATGGCCGAGATGTGCGCATCGCGGTTGACCCGATTGACCTCGTCGAAGTGCTCGAAGGTGGCGCCCTCCTGCGCGAAGGCCTGGATCACCCGCATGCCCGAGAGGTTTTCGGCCAGGTCGCCGACGACCGCGGCGATGCCGGAGCGGGTCTGGCGGAAGGCGCGCTGCGCGCGGCGCGTGAAGAGCAGGGTCGCCGCGATCATCAGCGGCAGCACGCTGAAGGAGAGGAGCGCCAGCCGCGGGCTCAGCGAGACCATGGCCACGACGATGCCGACGAGCACCACGCTGTCGCCGACCAGCGTCACCAGCCCCTGCGAAAGCAGATCGTTGATCACGCCCACGTCGTTGATGACCCGCGAGATGGTCACGCCGACGATGTGCGTGTCGTGATAGCCGAGCGGCAGGGCCTGCAGGTGGCGGAACAGCTCGCGGCGCAGCGTGGCCAGCACGCGCAGCCCCACCCACGAGAGGAACCAGCGTTGCCCGGCCGCGGTCAGATAGATGCCGGCGAACGCGGCCGCGATCAGCAACGCGGTGCGCGCCAGGCCGGGCAGATCGCCCTGCGCGATGTTCTGGTCAATCGCGATCTTGACCAGATACGGCGTCGCCAGGGTCAGGAGCGAGGCGACGAACATCAGGAGGAGCGCGGCGCCCATCTGCGGCCAGTAGGGCCGGACGAAGGCCAGCAGCCGCAGCGCCACCTGCGGATCGAACGCATGCGCCTCGTCGCGGCCGCCGAAGCGTTCGAGCGCGCCGCCCGGCCCCATGCGCATGCCGCCGCCGCCGATCGAGAAGCTCATCGGGACACCTCCCCCTCTTCGGTTCCGACCGGCATCCGCAACTGCCGTTCGTAGATCTGGACGTATAGCTCGGAGGTGCGCAGCAGGTCGGCGTGCGTGCCCCGCGCGACGATCTGGCCGCGGTCGAGCACCAGGATCAGATCGGCCAGGCGCAGGGTGCTCAGGCGCTGGGCGATGATGAACGAGGTGCGGCCGGCCATCAGCCGCTCCAGCGCGAGCTGGATCTGGCGCTCGGTGTCGCTGTCCACGCTGGAGGTCGCGTCGTCGAGGATCAGGATGCGCGGGTCCTTCAGCAGGGCGCGGGCGATGGCGATGCGTTGTTTCTGGCCGCCGGAGAGGGTGACGCCCCGCTCGCCGACGTAGGTGTCGTAGCCGTGCGGCGTCTCCATGATGAAATCGTGCGCCTGGGCCGCCTGCGCCGCGGCGATGATCTCGGCTTCGCCGGCGCCGGGCCGACCGAACGCGATGTTCTCCCGGATGGTCGTCGCGAAGAGGGTCGTCTCCTGGAGCACGATGCCGATCTGATCGCGCAGCGAGCTGAGCTGCACCCGGCGGATGTCGTGGCCGTCAATCGTGATGCGACCGGCCGTCGGGTCGTAGAAGCGCGGGATCAGGTTGATGATGGAGGATTTGCCCGAACCGGTGGGTCCGAGCAGGGCGATCACCTGGCCAGGCCGCGCCTCAAAGGAGATGTCGTCCAGCACTTTGTTGCGGCCAAAGTAGGCGAAGGAGACGTGCTCGAAGCGCACATGGCCGGCCACCGGCGGCAGGGGATAGGCGTCCGCCGCGTCCTTGACCTCCGACTCGGCATCGAGGATCTCGAAGACGCGCTCGCCGGCCGCGACGGCGGTCGCCAGGTTGGGCAGGATCATGCCCAGGCGGCGCACCGGCTGGATCAACAGGCCCATGTAGGTGGAGAAGGCGACCAGCTCGCCCAGGGTCAGCCGGTCGGCCATCACGAGCCGGCCGCCGTACCAGATGATGAAGACCGAGCCGAGGTTGGCGATCAGGTCGAGCAAAGGCAGGTTGAGCGCCTGGAGGCGGGCGGCCGTGGCCGAGAGATCGAACCAGCGGTCGTTCTGCGCGTCGAAGCGGCCGATCTCGGCCGGCTCCTGCGCGAAGGCCTTGACCACGCGCGCGCCGCGCAGGTTTTGCTCCAGCCGGGTCGTGAGCACGGCCAACTGTTGCTGGACGGCCAGCGTCAGGGGGCGAAACCGGCGGCTGAAACGCAGCGCCCAGTACGCCATGAGCGGCATCGTCCAGAGGGACAGCAGGGTCAACGACGGGTTCATGAACGCCAGGAAGAGCGCCGCGCCGATCAGCAGGACCAGGCCCTCGGCCAGGCGCAGGAGCGCGCGGCCGGTCATGAAGCGGATGCGATCCACGTCCTGGATGGCGCGGGAGAGCAGTTGCCCCACCTGGGCGCGGTCGTGATAGGAGAACGACAGGGCCGACAGCTTGCGATAGAGCGCGTTGCGCAGGTCGTAGGCCACCCCCTGCGAGGCGATCTCGGTCCAGCGGCCCAACAGGAACGACAACACCCCCTTGATCAGGGTCACGCCGAGGATGCCGAGCACCGCCAGCCGCAGCGCGGCCAGGTCGTCCCCGCGGATGCCGCGATCCACGGTGGCGCGGATGAGCTGCGGGACGAGGAGCGCCAGCCCGGTCGAACAGAGCAGGGCCAGATACGCGGCGATAGACAACCGACGATAGGGCCGCAGGTAACCGAGCGCGCGGAGGAGGGTACGCAGGAAGCCCGGCGACGAGGGCGATGGATTGGATCCGGTCATGACGACTCGATGCAACAAATGCGCTGAGATTGAGTTGGTGTTACGTGGATGGATTTTACCACGGCTGGGGAGGAAATGCACATGCGCGCGGGATAGAAGCCGGCGACCCCGGGCAGAACCGGGGCCGCCATGGATCGCGTTCTCAAGCCAAAGCCGGGTGCACCGCCCGGCCAAGGTTGACCGTGACGCTGATCATATCCTGTCCGGCTAGCACACGTCCGGCGAACAGGATCTCCAGACCGAACGGCACGCCATCTGCGTCAACGTCCACGTATTATAGAGCTGCGGGGGAGGGTGTCAATGTCGCGGAAGCGGGAGCAGCAATTCCAAATATGAAATTAAAAGCCGGTCAGGTTGGGGGTGGTTGCGAGCTGAGTCTTCATAGCGGTAGCGCCAGAGCTGGTGTGCCCGGCCGCACGGCAGCGTTCCGTAGCCTACTCCGCACCGCCGATCGTGCCCAAGAGCGCCACCGCCGCGTCCAACATAGCGTGGGACTCCGGCTTGCAGGTGAAGACGAAGTGCTGCGGGCGCCATCCCCGAATGGGGCACGAATGCACGAATGGCCCGTTGCGTGATTCGTGCATTCGTGGTCGGATTCGGGGATGGCCCCAACCACCGAAAGGCATATTTGGAATTGCTGCGGCCATAATTGTCGGCTGTAACAAGAGGAGTGTATAATGAAGGTCGGAACAACCTCCGATCCGCATTATAGCATCGAATCGAGGAAGGACCTAATAGCCCATGAAATGGCACTACCTCACTGTGGATCGCGGCTTCCTGGCCGTCGAGCGCCAGGAGCTGGGGGACGAAGGCCGGGACATCGCGGCCGTGGCGGCCGAATTCGACGCGCTCCTCGCCGCGGATGAGGATACCGACCCCAGCTGGCAGGCCCGCGCCGCCGCGCTGCTCGACGCGTGCGCCGGCCTGCCCATGCGGCCCGACTACCCCTACGTCGAGCCGTCCGATCTGGAGGGCATCCGTCGCGCCCGGCCGACCGATACGCCGACCTGGCGCCGCGCCGAACTCGCCGACGATGCGCTCTTCGATCGGGTGTTGGCCGCGTGGCTGGGGCGTTGCGCGGGTTGCCTCCTCGGCAAGCCGGTCGAGGGGTGGCGTTCGCCGGCCATGTGGGGTTTTCTGAAAGATCAGGGCCGCTACCCGCTGGCCGATTTCTTCCGCTCGGACGCGGCCGCTGAGCTTTATGACAAGTATGGAGTCTCGCGCGAGCGCGCCTACGTGGATCGGGTGACGCACATGCCGGAGGACGACGACACGAACTACACCGTCACCGGCCTGGCGATCATGCGGCAGCGCGGGCCGGGCTTCACGCCGGAGGATGTCGCCAGCTTCTGGCTGCAGAACATCCCGATCCTGCACACCTTCACGGCCGAGCGCGCGGCCTATCGCAACTTCGTCAACCTGATCCCCCCGCCCGCCTCGGCCGCCTATCGCAACCCCTACCGGGAATGGATCGGCGCGCAGATCCGGGCCGATTTCTGGGGCTACGCCGCGCTCGGCAACCCGGAGCTGGCGGCCGAATATGCCTGGCGCGACGCCTCGATCAGCCACGTCAAGAACGGCATCTACGGCGAGATGTGGGTGGCCGCGATGCTGGCCGCCGCGCCTTACGTGGCCGATGCCGAGACGGTGATCCGCATCGGCCTGGGGGAGATCCCGGCGCAGTGTCGCCTGGCCGCGGACATCCGACAGGTGATCGGCTGGTATCACGAGGGGATTGACAGCGAGGAAGCGATCCGCCGCATCCATGCCCGTTGGGACGAGAACAACCCGCATCACTGGTGCCACACCAACTCCAACGCACAGATCGTCGCGCTGGGGCTGCTGTGGGGCCAACACGACTACGGCCGGGCCATCTGCATCGCGGTGCAGGCGTGCTTCGACACCGACTGCAACGGCGCGACGGTCGGCTCAGTCTTCGGCATGATGCACGGCACGGCCGGCCTGCCCGAACGCTGGATCGCACCCCTCCACGATTTGCTCGACACGGGCATTGCCGGGTATCATCAGGTGCGGATTTCGGAGGTGGCGCGGACGGGGTTCGAGGTGTGGCGCGCGAACATCAAAGAGGAAGAGGGGTTTGGCGGCGGCTTCGCCGCCAAACCCCTATGATCTTCTCCTCCCTTCTCCTGGCCTTCGGCCAGGAGAAGGGAGGAGGCCATATGCGTCAACTCACTTAAGGAGGTGAGGAAGGAGGTGAGGGCCACTTACCTCCCCCCCGGCCCCCTTCCCTGCGAGTAGGGGCGTGGCATGCCACGCCCCTACTCCCCTCCCCGTGTAGGGGGGGCCGGGGGAGGGGTCTTCTCACAGGGGTGCGGACAGGGGCAACCGTAGACGTTAAGTTGACGCATATGGGGGAGGAGGCAGAGGAAGGGGTGAGGGAGGTAGTTACCCTTCGTCTATCAAAGGAGAATCATCCCATGACCCAAATCAACATCATCCCCAAACCCGTGAAGTGTGTTTCGACAGGCGGCGTCTTCACCCTGACGGCCGACACCGTGATTGTGGCCGCGGGCGCAGCCGAGCCGGTCGGCCGCCGGTTGGCCGCAGCGCTGGCGCCGGCGACCGGCTTCTGGCCGAAGGTGGTCGCTGAGAGCACGCGCGATGCGGGCGTGATCCGGCTGCGCATCGAGCGCGGGCTGGCGAGCCTGGGCACGGAAGGCTATCGGCTGAGTGTGACCCCGCGGCAGGTGACGATCCGCGCGCCGCAGCCGGCCGGGCTCTTCTACGGCACCCAATCGTTGCGCCAGCTCCTGCCGCCGGCCATCTTCCGAGAGGCGGCCGTGCCCGGCGTGGACTGGACCATCCCCTGCGTCGAGATCGAGGACTATCCCCGCTTCCCCTGGCGCGGCATGATGCTCGACACCTGCCGGCATTTCATGCCGAAGGAGTTCATCAAGAAGTTCATTGACCTGCTGGCGCTGCACAAGTACAACACCTTCCACTGGCACCTGACCGAAGACCAAGGCTGGCGCATCGAGATCAAGCGTTATCCCCGGCTCACCGAGGTCGGCGCGTGGCGGAAGGAGACGCTGGTCGGCCGGATGGAGTGGCGCAACCCCAACTACGTCGAGGCTTACGACGGCAAGCCGCACGGCGGCTTCTACACCCAGGACGACGTGCGCGAGATCGTCGCCTATGCCGCGGCGCGCTTCGTCAACGTCGTGCCCGAGATCGAGATGCCCGGCCACGCGCAGGCCGCCATCGCCGCCTATCCCGAGCTGGGCAATACCGGCGAGCCGATCGGCGTGCGCACCAAGTGGGGCATCAGCGAACACGTCTTCAACGTCGAAGAGTCTACCATTCAATTCCTCCAGAACGTCCTGGCCGAGGTGCTCGACCTCTTCCCCAGCCCCTTCATCCACATCGGCGGCGACGAATGCCCGAAGACGCAATGGAAGGCCTCCCCGGCCGCCCAGGCGCGCATGAAGGAGCTGGGGTTGGCTAACGAAGAGGAGCTGCAAAGCTACTTCATCCGCCGCATGGATCAATTCCTCACCGCGCACGGCCGGCGATTGATCGGCTGGGACGAGATCCTGGAGGGCGGCCTGGCGCCGGGCGCCACGGTGATGTCGTGGCGCGGGGAGGCCGGCGGCATTGCGGCCGCCAAGGCCGGCCATGATGTGGTGATGGCGCCCAACACCTATACCTACTTCGACTATTACCAGGCCGAAGATCGCGATGCCGAGCCGCTCGCCATCGGCGGCTACATCCCGCTGGAAAAGGTCTACAGCTACGAGCCGATCCCGCCGGAGCTGAGCGCCGCCGAGGCGAAGCACGTGCTGGGCACCCAGGCTCAGCTCTGGACCGAGTACATGCCCGACCCGAAACACGTGGAATACATGGCCTACCCGCGCGCCTGCGCGCACGCCGAGGTCGCCTGGACGCCGCCGGCGGTCAAAGACTTCGCCGACTTCCAGGCCCGGCTGGACGAACACCTCAAGCGACTGGCGATCCTGGACGTGAATTACCGCCGGCCGCGCTGAGCTGAGGGCCGGTCGCCGGAAGCCGGTGTTCGGCCGGCGGATCAAGCATAGGAAACGGAGAAACACTATGGGTAAAATCGTAACCTTCGGAGAGATCATGTTGCGGTTGAATCCGCCCGGGTTCAACCGCATCACCGAGACGCGCACCTTCGAGGCGCTCTACGCGGGCGGCGAGGCGAACGTCGCCGCGTCGCTGGCCTGCTACGGCGAACAGACCGAGTTCGTCTCGCGCATTCCGGCGAACGACCTGGGCGACGCGTGCGTGGCCTACCTGCGCCAGCACGGCATCGGGACGACGCACATGTTGCGCGGGGGCGACCGCCTGGGCATCTACTTCCTGGAGGCGGGCGCGGCCCAGCGCGCCAGCAAGGTCATCTACGACCGGGCCGGCTCCGGCTTTGCGACGATCAAGCCCGGCATGGTGGACTGGAAGACCGTCTTCCAGGGGGCCGATTGGTTCCACTGGACCGGCATCACGCCGGCCGTGTCGGAGGGCGCGGCGCTGGCCTGCGCCGAGGCGATCGGCGTGGCCCGGCAGATGGGCATCACCGTCTCGTGCGACCTGAACTACCGCGCCAAGCTGTGGAAGTGGGGCAAGACGGCCGGCGAGGTGATGCAAGACCTGGTGGCGGGGTGCGACGTGGCTGTGGGCAACGAGGAGGACGCCGAAAAGGTGTTCGGCATCCGCGCGCCCGAGGCCGACGTCACCGGCGGCAAGGTCGAGGCGACGCAATATCGCTACGTCTGCGAGAAGCTGGCCGAGCGCTTCCCGAACCTGAAGACGGTTGCCGTTACCCTGCGCGGCTCGCTCTCGGCCAGCCACAACACCTGGTCGGGCGCGCTCTGGACGCGCGAAGGCCCCACGTTCTACACCGCGCCCGTCTACGACATCGTGCCGATCGTGGACCGCGTGGGTGCGGGCGATTCCTTCGTCGGCGGCCTGATCTACGGCCTGCGCCGGTGGCCGGCCGATCCGGGCCGGGCGCTGCGCTTCGCCGTGGCGGCCTCGTGCTTGAAGCACACCATCCCCGGCGACTACAACGCCGTCACCGTGGCCGAGGTCGAAGCGTTGATGGCCGGCGATGTGTCGGGCAGAGTGAGAAGATAGACGAAGGACGAAAGACGAAAGACGAAAGACCAAGGACGAAAGACTAAGGACGAGGGCCGTTTTCGTCATTCGTCATTCGTCATCCGTCATCCGTCCGCCCCAGGAGGCCCCATGCCCATCAAACAACGTCCCAACCCGCCCATGTATCCCGGCGGGATGGAAATCGGCCCGGAGGAAGAGGCGGCGGTGCTGGAGGTGCTGCGCAGCAAGCGCCTCTTCCGCTATTATGGCCCCAACCCCGGGCCGTCAAAGGTCGCGGAGCTGGAGGCCGCGTTCGCGGCCCACATGGGTGCCCGCCACGCGGTGGCGGTCACATCGGGCACGGCCGCGCTGATCTGCGGCCTGCAGGGGATCGGCGTGGGACCCGGCGACGAGGTGATCGTTCCCGCGTACACCTGGATCGCGTCCGCGGCGGCTGTGGCCGCGGTGGGCGGCATCCCCGTCCTGGCCGAAGTGGACGAGACGCTCACCCTCGACCCGGCCGACGCAGCGCGCAAGATCACGCCGTACACGAAGGCGATCATGCCGGTGCACATGCGCGGCGCGGCGTGTCGGATGGATGAGCTGATCGCCCTGGCCCGCGAGCATGGCCTGAAGGTGATCGAGGACGTGGCCCAGGCCGACGGCGCGTCCTATCGCGGCCGTCGGCTGGGCACGCTGGGCGACGTGGGCTGTTTCAGCCTCCAGTTCAACAAGATCATCACGGCCGGCGAGGGCGGCATGGTGATCACGAACGACGAGGCGGTCTGGAAGCGCGGCCTGATGTTCCACGACGTGGTCGGCGGCCTGCGCAATAACTTCCCGGCCGATGAGATGCTGTGGGGCATCAACTTTCGCATGCCCGAGCTGCTGGCCGCGGTGGCGCTCGTCCAGCTTGGCCGGCTGGAGGGGCTGCTGGCGGCCATGCGTGCGCGCAAGCGGATGCTCAAGGCCGGCCTGGCGCCGATCCTGGCGCGCCGCGGCCTGGCCTTCCGGGAGGTCATGGATGCGGAGGGCGAGGCGGCCATCGCGTTGATCTTCTTCATGCCCACGGCCCGCGACGCGCAGGCCGCGGCCGAGGCGCTGCGGGCCGAGAACATCGCCGCGAGCGTGCTCTACCGGCCCGACCGGCCCGACTATCACATCTACGCACATTGGACGCCGCTCCTGGAGCAGCGCACCTGGACGGCCGAGGGCGGCCCCTGGCGCTGGGCCAAACGCGAGATCCGCTATCACCGCGCTGAGTGCCCGCGCACCCTCGACCTGCTCGGCCGCGCCGTGCATCTCGACATCAGCCCGCTGTTGACGAACGAGGACATTGAGGAGATGCTGGAGGGATTGAGCAAGGTGTTGGAAAGTTGAGACGGCACTCTTCTTCATCGGCTGAATTTTGCGCCGGCGTCAAAGCCGAACTGCCCATCCTCCTCGGCGTTGCGCCGTTCGGCATGATCTACGGCGCACTGGCCATGACGACCGGACTGCCCGTCGCGATGGCGCAGGCGATGTCCGCGGTCGTCTTCGCCGGATCGGCGCAATTCATCGCGGTACAATTGATCGCCAACGGCGCGCCGGCGCTCGTGTTGCTGCTGACGACTTTCGTGGTCAACATCCGCCACCTCCTCTACAGCGCGTCGGTCGCGCCCTACCTGGCCGGGCTGCGGCCGGGCTGGAAATGGCTGCTGGCCTATCTGCTGACCGACGAGGCCTACGCCGTCGCGATCCTGCACTACCAGCAGACGGACGCGCGGCACCGCGGCGACGCCGAGGACGCAGAGTCGCGCCGTGCCACCCCGCGGCCCCGCCATTACTACCTCCTCGGCGCGGGGCTGGCACTGTGGCTGACGTGGCAGCTCAGCACGGCGCTCGGCATCACCCTGGGCGCGGCCGTCCCGCCGGGCTGGGGACTGGACTTCGCCCTGCCGCTCACCTTCATCGCGCTGCTGGCGCCTGTGCTGAAGGATCGGCCCGCGATCGTCGCCGCGCTGGCGGCCGGGGCCGTCGCGCTGATCGCCGCGGGCTGGCCCTACAAGCTGGGACTGGTGGCCGCGGCGCTGGCGGGCATTGCGGCCGGCGCGTGGGCCGATCGGCGGAGCGCGCCGATCGTGGCCCCCGCCTCGTATTCCGGGCACGCCCCCGGCGGAGCGGTCGCGCGACCAGACGCCGACGCCGAGACCGACCCCCTGGCGCAGGATGTCCCATGATCGGCCCGACCCTCTGGCTGACGCTGATCGGCATGGGGCTGATCACCTACGCGATCCGGCTTGCGCTGATCTTGTTGCTGGGCCGGCTCGCGCTGCCGGAGAGGGCGCAGCGTGCGCTCCGGCTGGTGCCGCCGGCCGTGCTGGCGGCAATCATCTTTCCAGAGCTGCTGCGGCCGGCCGGCGCGTTCGACATCTCCCCCGGCAACGCGCGGCTGCTGGCGGGGCTGATCGCCGCGCTGGTGGCCTGGCGCACGAAGAACGCGCTGCTGACGATCGGGGTGGGCATGGCTGCGCTGTGGGTTTTCCAAGCCGTGTATAGGCCTTGACTTTCGTCGCGTTTTGTGATAAAAATAAACTGTATTTATTGCAAGTCTGTGTTTTTCTGATCCTGGAGGGCGTGTGCAGTACAGCGACTATACGATCACGATCGGAGCCCGGCAGGGAAACAGCTATCCCTTGTCTGCGGTTGCGGATGGGGTGGGGCGCTGGGCGGGCACTCTGGCCCTGCCGCCTGCGGAGCTCGGCGAATTGATCGGCCGCGTGGACACCTTGCCGGCCGGCCGCCACGATGAACTGTTGCGGGCCGTCGGCGTGGCGCTCTTTCGCTGGCTGTTCGGCCCGGCGGAGACGCACCTGCGCGTGGCGTGGGATCGCGCCGGGCACGAAGGCCGCGGCCTGCGGCTTCGCCTCAGCATAGATGCGGCCGAGATCAACGCCTGGCCGTGGGAGCTGCTCCACGATCCGCAACGCGATCGCACTTTCGCCACCTCCATTGACACGCCCCTCGTGCGCTACCTGGATCGCGCCGATCAGTTCGGCGCCCTGGCCAACCTGCGCGCCGAACTGCCGTTACGGATGCTGGTGGTCTTGCCCCGGGCGGCCGACCTGAACCTGGTCAAGGAGCGGGCCCTGATCGCACAGGCGATCGGGCCGCTGGAAAAGGAGCTCTCCCTCACCGTCCTGGACGGCACGGTGACGCGCGGCCGCTTCGCCGACGCGCTGATCACCGGCGATTATCACATCGTGCATGGCAGCGGGCACGGCGGCGTGGCCGACGGTACAGCGTACATCGGACTCAATCAGCCCGACGGCTCGACCGATTGGGTGGACGGCCAGGTGATGGCGCGCTTCATCGTCAACTGCAAGTCGCTCCGCCTGGCCGTTCTGAACGTCTGTAGCAGCGGCACGACCAATGAGGGAGAGGCTTTTCAGGGGCTGGCCCCGCAACTGGTGCGCGCCGGGCTGCCGGCCGTGATCGCCATGCAATTCCCGCTGTCCGACGATGCGGCGTTAACCTTCGCCGATGAATTCTATCGTCGCCTGTGCGCCGGCGCGCACAGCATCGGCCGCGTGGATGTGGCGGTGACCTATGCGCGCAATATGCTGGCCATCCTCTATCCGGGCGACCGCAGCTTTGCCGCGCCCGTCCTCTACACCCACGCCCAGGACGGCGTGATTTTCACCCTGCCCGAACCATCTGCGACATGGCTCGCGGCCGGCGCGGCAGCCGATGGCGCGCTGATCGAATCGCTGCGCGGCAGCGCGAACTTCGAGGATGACCTGGTGGGAGCCCCGCAGCCGCTGTTAAGTGAGTGGCGGCAGACGCTGACGCAGGCTGCAGACGAGTACCGGCGTCACCTGTTGAGCGGCAGCGCGGCCGAGCAGGAGGCCGCTCACCTGGGCCTGGAGGTGATCCAACTTCGCATGAAGGCGATAGATGCTCGCCTGAGCCGCTCGTGAGGGCAGCCGCGCAAACCAGACACAGAAAGGGGGTTGGACCGGCGGTTTGCCTGCCGGTCCAACCCCCTTTTTCATGCGCGGTGCTACACAGAGATCTTTTGCGCTCGCGCACCCGTCACCGGCAACACCCTGGGCGGTCCGTAGCTGATGGTGATGGCGATCAGCTCGGATTGATAGAGGAGCACGCCGTCGAGCGTAGTCACCACGATCCGATAGTTGTGCCGGCCGGGCTGCGTGCGGGCCGGCAGAGCATATTGCCAGCGTCCGCGCGCATCTGCCAGCAACCGCGCCAGCAGCGTATTCCCCTCATACAGGCCCACCAGGGTAGCGGGCGGGACAACGCCCTGCAACAGGCCGATCGGCGACGGCGCTTTGCCGCTCGAGGGCACGAAGGTCAACGGCTTGAGCCCGGTGGCGCCTTCGGCCACGACGATCTCCACGCTTTTGCCGGCCACCTCCTGGCCGTTTGCGTCGCGCAAGACCGGCCGCAGCGTATGCTTCCCGATCCCCAGCGCCACGGACGGCACGAGATGCCATCGCCCCTGGGCATCCGCCTGCGTTTCGCCCAACAGAACATCGCCGTCGTAGACGCGCACGATGCCGCGGGCCGGCGCCACACCCGTCAGCAGCGGCTGGCTGGAGAGCACCGTGCTGCCGGCGGTCGGGCTGGTGATGCGCAATGCTTCGCCGCCCGGCGCCGGAGTGGCCGCGGCGGCCGCCGGCCCCGACACCACCGTGACCGGCAACGTCGCGGCAACGGGCAGCTCTACCCCATCGGACGCCACCGGCCGCACGGTCAAGGTGTGAGGCCCCTCCGCCAGCAATGGCAAGATCACCTTCCACGTGCCGTCCGGGCCGGCCACCACCTCGGCGATCAGGCGATCGCCGTCGTAGACGTGGATGGTCGTGCCGGGCTTGGCCGTGCCTTCAAGCATGCCGGGCGCGGCGGCCGGCAATTGCGCGCCCGGTTGCGGGCTCACGATCTGCAGCTGGCCGCCGGCCGGGGTGCCCGCCAGCAGCGTGGGGGTTGCCGTCGGCAACGCGCCGGTGATCGAGAGCACGTTGACGTACAGCGGCTCGGACATGCTCACCAGTTGGCCGAACGCGTCGTAAACGCGCGCGGTGAACACGTGTTGCCCGGCCGTCAAGGACGGGATCGCCAGGGTCCACCGGCCTTCGGTGTCGGTCACCACTTCGCCGATCGGCGTCTCGCCGTCATAGATGCGCAGGCGGGTCCCCGGCGCGGCTGTGCCCGCCAGCGTGATCGCCGTGCCTTCGGCCAACGTAACCACTTCGACGCCAGGCGAAACGACCGGCGCGGCAGCCGCGGTGGGCGCGGAAGGCAAGGTCGGTATAGGTGTAGCCGTCGGACTCGGCGCCGCAGCAGTGGCGGTGGGCGGCACGGGGGTTGCCGTGGCCGTGGGGGTAGGCGGCACGGCCGTAAACGTAGGGGTGGCGGTCGGCGCAGCGGTCGGCGGCACAGCCGTGGCGGTCGGCGTAGCGGTCGGCGGCACGGGGGTCGCGGTGGCCGTGGAAGTGGGCGGCGCGGCCGTGAACGTGGAGGTGGCGGTCGGCGGCACCGCAGTCGCGGTTGGTGCGGCGGTCGGCGCGACCACGTTCACGCGCACCCCCGCGGATTCGGCCAACAGGGCGTTGTCGGCGCCGAACGCACGCACGATCAGGGTATGCTCGCCCGGCGCAAGCGCCGGCAGCGGCATGCTCCACCGGCCATCCGGTCCGGCCATCGTTTCGCCGATCAGGCGGTCACCGGCGAAGAGACGGACGACCGCGCCGGCCGGCGCCGTGCCCGACAGCGTACTGACGCCCGGCATAAGCCGGGCACCTTCGGCCAGGTCCGCGAAGGTGGGCGGCGCCACGGTGGTCGTGGCCGGGGTCGGCGAGACCTGAGCCACCGCCGCGGCCGGGGTGGCCGTGGCCGGCGCGACCGGCATGGCCGGGACCGGCGGGGGCACGCCGGTGCTCGCGTTGGTGATCAGGATGGCGACCAGCAAAGCCACGACAACCAGGGTGTTCCAGCGGTCCAGGCCCCAATACCAGTAGGGAGGGCGATCGAAGCGCATGGCTACCTCCCTTTTTGTTCGAGTAGGGCCTTCGCTTGAGCAATCCAACCGGCATAATCGGGCATTCGCCAGGCCGGCGCCTTACAGATCTCCGCCAGTTGCTCGACGGTCGCATTGGCCAGCGCCTCGTAAGTGCAGATGCCGGCCTCGTAGAGCCGTCCCTCGAAGACGGGGCCGATCCCCTCCAACGATTCGAAGTCGTCCGGCGGCGTGCCGCTCCAGCCCAGGCCTTCGGTATGCGTCTCCTCGGCCAGACGGCGCGCGTTGGCTTTGATGGCCGCCAGATCTACCTTTTGGAACTCCTTCAGGCCGAAGATCCGGCGCAGTTCCTCTTCGTCGGCACTGGCGAGCTCCCAGAACGTGCCGATGCCCGCCTCGTAGAGCTTGGTTTCGTAGACCGAGCCGATCCCTTTGACTTTCGCCAGATCCTGCGGACAGCCGGTCACTTCGCGGATGCCCTGGCTGCGCTTGCGGCCGATCGTGCGGGCCTGGGCGATCCAGGCTTCGTAGTTGCCACCGCGCAAGCCGGCCTCGCGGGTGATCTCCTCTAGCCGCTGCGGGTCGGCCTCGGCCAGCGCCTCGAACGTCGTGATTCCTGCTTCCTGGAGCGCCGCGGCCGTCTTGGTGCCGATGCCGGCGATCAGCGTTAGATCATCCCCGGCGCCCTGGCGAACCGAACGCCTGGCCTGCAGAGCCTGCAGCTCCTCCTCGGCGCCGGCCGCGAGCAGGCGAGCCTGTTCGCGCCAGGAAGTATAATCGATCTTGCGCCAGGAAGGCGGCTGAATGATCCCCCCCAGGCGGGCGTCGTCGGCCTCGGCCAGTTGGGCAAAAGTTGTGATGCCGGCAGCCTGCAATCTGGCCGCGTACACCATACCGATCCCCTCAATGCGGGTCAGGTCGTCTACCGGCTGCTCGACTTCCACCTCCGGCGCAGCCACCGTCACCTCCGGCTGCTCGACTTCCACCGCGGGCGCAGCCACCGTCACCTCCGGCTGCTCGACTTCCACCGCGGGCGCAGCCACCGCCACCTCCGGCAGCTCGGCTTCCACCTCCGGCGCGGCCACCGCCACCTCCGGCAGCTCGGC
>JBBIKA010000094.1:0-15673 GCA_037445695.1 Chloroflexota bacterium
CCCCCCCCCTTCCCCTCGGTGTTTTGGGGTGTTCCCCCAATTCCCACCTTCTACCGCCCCTTACTTTTTTTTTTTTTGGGGGGGGGGGGGGGGCGCCGCCCGCCGCAAAACCCCCTTTTTCCCTACCCCTCCCCTCTCCCACTTGCCCCGGCGGCCAGGCCAGGGGCGAGCGGGAGAACAGCATCCAGCCTCCGGCCCCCAACTTCCCACTTCCAGGGAGGTATGTTATAATCTCGCCGTGGCTGAAGAAGGGAAGATTCTTACGGGGTTGATGGAGCGCCGGGCGCTCGAGGCGGCCTTCGCTGCGTTGGTCCAGGCGACCGAGCCGGCCGAGCGCGTGCGTCTGGCCCAGGAGCTGGCCGGCCGCGGGGAGGCGATCCTGCCGGTCTTCCTGGCCCGGCTCGATACCGAAGACCCTCACGTGCGGGGCGGGCTGGGGTTGTTGGCCCAGCAAATGGATCGCGACCTGGTGGTGCCGGCCCTCAAAGGGATCATGCGGGCGCGCGAGCGTCGCGATCAGGCGCGCGTCACCGCGCTCACGCTGCTCGATCGGTATCTCAACGAGCCGCTCGAAGAGGACCTGCTCGCCGGACTGCGCAATCCGAACGACGTGGCCCGCCAATCGCTGCGCGAGCTGATCCTGGCCATGGAGCGCAATCCGACGGCCGTCATCGAGTATCTGACCCAGCTTGCCCAACAGCCGGCCGATGTGCCCGGGCTCCTCATGCAGGCGTTGCCCGATCTGATGCCGAATCCGCATCTGGTCACCCTGCTGCGCATGTTCGCCCAGGGAGAGGATGCCCGCCTGGCCCAACAGGCACTCGAGCAACTGGGACGGACGCGGCTGCCCGAAGCGCTGCGCGCGCTGATCAGCCTGGCGGCCACCCTGCCGGCCGATCGGCGATTCGCGGCCGAACGCGAGATGCGCAAGGTGCGCATGAGCGGCGTTCGGGTCGAGCCTGCGCCCCCGCTGGCGGCCTGGCAAGCGCTCCTCTCGCCCGTAGATGGGGCCGGCGCCCAGGTGATCTGGTTCACGGCCCCCCGCGGCGAGGCCGAGCGGCCGCTCGCCCTGGCGATCATTGCCGCAGAGCCTACAGGGATCGTGGCGGCGGCGGGCGCCGACATGCTGCCGGCCGACGAGGTTCCGCCGGCCGTGCCGGTGGGCGAGGTGCTGGCGGTACCGCAACCGGCCGGCTTGCGGCCGCTGATGCTGGTCGGCGTGTCGTTCGATGTCGGCCGACGGGTCGTTCAGCGGGCGCTGGAACGCAACTGGCTTGCCGGGCAGCCGCCGCCTCTGACTTACCGGCTTTTCGGCGAGCTGATCTGGCAATACGGCCCGCTGGCCGCCGAGGCGCCGGACGGGCCGGCCATCCAGACCGATCTGCAGCGGTTGGGCGACGACACGGCCGCGCTGCTGGATCACGCGGCCTTCGCCGACTGGTACTGGCCGACCCCGGCGGTCTACGAGGCGGCCCGCCAACTGGTCAGCCGGCCGCCGTTGACGGCCGAGGCGCGGGCCGCGGCCGTGCGCGAGCTGGCCGAGACGGCCTTCGGCCCGGACGACGCCATGACCTATCGCCGACGCCTGAGCGCGATGGCGGAGTGGCTGTACTATGCCCGCGACGAGGCGACGATGCAACTGGCCGCCACCGCGGCCGCCCAACTCGACGGTGCCCCGCCGGCCGCCTCGCCGTTCGTGCGGGAACTGATCAACCGCAGCCTGGAGCTCGCTGCGCTGGACATCCAGTCGCGGGCGCGGCGCGTCCGCAAACATACCATAAACAGGAGTTGACCCATGCCCAACATTGGTCCGACTGAATTGATCATCATCCTGGTGATCGTCCTCATCATCTTCGGCGTCGGCCGCCTGCCCGAGATCGGCGGCGCGATCGGCCGAAGCATCCGCGAGTTCCGCGAGGCTTCCAAGGAGCCGACGGCCGAGAAGCCGAAAGAGGCAAGCGGGGAGGAACAGCCGAAGTCCTGAGACGCCGGCGCTTCACGCGCCATGCCCCGGCCGGGGGCGGCCGTCGGCCGCCCCCGGCGGCCTATCCGCCGCGATTCGCGGCCCGGAACGTTCGCCAGGTGTCGCGAGCTGTAGCTCGTGCCGGTGACGCGCCATGATCACCCCCGACCCCGGCGGGAGCGCTCTGCCCGAACGCATCAGCTCCTGGCAGCAGAGCCGGCGCATCCAGGAGCTGACCGCGCTCCACGCCGTGTCCATCGCCATGCATCAGGCGCTGACCGAGCAAGAGGCGCTCGGCCAGGCGTTGGCGCGCGCCCTGGAAGTCTTGCAGCTTGACGCCGGCAAGATCTATCTACTGAACCTGCAGACCGGCCAGTTGGAGCTGGCCGCGACGCAAGGCGATCCCCGGCTGGCCGATCCGACCGAGACCACCCTGTCGGCCGGCGAATGTCTGTGCGGCCTGGCGTTGCAGGAAGGCGCGGCCCTGCAATCGGTCGCGCCGGCGCAGGATGCCCGCATCGTGCGCGAGAACTGTCGCCGGCTGGACAATCATGCCTGTGCCGTTGTGCCGTTGTTGGCCAAAGAACGTTCCCTCGGTGTCATGTACGTCGCAGCGCGACGCAGCGCGGCCTTCAACGCGGGCGAGATCGCCCTGTTGCGCTCATTGGCGGCGCAAATCGGCGCCATCATCGAGAACATGCGCCTGCGCGAAGAAGCCCGGCGCGCCGAAGGGCTCCAGGCGCTCCTCCAGGAGATGCATCATCGGATCAAGAACAACCTCCAGACGGTTGCCGATCTGCTGAGCCTGGAGCTGGCGGCCGCCACCAGCCCCGAAGTGCGCCATAGCCTGCGCGACTCCATCGGCCGGATCAAGAGCATCGCGGCCGTCCATCAGCTCCTGTCGCTGGAACACCTGCGGCTCACCGACATCACCGAGCTGGCGCGCCAGGTCTGCGACATCTCCCTGCATCAGCTCACGCGGCCAAACTGCTGCGTCGAAGCCGAAATCAGCGGGCCGCCGATCTATCTGCCCTCCAAGCAGGCGACCGCGCTGGCGCTGGTGATGAACGAGCTGATCTCCAACGCGTTGGAGCATGCCTTCCCGGATGGCCAGGGCCGGCTGGCGATTCGCCTGGAGCAAGACGGCCCGCGCATCACCGTCACGGTGGCCGACGATGGCCGCGGCCTGCCGGAAGACTTCGCCCTGGAACGCAACGGCAACCTGGGCCTGCAGATCGCCCGGACGCTGGTGGAGAAGGACCTGGCGGGCACGCTGCGGCTGGAACGCGGCGAGACCGGCGGCACCCGCGCCACCCTCACCTTTTACAAATGAGTTATGGAAACCCTGCGCATCTTGATCGCCGACGACGAAAGCATCCGCCTGCTCAGCCTCCGCCAACAACTCGGCGCGCTCGGCCATCAGGTCGTAGCCGAGGCGTCGAACGGCCAGGAGGCCGTAGCGTTGGCCCTGGCCACGCGGCCCGACCTGGCGATCCTCGACATCAAGATGCCGGTGATGGATGGCATCGAAGCCGCGCAGGAGATCACGCGCCATCGGCCCATCCCCATCATCCTGCTGACCGCGTACAACGAGGCCGAGCTGGTCGAGCGCGCGGCCCAGGCCAACATCTCGGCCTACCTGATGAAACCGGTGGCCGAAGAGGACCTGCTGCCGGCAATCACCCTGGCGCTCACCCGCTTCCGCCAGTTCGAGGCGTTGCGCCGCGAAGTCAACGACCTGCGCGAGGCGCTGGAGGCGCGCAAGGTGATCGAACGCGCCAAGGGCATCCTGATGCGTCGGCTGAACCTGACCGAAGAAGAAGCCTTCCGCCGGCTGCAAAAACAGAGCCAGGACACCAACCGCAAGCTCGCCCAGGTGGCCGAAGCGATCATCTTGGCCGATCAGATGCTGTGAAAAGGAGCAACAGGCATGGAAAATCTGGTACCCCACTTTATTGAGCTGATCCGCCGGGCCGCGACCGACCTGCCCGCCGATGTCGAGGCCGCGTTGCGCCGGGCCTACGAACAGGAAGAGCCGGGTTCGGCCGCCCAAAACGCGTTGGGCGTCATCCTCGAAAACGTGCGCCTGTCGCGCGCCGCCTCTACCCCGATCTGCCAGGACACCGGCACCCCCATCTTCTACGTCTACTACCCGACCGGCTGGTCCACCCTGGCGCTGAAGAAGCAGATCCGGGAAGCGGTGGCCGAAGCAACCGCGCGCTCGTATCTGCGGCCCAACTCGGTGGAGACCCTCAGCGGCAAGAACACGGGCAACAACCTGGGCGAGGATTTCCCCTATTTTCATTTCGAAGAATGGGAAGAGGACTATCTGAAGGTGGACCTGATGCTCAAAGGGGGCGGCTGCGAGAACGTCGGCGCGCAGTATAGCCTGCCCGACACGCGGCTGGGCGCCGACCGCGACCTGGAGGGCGTGCGCCGCGCGGTGCTCGACGCCGTCCATCAGGCCCAGGGCCTGGGTTGCGCGCCGGCCGTCATCGGCGTGGCGATCGGCGGCGACCGCGCGTCCAGCTACATCAAGTCCAAGGAGCAGTTCTACCGGCCGCTGGACGACGCCAGCCCCGATCCCAAGATCGCCGCGCTGGAGAAGCGCCTCACCGAAGAGGCCAACAGCCTCGGCATCGGGCCGATGGGCTTCGGCGGCAAGACGACGGTGCTCTCGGTGAAAATAGACGCGCTGGAACGGCTGCCGGCCAGCTATTTCGTGACCGCGTCGTACATGTGTTGGGCGCATCGCCGCCGGACGCTGGTGTATCGCCATGGGGAGGTGCGCATTGAGTGAGGAGATTGGGGATTAGGGATTGGGGATTAGGGAAAGGATATATACCACATGGCTATTGTTGATCTCACGATTCCTATCGGCGAAGCGGCCATTCGCAGCCTCCATATCGGGGATCAGGTGCGGCTGTACGGCACGGTGATCACGGCCCGCGATGCGGCCCACAAGTATATCGTGGACCATTTCATCCACGCACCGACCATCGCGGAGAGCGAACGCGTGGTGCACGACGAGCTCATGCGTCTGTGGCGCGGGGGCGTGATCTATCACTGCGGCCCGGTGGTGAGCAAGGACGAAACGGGACGCTGGCGCTTCGTGGCGGCCGGCCCCACCACCAGCATCCGCGAGGAACCGTACGAGGCCGATGTGATCGCCCATTTCGGCGTGCGCGCGGTGATCGGCAAGGGGGGCATGGGGCCGAAGACGCTGGCCGCCTGCCGCGAGCACGGCGCGGTCTATCTGCACGCCGTGGGCGGCGCGGCCACGTTAATTGCCAGCTCGGTCAAAGAGGTGCTGACGGTGTTCAAGAAGGAGGAATTCGGCGTGCCCGAGGCGTTTTGGGTGGTGCGCGTCGAAAGATTCCCGGCGGTCGTGACCATGGACGCCCACGGCCAGAGCCTGCACGAGACGATGTATCAGCAGTCGGCGCAAAAGCTGGCCGAGCTGCTCTCGGCCAGGACATGACGCCGACGCGCCTCAGCTCAGGCCCGGCAGACGATCGGGATCGCCGCAGTGGCGCTGCTCGACCTCCAGGACGCGATGGCGCAGTCGGCGCACAAAGTCGAGCGCAGCCGGCGCATCCTCGTCCTGTACGATCATCTTTAGCTCGACCACCTCTTCGGGCGATAGGGCAATGGCCACCTTGGGCGGCTTGGCCATGTTGAAGTTCATCGCTCCTCCTGGCGCAATTTGACGGACTTCGGCCCGCGCTGTATACTATACCCCAGTATAGTATCGTCCACGAGCCGTGTCAAATCGCGTACGGTCAGGCCGGAGATGGAAGCACGTTCGCCGCAAACCAAGAACGAACTGGTCACGCGCCTGAAGCGCATCGAGGGGCAGGTGCGCGGGGTGCAACGGATGGTCGAAGAAGATCGCGACTGCGCCGAGATCCTGCAGCAGATCAGCGCCATCCGTTCGGCCCTGTATCAGACCAGCCTGGTGGTGGCGCGTTCGTATGCGGCGCGCTGCTTGGTGGGCGCCGCCGAAGAGCCGGATGCGGCCCTGGACGCCTTGATCGCGGCTTTGGGCAAGCTAACCTGAAAATAGCCGTGCCAGGCACTTTCAAAGTGCCAGGCACGTGATAGAAAGGAATCTATCATGGACCTGTTGAAAAGCCTTTTCGGCGGCAAGAAAGAAGCTGCGGCGTCCGACACAGAAGCGGCGGCCCCGCGCCATCTGACCCGCGACGAATTCGACGCGCTCGTGCGCGCAGCCGAAGTGCCGGTGGTGGTGGATTTTTGGGCCGAATGGTGCGGCCCGTGTCATGCCATCGCGCCGGCGGTCGCCAATCTGGCGGCCGAGTTCGCGGATCGCGCCATCGTTGCCAAGCTGAACGCGGACGATTATCCCGATGTCCTGGCGCGCTACGGCATCATGGGCATCCCCACCCTCATCTACTTCAAGGCCGGCCAGGAAGCCGATCGGGTCATCGGCTTCACGAGCTACGGCGTGCTGAAGAGCAAGCTCGAACGCCTGCTGAGCTGATCCCGCTGCCCGCACCGGCCGTAACCCCGCAAGCAGCCAACGCATCGAATGGAACAGAAACCTGGCGCGTCTCACGCAGAAGAAGCCGATCTGGTCAAAGCCCTGAAGGCCGGCGACCAGGCCGCCTACGTCCAGATGGTCGAGCGCTACTCGCCGACCATCTACAATCTGGCGTTGCGCATGATGGGCACGCGCGAAGAGGCCGAAGAGGTGCTGCAGGAGACGTTTCTGAGCGCGTTTCGCTCGGTCGGCCGCTTCGAGGGGCGCAGCCAACTGGGCACCTGGCTTTATCGCATCGCCTACAACGCGGCCATGATGCGGTTGCGGCGGCGCCAATTGCCGGTCACCTCCATTGACGCCGCGAGCCAGAACGAGGACGGGGAGATCGTCCCGCGTCAGCTCGTAGATTGGGGGGCGTTGCCCGATGAACTCCTGCTCTCGGCCGAACTACGCCGCGTGTTGGATGCCGCGGTGGCGGCGCTGCCCGAGGGGCTGCGCTCCGTGTTCGTCCTGCGCGAGATCGAGGGCCTCTCCACGACCGAAACGGCTCAAGTGTTGGGCCTGAGCGAAGCGAACGTCAAAGTGCGATTGCACCGGGCGCGGCTGGCTCTGCGCGAACGCCTGAGCGGCTACTTCGCCACGGCCGCGCGGGGGACAGCGGCCGGCATGCGGGGGAGAGTCTATGGCGGTCGAATGTAAAGAATATCTGGATTGGTTGTCGGACTACATCGAGGGCGAGCTGGATCTGGACCTGTGCGCGGAGCTCGAGCGCCACATGGCCGCGTGCGGCGATTGTCGCATCGTGGTAGACACCCTGCGCAAGACCATCAGCCTCTACCGCAACTACGGCCATGAGGACGTGCCGCCGGAGGCCCAGGAACGGCTGTACGCCGTATTGAACCTGCCGCGGCCCGGCGCCTGAACGCGCCGATCGGCCCGAGCACGCAGCGCGCGCGTGCCGATTTGCCAAAAATCAGGAGCCGCGCTATACTATAGCCGCTTGCGGGCGGTTAGCTCAGCCGGCTAGAGCGCAGCGTTGACATCGCTGAGGTCAGAGGTTCAATCCCTCTACCGCCCATCGTTGTATAACTCAAAGCGTAGAGCGGGACGAGTAGACGCCGCGCAGGCGCCAGAGAGAGCAAGCCGACGGCTGCAAGCTTGCTTCGCCGGAAGACGTCGAAAACCCCCCGTGAGCGGATGCCCCAAAGCAGGCGCGAGTATGGCATTCCGGTCGGCCCCGTTAGCGGCCCAAGAGATGGCGCAGGCCGTTTGCCCGCGCCAAGCTGGGTGGAACCGCGAGACCTCTCGCCCCAACGGGCGAGAGGTCTTTTTTGATTCCGGTCCCTACGGAACTGCAAGGAGGCCTCGATGGCCAACAAACATCACCAAGAAAACGACGACGAGTTTTTGCACAAGCTGCGCCATTCCACGGCGCACGTCATGGCCCAAGCCGTGTTGGAGCGCTTTCCCGATGCGCTGATCGCCATCGGGCCGCCCATCAAGGATGGCTTCTACTACGACTTCGACCTGGGCCGCAACCCGGACGGTTCGCTGAAGACCTTCACGCCCGAAGACCTGGAGGCGATCGAAAAGCGCATGCGCCAGATCGTGGCCGGCCGACATCCGTTCATCCGCTCGGAAGTCAGCGCGGCCGAGGCGAAACGCCTGTTCGCCAACCAGCCCTACAAGATCGAGCTCATCGAGGGCCTGGAGAAGGGCGGCGTGAACGAGTACGGCGAGCCGACCGCAGAGCCGCCCGTGATCTCGACCTATCAGCACGATCGCTTCATTGACCTGTGCCGCGGGCCGCACCTGGAACATACCGGCCAGATCCCGGCCGACGCGTTCAAGTTGCTCAGCGTGGCCGGCGCGTACTGGCGCGGGGACGAACACAACCCGATGCTCCAGCGCATCTATGGCACGGTGTGGCCCAACAAGCAACAACTCGAGGCGTATCTGTACAAGATCGAGGAGGCCAAACGCCGCGATCATCGCCGGCTGGGCAAGGAGCTGGACCTCTTCAGCACGAGCCCCGACGACGTGGGCGGCGGCCTGGTGCTGTGGCATCCGCGGGGCGCCATGATGCGTTACCTGGCCGAGGAGTTCAGCAAACAGGAACACCTGAAGGCCGGCTACGAGTTCGTGATCACGCCACACATCGGCCGGGCGACGCTGTGGGAGACCAGCGGCCATCTCGACTTCTACAAAGAGAACATGTACGCGCCCATCGAGATCGAGGGCCAACAGTTCTACCTGAAGCCGATGAACTGCCCCTTCCACGTGAGCATCTACAAGAGCCGCACGCGCTCCTACCGCGACCTGCCGTTGCGCTGGGCCGAGTGGGGCACCGTCTATCGCTTCGAGCGCAGCGGCGTGTTGCACGGCCTGACGCGCGTGCGCGGCTTCACGCAAGACGACGCCCACCTCTTCTGCCGGCCCGATCAGATGCCGGAAGAGATAGACAAGGTGCTGGGGTTCTGTCTGCACATCCTGCGCAGCTTCGGCTTCGACAGCTTCAACGCCTATCTCAGCACGCGGCCCGCCAAGCGCGTCGGTCCGGACGCGATGTGGGAGGCCGCCGAGCGCGCGCTGGAAGCGGCTTTGCAACGCGCCGGCATCCCCTATCAGGTGGACGAAGGGGGTGGCGCGTTCTACGGCCCCAAAATAGACCTGAAAGTCTACGACGCGCTGGAACGCGAATGGCAGCTCAGCACGATCCAGTTCGACTTCAACCTGCCGGAACGGTTCGACCTGAGCTACATCGGCGAGGACGGCAAGGAGTATCGGCCCTACATGATCCACCGCGCCCTGATGGGGAGCCTGGAGCGCTTCTTCGGCGTGCTCATCGAGCATTTTGCCGGCGCGTTTCCCGTCTGGCTCAGCCCGGTGCAGGTGACCGTGATCCCGATCGCCGACCGGCACAACGACGTCGCGCGGGCGGTGGCGGAGCGCCTCAAGGCGGCCGGCCTGCGGGTCGCCGTGGACGACAGCTCCGATCGCATGAACGCCAAGATCCGCAACGCCCAACTGCTGAAGGTGCCTTACATGCTCGTGATCGGCGACCAGGAAGCGCAAAACGGCACCGTCTCGCTGCGCAAGCGGGACGGCACCCGCCAGGATCAGATGCCGGTCGAGCAGTTCATCGCGCTGGCGGCCGACCGCATCGCCCGGCGCGGCCGGGAGCTCTAGGCGTGCACGGTCGCTGCCGGGGTTGCGCGCAAACCCCGGCAGCATTTTTGACACTCTTCGCTCGTTATGTTATAGTTTTAGCCCGGCCATAAATGGCCGGGACGCCGGCCGATGAGCGCAGCCGGCCCAAGCCAGGCAATTTTCACAAGAAAGAGGTTGGTGAGTATCACTACCGCAGTCAAAAGTACCCGCGTCAACGAAATGATTCGCGTGCGCGAAGTGCGCGTCGTAGACGAAGAGGGCCAACAGCTCGGCATCATGCCGACCTACGAGGCGCTTCGGCTGGCGCAGGAGCGCGGCCTGGACCTGGTAGAGGTGGCGCCGAATGCGGTGCCGCCTGTGTGCCGCCTCCTGGACTTCGGCAAGTTTCAATACGAACGCCAGAAAAAGGAACGCGAGGCGCGCAAAGCCCAAAAGATCATCGAGGTCAAAGAGATCCGTTTGCGGCCCCGCACCGGCGAACATGACCTGGATGTCAAGGTGCGTCAGGCGCTCGCCTTTCTGGCCGAGGGCGCGAAGGTACGCGTGACCGTGCGGTTTCGCGGTCGCGAGATCACCCATCCGGAGATCGCACGCGAACAACTGGCCGAGTTCGCGCAAAAGATAGGCGATTTCGCGATCATCGAGCAGCAGCCCGCGCTGGAAGGGCCCAATCTCTTCATGGTGCTCAGTCCGAGCAAGAGCAAGCCGGCCGATCGGGCTACTGCTCAATCAGGAACGAAGGAGGAACACCGTGCCTAAAATCAAGACGCACAAGTCAACCGCCAAGCGGTTCCGGCGTACCGGCACCGGCAAACTGGTGGGCCGCCATCAGGGACGCGGCCACCTGCGCCGCAACAAGTCGCCGCGCACGCTGATCGCCTACCGCAAGACCAAGGTGATTGACGCCAAGGCCGCCGAAAAACGCGTGTCCCAGTTGGCGCCCACGGTGTAAACGCGTCGTCGGGACAGGTATGGCGCCCGCGGGCGCCCAGTGGCCATCACGAAGTGCTGGTCAACACCAGCCGCCATTGAAAAGGAGACAGACATGACAAGGGCTAAGGGCGGGGTTGTTCTCCGCCGTCGTCACAACAAAGTTCTGAAGTTTACCAAGGGACAGCGCATGTCCCGCCATCTGCTGTGGCGCCGCGCCAACGAGGCGATGCTCAAATCGCTCTTCTACGCGACGCGCGACCGCCGGCAACGCAAGCGGGATCTGCGCGGGCTGTGGATCGCCCGCATCAACGCGGCCGCGCGCCAAAACGGCATCACCTACAGCCGGCTGATGCACGCCATGAAGCTGGCCGACATCCGCCTGGACCGCAAGATCCTGGCCGACCTGGCGGTGCGCGACCCGCAGGCGTTCGCCCGTATCGTGGCAGTGGCGCGTGCGGCCGTCTGAACCACTCAGGCGAGCCGATCAGTGCCGGAGAGCGGAGGAAACCCTCCGCTCTTTTTTTATCGCTGAACCAGATTGCACAAAAGATTGAACTGGTGTATCATATGCCTGTGAACACCGCGCCCGACATCCGTTCGCAAGCCAGGAGGTGAAGCCCGCAACCCAGCGCGTTTTCGATTCGGGTGGCCTTCAGCGCCCCCCTTGATCAAGAGAGGCAAGCCCATGAGTGCCAATATCGTTTCTCGCATTCTCGGTTTCATTATCTTTGCCATCATCGGCTGGCTCATCGGAACGATTTGGGCAGGCACAGCACAGCTCAACGCGGCGTCGCTGCAAAAAATACTTCCGCTATCCATCGGCGGCGGCGTGGTCGGCGTCTTGACCGCGCCGTGGCTCATTTTGCGGCCGGCCGCGTGGTTGCGCCGCGAGGTACGCGACCTGACGCTGAGCCAATTGATCGCCGGGACGATCGGATTGATCATCGGCCTGATCGTGGCCGCGCTCGTCTCGATCCCCCTGGCCTCGCTGCCCTATCCCTTCGGCAACATCCTGCCGACCTTGTCGGCGCTCATCCTGGCATACCTGGGCGTCACGGTCATGTTGTTGCGCCAACAGGATATCTTCAGCCTGTTCCGTCGCCGCGGGGCGATCCTGCCGGTCGGCGATGCGCTGGCCGAAGCGCCGGCCGGCGCGAACCACCACGAGGTGGTCTTGCTCGACACCAGCGTCATCATTGACGGCCGCATCGCGGACATCATCACCACCGGCTTCATCCGCACGCCGGTGTGGGTGCCGCGTTTCGTGCTCAACGAACTACAATATGTCGCGGATTCGGCGGACACGTTGCGGCGCAACCGGGGCCGCCGTGGGCTGGAAATGCTGAATCGCATGCAAAAAGAATCGCCGGTGCCGGTGCGCATCGTGGACATGGACGTCGAAGGCGTGCGCCAGGTAGATGCCAAGCTGGTGCAACTGGCGCGCGAGCTGAACTGTCCGATCATCACCAACGACTACAACCTGAACCGCGTGGCCGGACTGCAAGGGGTCGTCGTCCTCAACATCAACGAGCTCAGCAATGCGGTCAAGTCGGTCGTCCTGCCGGGCGAAACGTTGACGATCCGCGTCATGCAAGAGGGCAAGGAAGCCGGCCAGGGGGTCGGCTACCTGGACGACGGCACCATGGTGGTGGTGGAAAACGGCCGGCGCTACATAGATAACGAAATCGAAGTTACCGTAACCAAGGTGCTGCAGACCAATGCCGGCCGCATGATCTTTGCCGCTCCGCTCCGCTGAGAGGCGCGTATGATCATTACGCTCTCACGCCAGATGGGCAGCTTCGGCGACGAGATCGGCCACCGGGTGGCAGCCGATCTACACCTCCGCCTTGCCGATCGCGAGTTCATCCGCGCGCAGGCGCTGGCGGCCGGCGTGGCCGCCGACCTGCTCAACCGCCTGCTGGGCGAAGAGCAGCATAACCTGGCGGTCGCAGTCTTAGAGTCGTTGAGCGATGCTCCGCGGCCGGTAGCCGCGGGGGGCGCGGCCGCGCCCAACCCGCTGGGCACCGTGTTCGCGCCGATCCTCCAGCTTTCCAGCGTGAACCTGGAGGAGGCGGCCCGCCAGATCGGCGCCATCATCCGGGCCGCGGCCGAGGAGAACGACATCCTGTTCCTGGAGCTGGGCAGCCAGGTCGTACTGCACGATCGGCCTGCCACGCTCCATGTGCAGATCGTGGCGCCGTTCGAGCTGCGTGCCGCGCGGCTGGCCCAGCACTACCGCATGTCCATGACCCTGGCCCGTCGGCAGGTGCGGGCTTGCGATCATGCCCGCGCGGACTATCTGGCGCGCTATCACGGCGCCAACTGGCTGGATCCGCTGTGGTATCATCTGGTCATCAACACCGGCTTCTGGTCAGTCGAAGATGCCGTCGCGCTGATCGTGGCCGCGGCCCGTCGCCTGGGCTGATCTGCTTGTCCAGCGGGCCCTTCAGACGAACCAACGAGAGGTATCCTATGGCTTTGGTGGTGTACAATACCCTGACTCGCGAACTCGAACCCTTTAGGACCATCGAACCGGGCAAGGTGCGGATGTATGTGTGCGGGCCGACCGTCTACGATGAGGCGCACGTCGGCCATGCCATGTCCTCCATCGTGTTCGACTTCATCCGCCGCTACCTGGAATACAAAGGATATCAGGTCCGCCACGTCATGAACTTCACCGACGTGGACGACAAGATCATTAATCGCGCCCGTCAGACGGGAGAAGACCCGGCGGCCATCGCGCGGCGCTATGCCGAAAAGTACCAGGTGCAACTGAAACAATTGAACGTATTGGAGCCCACCGCGCTGCCGCGCGTCTCCGAGACGATTCCGGAGATCATCAAGATGGTGTCGGGCCTGATCGCCAAGGGGCACGCCTACGTGACCCCCGGCGGCGACGTCTATTTTCGCGTGCGCAGCTATCCCGAATACGGCAAGCTCTCGCATCGCCGGCTGGAAGAGGCCGTGGCGGGCACGCGCGTGAACGTGCGCGAGGAGAAGCAAGACGAAGGCGACTTTGCCCTCTGGAAGGCGGCCAAGCCCGGCGAGCCGAGCTGGGATAGCCCCTGGGGGCCCGGCCGGCCGGGGTGGCACATCGAATGCTCGGCCATGAACCTGCTCCACCTGGGCGAGCAGATAGACATCCACGGCGGCGGCAACGATCTGATCTTTCCGCATCACGAAAACGAGATCGCCCAGACCGAAAGCTACACCGGCAAGCCGTTCGCCCGTTACTGGCTGCACAACGGCATGTTGCAGCTCAAGGGCGAAAAGATGTCCAAGAGCCTGGGCAACCTGATCACCATCGAAGAGTTCCTGGCGCGGCACAGCGCCGATGTCTTGCGCCTGGTGATCGCCGGCAGCAGCTATCGCAAGCCACTGGCGTTCAACGATGAGGTGATCGCCGACGCCGAACGCGGCCTGGAGCGGCTGCGCACCGCGCTGCGGCCGCCCACCGGCAACCTCACCGATGGCCCGGCCGTGGCCACCCTGGCCGATCAGGTGGCCCAGGCGCGCGCCGACTTCGAAGCGGCCATGGACAACGACTTCAACACGGCCGGCGCGCTGGCCGCCCTGTTCGAGCTGGTGCGGGCCATCAACGTGGCGCGCGACGCCGGCGTGGCCGGTCAGCCGTTTGCCGAGGCCCAGGCCGTCTTCCGTCGGCTATGCGATGTGCTCGGCTTGCAGCTCACGCCCGCCAGGGCCGCGGAACAACCCGCCGCGCCGTTCATTGAGCTGCTGTTGGCGGTGCGTCAGGACCTGCGCAAGGCCAAACAGTGGGCCCTGGCCGACAAGATCCGCGACGAACTCAAGGCGCTCGGCGTGATCGTCGAAGACACGCCGCAGGGCAGCACGTGGCGCATGCAGGTATGAGCCGGACCGACGGCGGCCGATCGGGATCTTCGCACCCCGGCGCCAAGCAGGCGCCGGGCCCGCGCGGCGGCCGCGCGGGGGCCTCGCGGCCGCCGACCACCGAGTGGCTCTATGGCCGCCATGCCGTGCTGGAGATGCTGCGCGCCGGCCGCCGACGTGTACACCAGATCGTCATCGGCGAGGGAGTCAACCAGCAGGCCGAGATCATCGGCGAGATCCTGGCCCTGGCCCGCCGGGCCGGCTACCCCGTCCACCAGGCCGACCGGGCGGCACTGGCGGTCGTCGGCGCGGTCAATCACCAGGGCGTCATCGCCGAGGTGGCGCCGTATCCCTACGTGGACCTGACGGAACTCGAGCCGGCCGGCGCCGCGCCGCTCTATCTGGCCCTGGATCATCTGCAAGATGTCCAGAATCTGGCCGCATTGCTGCGCACGGCCGAAGCCATGGCCGTGACCGGCGTCCTCCTGCCCGAGCGCCGCGCCGCGGGCATCACGCCGGCCGTCGTCAACGCGTCGGCCGGCGCGGTGGAACATCTGCGCATTGCCGCGGTGGTCAACCTGGTGCAGGCGCTGACGCAGCTCAAGCGGGCCAATGTGTGGGTCGTCGGCCTGGAGGCCGCGGCCGGAGCCGTGCCGTTGCCCGGCGCCGACCTGTCCGGGCCGCTGGCGTTGGTGGTCGGCGCGGAGGGGAGCGGCCTGAGCCGGCTGGTGCGCCAGACGTGCGACTGGCTGTTGGCGATCCCGATGCACGGACGGATCGGCTCGCTCAACGCGGCGGTGGCGGGCTCGATCGCCCTGGTGGCCGCGCGGCTGGCGCGCGACGCGCCAAAAGGGGTGTAAGATGGCCCCTTTGCGCGCGATGCCTCTCCATATTTGACTTTAAGCCGCAGCGCGCATATACTGGTGATTCGCAAAGCTGACCAAAGAGCGCCGGACAAGGCGGGAAAAACCTGGGCTCTTACGGGCATATGATGGTTTTTGGCGCCGACTGAGCCCTATGGTATAATTTTAGCTATGCCGGCGTAGCTCAATCGGCAGAGCATCGACCTTGTAAGTCGAGGGTTGCCGGTTCGATTCCGGCCGTCGGCTTACAACGCACCTTATCAATCTGGGCAGGTACCCAAGTGGACAAAGGGGGCTGACTGTAAGATGTCAAGTTTGCCTCATGCATTCAACAACAAACAAAAAGGCAACTTGGCAGTCGCCAGTGCAATCAACCACTTCGTATCC
>JBBIKA010000095.1:0-5642 GCA_037445695.1 Chloroflexota bacterium
ATCCTCGGAAAGGGCCATGCCCGCTACTCTCGGTTAGTAAAGTGCAAAGATAGTGCAATTTACGAAGTTGGAGTTCTTATGCTTGATTACGCTTGGTTAATGCTTCTCTTTCCCGCCCTGGGGACCCTCATCATCGCGCTCTTCGGCCGCCGGCTGAGCAAGGGGCTGATTTCGTGGCTGGCGCCGGGCATGGTGCTGCTGAGCTTCGCCGTGGCCGTGAGCCAGTTCGTGGCGTTGCTGGGCTTGCCCGCGGAGGAGCGCCACCACGAGATCGTGCTGTGGCAGTGGATGACCGCCGGCACTTTCAGCGTAGACCTGGCGCTGTTGATTGATCAGCTTTCGGCCACCATGGCGCTGGTAGTCACCGGCGTCGGCTTCATCATCCACGTCTATTCGGTCGGCTACATGCACGACGACCCGCGCTACGGCCGCTTCTTTGCCTACATGAACTTTTTCATCCTGATGATGCTGACGCTGGTGCTGGCGAACAACTACCTGCTGATGTACGTCGGCTGGGAGGGGGTCGGCCTGGCGTCGTATCTGCTGATCGGCTTCTGGTTCGAGAAGCCCTCGGCCGCGGACGCGGGGAAGAAGGCCTTTATCGTCAACCGCATCGGCGACTTCGGCCTGGCGCTGGCGATCATGTTCATCTGGAGCACGGTGGGTACGCTCCGCTTCGCCGATGTCTTCGCCAACGCCGAGGCGTTGGCCGGCGCGGGCGTGATCACTACGGTGACGATGCTCCTGCTGCTCGCCGCGACGGGCAAGAGCGCGCAGTTGCCGCTCTACGTCTGGTTGCCCGACGCCATGGAAGGCCCCACGCCGGTCTCCGCGCTGATCCATGCCGCGACCATGGTCACCGCGGGCGTCTACATGGCCGCGCGCTCGGCCGCGCTCTTCAACCTGGCGCCGACCAGTGCATTGTGGGTGGCGGGCATCGGCGCGGCGACCGCGCTCTTCGCGGCGACCATCGCGCTCACGCAGACCGACCTCAAGCGCATCCTGGCCTATTCCACCATCTCGCAGCTCGGCTATATGTTCCTGGCCGTCGGGGTCGGCGCGTACGCCTCGGGCATCTTCCACCTGGCCACGCACGCGTTCTTCAAGGCCTTGTTGTTCCTGGCGGCCGGCAGCGTGATGCACGCGCTGGCGGGCGAGCTGAACATCAACAAGATGGGCAATCTGCGGGCCAAGATGCCGACCACCTATTGGACGTACCTGATCGGCGCGGCCGCGCTGGCCGGCATCCCGCTCTTCTCCGGCTTCTTCAGCAAGGACGAGATCCTCTGGTACGCGTGGCAGAAGTCGCCGATCTTGTGGCTGGTGGGGCTGATCACGGCCGCGCTGACCGCGATCTACTCCTTCCGGTCGGTCTTCGTGCCGTTCTGGGGCGAGGAGCGCGACAAGAAGCTGCACCACCACGCGCACGAATCCCCGCGGGTGATGACCGTGCCGCTGATCCTGCTGGCGGTGGGCGCGGTGTTGGCCGGCTACATCGGCATCCCGCACCTCTCGCTGATCGAGGGTTGGCTGGAGCCGGTCTTCCACGCCGGCAAGGCTGCGACCGAGGGCGCGACGGCAGCGGGTGCGCATCCTGCGGCCTGGGTCGAGTGGGTGTTGTTGGCCGTGTCGGCGCTGGTGGCGCTGGCCGGCGCCTATTTCGCCTATTACGCCTACGTGGTGAACACGGAAATCCCGAAGCAGGTGCGCGAGTCGCTCGGCTGGTTCGGCCGGCTGGTCGAAAACAAATATTATGTAGATGAGATCTATAATTACCTCATCGTCAACCCGCTGCGCGAGCTGGCGAACTGGTTCGCCGGCTCGGTAGATAAGCGCGGCCTCGACGGCGCGGTCAACGGCATCGCGGGCGTGACCGGTTGGCTGGGCAGCCAGGCGCGGCGCTTGCAAACGGGATTGGTGGGGCTATACGCGCTCTCGATCCTGCTCGGCGCGGTGGCGCTGGTGGCGTGGTTGGTGATCAGATAGCGAGTAAGAGTTTATGAATTTCAATATTCCACTCCTCTCCATCATTACCCTCCTTCCTCTCGCGGGTGGGCTGATCCTGCTGGCCCTGCCCGGCGAGCGGCTCCAGAAGTGGTGGGCGCTGCTCGTCAGCCTGGCCACGTTCGCCGCGTCGTGCCTCTTGTGGGTCTGGTGGCGGTCGGGCGAGGCCGGGATGCAGTTCCTGGAGCGCGGCTCCTGGATTCCTCAGTTCCACATCCAGTATCTGCTGGGGGTGGATGGGTTGAGCCTTTTCCTGGTGTTGCTTACCACCCTGCTCACCGTGTTGGTGCTCCTCTTCTCGTGGGAGGGGATCGGCCAGCGGCTGAAGGCGTACCTGTTCCTGATGCTGCTCCTCGAAGCGGGCATGATCGGCGTCTTCGTCGCGCTCGACCTGGTGCTCTTCTACGTCTTCTGGGAGCTGACGCTGATCCCGATGTACTTCCTGATCGGCGGCTGGGGCGATCCGCACGGCGAGTACAAGTTCCTGGGCCGGGTGATGCCGTGGCGCATCTACGCCGCGCTGAAGTTCTTCCTCTACACGATGGCCGGCAGCGCGCTGATGCTCGTCGCTATCCTGGTGCTCTATTTCCGGCACGGCACGTTCGACCTGCTGGAACTGCAGAAGCTGAACCTGGCGCCCGACCTGCAAATCTGGCTCTTCCTGGCGTTTGGGCTGGCGTTCGCCATCAAGGTGCCGCTCTTTCCGTTCCACACCTGGTTGCCCGACGCGCACGTGGCCGCACCCACCGGCGGCTCGGTGATTCTGGCCGCCGTCCTGCTGAAGATGGGCACCTACGGCTTCGTGCGGTTCTGCCTGCCGTTGTTCCCGCAGGCCACGCAGATGTTTGTGCCGTGGATCGCGGCGCTGGCGCTCATCGGCATCCTCTACGCCGCGCTGGTGGCGCTGGTGCAGAAGGATGTCAAGTCGCTGGTCGCTTACTCATCGGTGGCGCACCTGGGCTTCGTGATGCTCGGCATCTTCGCCTTGAACGCGCAGGGGATCGCCGGCGCCACGCTCCAGATGGTCAACCACGGGCTGAGCACCGGCGCCCTGTTCTTGCTCGTCGGCATGTTGTATAATCGCCGCCACACCCGCCTGTTGGCCGATTTCGGCGGCCTGTGGAAGCAGGTGCCGCTCTATGGCTTCCTGTTCGTAATCGTGGCGCTCTCTTCGGCCGGGTTGCCCGGGCTGAACGGCTTTGTCGGCGAGTTCAACATCCTGCTGGGGATGTTCCAGGCGAACCGGGCGTTTGCTATCCTGGGCACCGTGGGCATCATCCTGGCCGCCTGGTATCTGCTCTGGGCCGTCCGCCAGATGTTGCACGGCCCGCTGACGAAGCCGGAGAACGCGACGGTGAAAGATCTGAGCGTGCGCGAGGTGTTGACCCTCGTGCCGATCATCATCCTGTTCTTCGTCATCGGCCTCTTCCCGAACCTGTTCTTCGACAAGATCAACCCATCGGCCGAGGCGGTGGCGAAGGCGTTGAACGCCCAACGGCCGGCGGTGAGCATGGTGGTGGAGCGGTGATCATGACTTTTCCGTCTCTGAACCTCCCCGTGATTGCGCCCCAGATCGTGCTGGTGATAGGGGCATTGGTCATCCTGTTGGCTGACCTGCTTATTGCCGAAAAACGCGTTCTGGGCTGGATCAGCCTGGTGGCGACCCTCGGCGCGCTGGCCGCGGTCTTTTTCTGCCGCTCGGCGTCGGTCACATTCCAGACCATGGCGTTGGCCGATGGCCTGGCGCTCTTCGCCAGCGCGACCGTGCTCATCGCCGCGGGGCTGGCGATTCTGCTGGCGCTGGAACGGGTCGCGGACTTCACTGCGCGGCCCGGCGCGTACTACGCGCTGCTCCTGCTCGCCACGGCCGGCATGGCCGCCATGACCACCGCCGGCGATCTGATGACGATCTTCATCGCGCTGGAGATCTTCTCGCTGGCGCTCTATATCCTGGTCGGCTTCAACCGGCGAGACGCGCGCTCGGCCGAGGCCGCGCTGAAATATTTCTTGCTCGGCGCGTTCGCCAGCGGCTTCTTCCTCTACGGCATCGCGCTGATCTACGCCGCGACCGGAACCACGAACCTGGACGCGATCACGCGCGGCACCCTGCCGATGTCCACGTCGCTGCCCTTTGCGCCGCTGTTGCCGCTGGGGATGGGGCTGCTCCTGGTGGGCTTCGGGTTCAAGGTGGCGCTCGTGCCGTTCCATATGTGGACCCCCGACGCATATCAGGGCGCGCCGACGCCGGTGACGGCCTTCATGTCGGTGGCAACGAAGGTGGCCGCGTTTGCCGCGCTGATCCGCGTGCTGGCGGCGGTGGCCAGCCACGACCGGCCCTGGTTGATCGCTCTCGCGGCGCTGGCCGTGCTGACGATGACCCTGGGCAATCTGGCCGCCCTGCGCCAGACCAGCCTCAAGCGGATGCTGGCATACTCATCCATCGCACACGCGGGCTATCTGCTGACCGGCCTGGCGGCCGGCGATCAGACAGGCGCCCAAGGCGCGCTCTATTACCTGCTGGCCTACACCTTCATGAATCTGGGCGCGTTCGCGGTGGTGTTGGCGGTCCAGCGCCGCGACGAGAACGACGTGACGACCGAGCAAATGGCGGGCCTGGCGGGCCGGCAACCGCTCCTGGCCACGCTGATGGCGGTCTTCATGTTCTCGCTGGCCGGCATCCCGCCGCTGGCGGGCTTCTTCGGCAAGCTCTACGTCTTCAGCGCCGCGGTGAAGGAGGGGCTGGCATGGCTGGCGATCGTTGGCGTGCTGAACAGCGCGCTCGCCGCGTATTACTATCTGCGCGTCACCGTCTCGATGTTCATGGCAGAAGAGACCGCGGGCGCCGTTGAAATGCCAAAGCCGGGCTGGCCCGTCACCGCGACGGTCGTGCTCGCCGCACTCGGCACACTGATCCTCGGCCTGTGGCAATGGCCGTGGATGCAGAACATTGCGCAGGCGGCCGGTACGTTGGCACTGCGGTAGATCCGATGTGATCGTGCGATTCAGGGCCTGCATCAGCGCAGGCCTTTTTCGTTAACCGCGGATTCGCACAGATGAACGCGGATTTCTCTGCTCTTGCTCTTGTGTATCCGTGGCAATCTGCGACCCGCCATTCCCATCAACTTCCAGAGGGGCAGCTATGGAAAAGAGTTTTGGGCAACTCAAGCACGCCGAACTGACCGATAAGATTCTGAAGATCTTCTACCAGGTGTACAACGAGCTTGGTTTCGGCTTCCTGGAGTCGGTCTACGAGAACGCTACAGCCATCGCGTTAATCGAAGCGGGGATGCGGGTCAGACAACAGGTGCCGATTCCCGTCTATTTTCGCGGGCATCAAGTAGGAGATTTTCGTTGCGATCTGCTTGTTGAGGACGAGATCTTCCTTGAGATCAAGGCCGTAAAGGCAATCGCGCCGGAACATGTCGCGCAGGTGCTCAACTATCTGCGCGCTACCGAGATCGAAGTTGCCCTCATCTTGAACTTCGGCGAGCGGCCCGACTTCAAGCGCCTGATATTCGACAATGCTCGCAAGCGTCTGCCAGGCGCTGTAAGTACGCTAAGAGAGCCGCCACAGATTTACACTGATACACACGGATGAAGTCAAAATGAATTGTGGCCGCGGATTTGCGCGGATGAGG
>JBBIKA010000095.1:5742-15527 GCA_037445695.1 Chloroflexota bacterium
TCAAAGTGAATCACGGCCGCGGATTGGCGCCGATGTACGCGGATGAGGTCAAAGTGAATCACGGCCGCGGATTGGCGCCGATGTACGCGGATGAGGTCAAAGTAAATCATGGCCGTAGATTTGCGCAGATGCCCGCGGATGAGGTCAACAATGAATCGTAGCCGCGGATTTGCACAGATGCACGCGGATAAAAACAAACGAAGATAAGAGATCCGCGTTCATCTGTGTTTATCCGTGGCATACTTACCAGACGAAAGAATCCGCGTTTATCCGTGTCTATCCGCGGCTCCATCCTACCAGGGGAGGTATCATGGCTTCAGTTGCTATTATCACCGATACCGATTCTAGCCTGCCGGCCGATGTGGCCGCGCGCTATGGCATCCGGCAGGTGCCGATCAACGTCCACTTCGGCCAAGAGGTGCTGCGCACCGGCGTTGACATTGACGATGCCGGTCTGTTCGCCCGCATTGACCGGGAAGGAAAGTTGCCCACCACCTCGGCGCCCAGTCCCGGCCAGTTCCTGGAGGCGTATCAGGCCGCGTTCGCCGCGGGCGCGGATGCCGTCGCATGCTTCTGCGTCAGCTCGGGGATCAGCGCCACCTATCAGGCCGCGGTCTCGGCCGCCGAACTGTTGCCCGAGCGGCCGATCACGGTTGTTGACACGCAGAGCGTTTCCATGGCGCAGGGGTTTATGGCCATTGCCGCAGCCGAAGCGGCTCGCGATGGCGCATCTCTGGACGACGTCGTGGCGGCGGCGCGCGCGGTCGGCGGCCGGGCACATGTGTTCGGCGCGCTGGCCACGTTGAAATACCTGGCCATGAGCGGTCGGGTGGGCTATTTGGCCGCGGGCTTCGGCAACCTGCTTAGCATCAAGCCGGTATTGACGTTGCGAGGCGGCAAGCTGGAGCTATTGGAGAAGGTGCGCACGCGCAGCAAGGCGCTGGCGCGCATCATCGAGTTGGCCGGCGAGGCGGCCGCGGGCCGGCCGATCCGTCGCCTGGCCGTGCTCCACGTCAACGTGCCGGACGAGGCGGCGGAATTTGCAGCCCAGTTGCGCGGCACCCTCCCCTGCCCCGATGAGACCATCATCGCCGAGATGAGCGCGGGCCTCTCGGTGCACACGGGCGCGGGGATGTTGGGTGTGGCGCTGGTGACGGAATGAGATGTAATGCGAAATTCATGTCGCATCACCTGAATGCGCGATAAATTCCCCACTACACCGGTGCCGAGACTTCACCCATGTCTACACTCGTTGCCGAGAAGGTCCAACAAGCCATCAACATCCTGGGCGAAACTGGCGTAGACGCCTGGCTTACCTTCGTACGCGAAACATCCGCCCAGGCCGATCCGGTCCTGCCATTCATCTTCGGGGACGGGACCCTCACCTGGCAGAGCGCGCTGATCGTCACGCGCGGCGGGGAACGGATCGCCATCGTCGGTCGGTTTGAGGCGGATGCGGTGCGCCGTAGCGGACTCTACGAAGCGGTCATCCCCTATGACGAGTCGCTCCGGCCCGCGCTCATGGAGACGCTGAGCCGGCTCGACCCGCAGCAGATCGCCATCAATACCTCGACCAACGACGTGTATGCCGACGGCCTGACCCATGGCATGTATCAGCTCCTGGTCGGCTATCTGGCCGACACGCCCTACACTGACCGGCTGATCCCGGCCGAACGGATCATCGCCGCGCTCCGCTCGCGCAAGACCCCGGCCGAGATCGGCCGCATCCGCGCCGCGGTGGAGACCACGCGGTTGATCTTCGAGCGGACGGCCGCGTTCATCCGCCCCGGCCTCACCGAGCGGCAGGTGGCCAACTTCATGCATCAGCAGATGGCCGAACTGGGCGTGGGGCCGGCATGGGACTACGAGGGGTGTCCCGCGGTGAACTCGGGGCCAGATTCGTCGGTAGGGCACGGCGCGCCGGGCGACATTGTCCTGGCGCCGGGGCACCTCGTGCACATGGACTTCGGCGTGCGGCAGGACGCCTACTGCTCCGACATCCAGCGGGTGATCTATCTGTTGCGGTCCACTGAGGTCGAGCCGCCCGATCCGGTGCGCCGCGGGTTCGCGGTCGTGCGCGCCGCGGTGGAAGCGGCGGTCGCGGCCATGCGGCCGGGCGTGACGGGGCTGGAGGTGGACGCGGCCGCGCGGCGCGTCGTCACCGACGCGGGCTATCCGGAATACAAACACGCCACCGGCCATGGCCTGGGCCGCAACGCGCACGACGGCGGTCCGCTGCTCGGTCCGTTGTGGGAGCGCTACGGCGACACCCCGCGCCGCGCCCTGGAGGCCGGCCACGTCTACACCGTCGAGCCGGGCCTGGCCGTGCCGGGCTACGGCTACGTAGGGCTGGAGGAGGATGTGCTGGTGACGGAGGACGGCGCGGTCTACCTGGGCGAGCCGCAACGGGAGATGTGGGTGTGTCATGCGTGATCAGAACAGGCTCATCTGCCCGCTCTCCGGCTTCCGTTGCGGCGGCCGGTAGGTCCGCTCCTGCACCTCTTTCAGCGCGGCCGCGATGTCGTTCACGAAGCGCGAGACCGCGTTCTCCATGAGCCGGCCGAAGAGCACACGGCGGGCCGCATGGGTCAGGATGACTTTGCGCCGGGCGCGTGTTAACCCGACGTAGAAGAGCCGCCGCTCCTCCTCGATGTCGGCGGCTTCGTCGGGACGTCGGTAAGGCAGTAGCCCTTCCTCGCATCCTACAATGAACACCACCGGAAACTCCAACCCCTTGGCCGCGTGCAACGTCATCAGCGCCACGCGGTCGGCACGGGGATCGTAGGCATCGGTCTCGCTCTCCAGGCTGATCGCCTCCAGGAAGTCGCCCAGGCGATCGCCGAACGGTACCGCCCGCAATGCGAGCCGGCGCAAGCGCTCGGCATCGGCATCCGAGTACGGCTTGCGTCGCTCCTCTGCAAGCTGAGCGGCAATCTGTTCCACCAGGCGGCTGACGGGCGCACCGGCCGTAGAGACGTTGTGATGCAATGCCGAGGATTGCATTGCGGGCCATGGCAGCCGCGGATTATACAGCCGCCACAGGTGCGCCAATACCTCGCGTACGGCCTTGTGGCCGGACAGCGGCGTCTGGCTGACCGTCTGATACGGGATGCCGGAGCGGTCGAACGCCTCGATCAGGAGCCGGCTCTGCGCGCTCAGCCGGTAGAGCACGGCGAAATCGGCGAAGGAGCGCGCCGCGGCCGGGGTGTCGCCGGTCACACGGGCGGAATCCAGCGAGAAGTAGCTGGTGCCCCCCACCATTTGCTCGATCTGATGGACGACGTACTCGGTCTCGGCCTTGTCGGTGGGCGCACGATACACGTCGAGCTTGACTTCGTCCGCGAACTGCGCCAGGAGCTCCACCGACTTGCGGTCGGGGTTGCGGCCGATCACCTGCGTGGCCGCGTCGAGGATCGCCTGGCTGGAACGATAGTTGCGGCTGAGATAGAAGGTGCGGGCGCCGGGGTAATCCTCCGCGAAGCGCAGGAAGTAGCGCCGTTCGGCCCCGCGAAAGCCGTAGATGGCCTGGTCAGGGTCGCCGATGACGCAGAGGTTCACCTTACCCCCCTGCTCCCCTCCCTCGTAAGGAGGAGGCTGGGGGGTAGGTTCGGCCGTCAACAACCGCAACAGCCGATACTGCCCCGCGTTCACATCCTGGTATTCGTCCACCGAGATCCAGCGATAGCGCGCCCGCACGGCCGCCCGTACATCGGGGTGCTCCTCGAGCAGGCGCACCGGCAGGGCGATCAGGTCGTCGAAGTCCACGGCGTCGGCGGCGCGGAGCGCGGAGGTGTAGCGGCGATAGATCGTGGAAACGAGCCGGGCACTTTCGGAAGTGCCCGGCTCGTGGGAGACGCGATTCTTCTCCGCCGCGATCTCCGCCAGATACGCCTCGGCCTCCGCCGCCTTGAGCTCCGGGCACGCCTGCCGCAGCAGCGCCAGCCGATCCTCCTCGGTCAGGATCGCGAACTGCGGACTGAGGCCCAGCCGATCGGCATACTGTCGCAACAGCATGGCGCCGAACGCGTGGAACGTCTTGATGGTGATGCGGCCGGCCACCTCCGGGCCCAACAACCCTTCCAGACGTTCGCGCATCTCGTCCGCGGCCTTGTTGGTGAAGGTGATCGCCAGGATGTTCTCGGGCGCGACCCCCTTCTCCCGGATCAGGTATGCAATGCGCACGGTGAGGGTGCGCGTCTTGCCCGTGCCCGGCCCCGCGACGATGATGGCCGCCGCGTCGGTGCAGAGGACGGCCGCGCGTTGTTCGGGGTTGAGGTCGGCGAGGAGAGGGGTTGGGGGTGGGAAGCTGGGGATTGGGGATTGGGGCTGGGGGATGGAGGGCGCCGCGGGGGCGCGTTCGGCCGTGTATGGCGCGACCGGCTCCTGGATGAGAGGAGGTTGCCCTTCTTGGCCCGGCCCCTCCCCTCCCCCCTCTCTTTTCTCCTCTCTCCTTTCTCCTCTCCCTTCTCCTTCCCCTGACTCAGCTCCGAACAAGCCCAGTTGCGCATCCGAGACGGCCGCTCCACCGAAGACGCGGATCACGCCGTATTCGCCGTCGTAGCCCGGCTGCGTGAATACTTCCCCGCGGCGCATGCGGCCGATCCCCTCGCCGAGGCGCGCGCCGCCCACGGCCACGATCTCTTCCAACGGCACCTCGCGCAGGATGCTCAGCTCCGGGCCGAGGCGGCCGAGCAGCTTCATGTACTCCGCCTGTACCTGCTTCGAGCTTTCGCCGACCCTGTAGATCTCGCCCAGCAGCTCCGGCAGCGGAATCAGGCTGTAGAAGGATTGCGCCGAAGACGGCCGGATGCCCGCGGGCCGGTCGGCCAGCTCCTCGACGCGGTGCATCACGCCCACCGTTACCGGCTTGCCGCAGACCGGACAGAGGCCGCCGTGCGCCAGGGTGGTCGGCGGGTCCCATACGACGCCACAGGCGCGGTGGCCATCGAAATGGTACTTGCCTTCTTCGGGGAAGAATTCGATCGTACCATCGAACCCCCCGGCCCCCTTTCCCGCGAAGGAAGGGGGAACGTTACTCCCCTCCCCTCTCAGGGGAAGGGTCGGAGGTGGGGTCCCGGCCAGGGGAGAGGTCGGGGGTGGGGTTCGCAGCGCGGCGAACAGCGCGGCGTACGCCAGCTCGCAATCGAACAGGTTGGCCTCGCGGCCCAGCTTCTCCGGCGAATGCGCGTCGGAATTGGAGACCAAAGTATAGCGATCGAGCGCCGACACGCGCCAGTTCATGGGCGGATCGGACGAGAGGCCCGTTTCCAGCGCGAAGATGTGCGGCGTCAGGTCGGCGAAGCATTCCTCCACCGAGTCGAAGCCCGATTTGGAGCCGAGCAGCGAGAACCACGGCGTCCAGATGTGCGCGGGGATCAGATGACAGGCGGGGTCGGTCTCCAGCACGATCTCCAACAGGTCGCGCGAGTCGAGCCCCAAAATGGGCCGGCCGTCGGCGCGGATGTTGCCGATGCGCTCCAGACGGGCCTGGAGTTGCTCTACGGCCGCGAACGACGGCGCAAAGACGACATTGTGGATCTTGCGCGTCTTCTCCCCGCGCTTGTAAATGTTGCTGAGCTCTCCGCCGAGGATGAAGCGCACCGGACCGCGGCACGCCGGGGGAACTTCCTGTTCGACCGCGGCCGCCAGGTCGTCGCGCAGGCGGAACAGGCCTTCTTCGGCCGGCACCAGCTTCTCCCGCATCTCGGCCAACCAGCCCGGGTGCGCAATGTCGCCCGTGCCGACGATCTGGACCCCTTTGAGTTGGGCCCAGCGCGCCAGATGCTCGAGGGTCAGGTTGGCGCTGGTGGCGCGCGAGAAATGCGAATGGATGTGGAGGTCGGCGATCAGTTTCATGCGGCCATTATACGCGAAGCTGGCTGTCTCGTCCAGGAGCGGCCGATCGCTGGTGCGTGTTCGCCGTACGGGTTTTTGCGGGCAGCGAAGCTGACCGCAAAAACCCCCTTAGCCGATTCCCCCTCTCCCGCAGGCGGGAGAGGGGGTCAGGGGGTGAGGGGATTGGTCTGGCCGCACAACCGCTCCGATTTTTGCTCAACTGCAGAAATGATATAATAGCGGTCGGAATTTGCCTACGACAAGAAAGGGGCACGCATGTCACCGAAGAGCCATGCGGCCGATGGCCGAACGGATCCGGAACCCTCCGGCGCTGTTCCGCATCCGCCGGTACCCTGGGAGGCGGTTTGCGCGGCTCTGCCGATGGCGGCCGTGCTTTACGATGCCGCCGGCCGGCCGGTTTGGGCGAATGCTGCCGCGCGCGCGGCCTTGCGAGCGGCAGAGTCCGCCGCGCTTCCCGGCGCGGCGTCGGCAGAACCGCTTCCGGCCTTTCGCTTGCTGTCGAACGGCTCATCTCCCCTCGCCCGCGCGCTGGCCGGCGAGACCCTATGCGCCGGCCGCGGGGTGCTCGTCAACGCGGCCGGCGAGCGCACGGCCGTGCAGCTTTGGGCCGCGGCCGTGCATCGGGGCGATGCGATCGTCGCGGCCCTCGTCCTGTGGCGGCCGGCCGATGACGCGAGCACGTATGCCGACCTGGAGCATTCTCAGGCCATCTCCCGGCGCCTGGTCGAGCTGCAAGAGGTCGAGCGACGTCGCGTGGCCCGCGAGCTGCACGACGAAGTAGGCCAGGCGCTCACGGCCATCAAGATCAACCTGCAGGCGCTCGAACAGCAAAACAACGACCCCCTTTTGGCCGTGCGCCTGAAGGACAGCATCGCCGTAGTCGAACGCGCGCTGCAACAGGTGCGCAACATCTCGCTCGATCTGCGTCCCTCGCTGCTGGACGACCTGGGCCTGGTGCCGGCGCTGCGCTGGTACGTGGACAACCAGGCGCAGCGGGCCGGATTGACGGCCCGCTTCACGGCTACACCGGCCGATCTGCACCTGGCGCCCCAATTGGAAACCAACTGCTTCCGCGTGGCTCAGGAGGCCATCACCAACGTGATCCGCCATGCGCACGCCACCCGCATGGACGTGATCCTGGATGCCACCGGCCATGGCGTCCGGCTGATCGTGCGGGACAACGGCGTCGGGTTCAACGTGGCCCATGCACTGGAGCAGTCTCTCCGTGGCCAGAGCGCCGGGCTTTCGGGCCTGCGTGAACGCGCCGCGCTGGTCGGAGGTCGAGTGGACATTTTCTCCAAGCGGGGCCACGGAACCGAAGTGCGCGCCTGGTTCCCCTGCGAGCCGGATACAACCGCGGGGGAAGAAGGCGCAGCCCCGGAGCGAGGCGCCTAGATGCCGCCGATTCGCGTCCTGTTGGCCGAGGATCATGCCCTGGTGCGGGCCGGCTTTCGCGCCCTCCTGGAAAACCTGCCCGACATCGCAGTCGTCGGCGAGGCGTCCGACGGCGAACAGACGTTGCGGCTGGTGGCCGAGCTGCAGCCTGATGTGGTTCTGATGGACATCGCCATGGCAGGCGTGAACGGGCTGGAAGCAACCGGCCGCATCGTCCAAACGTGGCCCGACGTACGGGTGGTGATCCTCTCGATGCATGCCAACGAAGAATACGTGTGGCAGGCGCTGCGCGCGGGCGCGCGCGGCTACCTGCTCAAAGATGCCGGCATCGGCGAGCTGGAACTGGCCGTGCGGGCCGTCGCGGCCGGCGACACCTACCTGAGCCCGCCGATCTCCAAACAGGTGATCGCCGGCTACATCGGCCGCACCGGCATCTCAGCGGCGGCCCGGCCCGACGCGGCCGAGCTGCACACCCGCCTCACCCCGCGGCAGCGCCAGGTGCTGCAACTGCTGGCCGAAGGGCACAACGTCAAGGAGATTGCCCGGCGGCTTAGCATCAGCGAAAAGACGGTCGAGACTCACCGCGCGCAAATCATGGAGCGCCTCCAGATCTTTGATCTCCCCGGGCTCGTCCGCTACGCGCTGCGCGTGGGGCTGGTGAAATAGGCCGATTCAGACGGCGCTCACGTGCCAGGCATTTCAAGAGTGGCTGACACGTGGAAAGACGCAATTTTCAGGGCAGGATTTTCCTGAGCTTCTTTCAGATTTTCCCCGATAGATCGTTGCTCGCTCCTTTGCTATAGTGAAGCTATGCCACCTATCCGTGTTTTGCTGGTAGACGACAGTCTCGAATTCCTGGAATCGGCGGCCGGGTATCTGGCAACGCAGCCCGAGCTGCGCGTGGTCGGTCGCGCGTCATCGGCACAAGCTGCATTGGAGCTGGTGGCCGCGCTGCAGCCCGACCTGGTCCTGATGGACATCGCCATGCCCGGCGTCAACGGCCTGGAGGCCACCCGGCAGATCAAAGCGCGACCTTCGCCCCCGCGGGTGGTCATCCTGACGCTCCACGACAATCCGGAATACCGTCAGGCGGCTGCGGCTGCGGCCGCCGATGGCTTCATCGCCAAGTCGGACTTCGGCGCCCGCTTGCTGCCGACCATTCGTGCGCTCTTTGCCGAAGAAGGAGGTAAGGCATTGGATCGGCCTCGAACGAAACATATCCTGGTGGTCGATGATTCGCAAACGATGCGTCGCATGATCATCGCCTCGTTGCGCGGTTTGCCCGGCGTGACCTTCGACGAGGCCGGATCGGGCCTGGAGGCCATCGAGCGCCTGGCGTTGACGCCGGTGGACCTCATCACCCTTGACCTGAACATGCCCGACATGCACGGCCTGGAGGTGATCCAGTTTGTGCGTCGGCATCACGCCTATCGCAACATCCCGATCGTCGTCGTCACCACCAAGACCGAAGAGCTGTCGCGCGCTTCGGTGCTGGCGGCCGGCGCCGACCACTACATCACCAAGCCGTTCGGTCCACAGGCGTTGGCCGCGCTGATCAAAGACCTACTGCAACTCTAGTGTCGCCGATTCCGTGGACAGGGAGAAGCACCTGTGAGCACCGTCGAATCTGCAGACGAGGCATTCCTGGCCTCATTTCTGGACGACTATTACGCCGAATGCGACGAGCATCTGGCCGCCATCCGGCGCGGGCTGTTGGCCCTGGAGTCCTCGCTCGGCCAGGGCCAGCTCGATCAAAACGTCGTCGAAGAGGTCTTTCGCGGCTTCCATTCCCTGAAGGGATTATCGGGTATGGTGGGAGTGAGGCCGGCCGAGCAACTGGCCCATCATGCCGAGAGTTACCTGCGCCTCTTGCGACGCAAGGAGATCGCCCTGAACGCGGACGCGCTCGAGGCCGTGATCGCCGCGACCCGGCTGCTGGAGCAGGTGATCGCCGCCTGGCGCCGCGGGGAACCGATCCCGGATTTCGCCGAAATGCTGGCGCGCCTGAGCGATCTGACCACGACGAAGGCCCCGGCGGCCGTGCCACCTCCGCCGTCCCCGCCCCCGCCAGCCGTGCCGCCTCCGCCCCCTCCGGCCGCGGAAGTGGCCCTCACCGAAGAAGAAAGCCGGCGCCTCGCCGCCGCGCTCCAGATGGGCAAACAGGCATGGCAGATCACCTTCACTCCCTCGCGCGACCTGGCGCAACGCGGCATCAACGTCAACACGATCCGCAGCCGCCTGCAAGATCAGGGTGAGCTGATCCGCGCCGCACCGATTATCACGCCGGAAGGCGGCATCTCCTTCGCGTTCCTGTGGGCCACCGATGCCGACCCGTCGGCGCTGGCGCAATGGGCAGAAGACGGCATCCGCTATGCGCCGTACCTTGCGCTCCCGGCTGCCGCGCCGGCCGCGGCCGAAGTTGCGGCCCCGGCGCCGGCCGCGGTCCCTGAGGAAGCCGCCACCCCTGGGGAAGTTGCAGCCCCCGTGGCCGGCTCCGGCGCGGCGGCCCCGCCAGGGCCCTCGCCGGAGCCGAC
>JBBIKA010000096.1:0-15424 GCA_037445695.1 Chloroflexota bacterium
GTGGATGCCCCGTGAACGGGGCCGATGGCCCGCCCGGCCGAGGCCCCTTATGAACCTTGAAAAAATAATACCGCTACGGTAGAGCGGGAATGGTGTTATAAGCTGTAGGAGGTAAAGACCATGGCCAAACCCCTTGTGCTCGTCTTGACTGACAGCCAGCGTTTAGAGCTGGAAAGGATGCGCGACACGCACCCCCTGCCCTACTTTCGTGAGCGGGCCGCCGCTTTGCTGAAAGTGGCCGATGGGCAATCGGCGCGTCAGGTGGCTGAGCATGGCTTGCTCAAGCAGCGCTACCACGAAACGGTCGCCGAGTGGGTCAAGCGCTATCAAGCCAAAGGCTTGGCTGGCCTGGCCATCAAGCCGGGACGCGGGCGCAAGCCGGCGTTCTCCCCGAAGTACGCCGACGCCGAGAGTGCCCGGGAAGCCGTGTTGCACGTCGTGCAGCGTGCTCCGCACCATTACGGCGAGAAAGGCAATCGCTGGACCCTGGACAGCCTGCGGCGGGCGTGTGACTGGTTGCAGCTGACCACGGCCTCGGGGCTATCGCACCCGCTCAAGCGCCCCAAGATCTCCTACAAGCGCGCGCGAGAGCACGTCCATAGCCCCGACGACAACTATCTGGCCAAACTGAGCGATGTCCGCGTCTTGGCACGACGGTCTGAAACCGACTCCAAGTCAACGGTGGTGCTGTTTCAAGACGAGTTGACGTTCTACCGTCGTCCGACACTGTCTTGGGCCTACGAGCAGGCGGGGCGCTGTCAACCGCTGGCCGAACAGGGCTATCGCCCCAATCTGGCCTGGCGGGTGGCGGCGGCCCTGGATATCTGGACGGGGCGGGTGATCTACCACCAGGACAGTCGTATCGGGGTCAAGGCGTTGGTCGACTTCTATCAGAAAGTCTGTGCGGCCTATCCCCAAGCCCAGACCATCTACCTGGTGCAGGACAACTGGCCGATCCACGTCCATCCTGATGTGTTGGCCGCCTTGCAGCCGCAGCGGCTCAAGTGGCCGGTGCATACACCCAAGTACTGGCCGACTGAGCCGAGCGCCAATGCGCGCCGGCTCAACTTGCCGATTCAATTGGTCCAGCTCCCAACGTATGCTTCCTGGACGAACCCCATTGAGAAGCTGTGGCGCAAGTTGAAGCAAGAGGAGCTGCACCTGCATCGCTTCCAAGACGACTGGGATGGCTTGAAGCAGCACGTCGCTCAGTGGCTCGATCAGTTCGCCACCGGGTCGCCGGAGCTCCTGCGCTACGTCGGCTTGAGCGATCCGGCCAGGCTGTATCGTTCTGCTTTTGCCCGTGTCGGCCAACCTCCCCCGTAGCGGTATTAATTTTTCAAAGTTCATAAGGGGCCTCGACCGGTCGTTTCTCACTCCTCACGTCTTACTTCTCTTACGGTCGAGCGGGCCACCGCGGCGGGCGCCGGTCCGGCTTCACCGCCGGCCGAAACGCATAACAGCAGCGTCGCTATCGCCGCCATGATGGCCGCACGCAAGATAGCTCGCCTGGTTGTCATGCCTCGCACCCCAAATGTCTTCAACGCACTATGACGGGCAGGAAGACGCGCATTTTCATCCGGCCGAACACGGCGAACCGCCCCAGCCGATCCACCCTCGCGATCAGACGCGTTCCGGTCACTTCTATGCCGGGCATGATGCCTTCCTGCGTCCAGTCTGTGCCGGTCCAGCGGTAGAGTTGAAGCGTGGTCGGGCTGATCGCGCCAGATCGCAAGGCGTCGTAGTCAATCGCCACCCAATAGCCGGCGCCCGGAGCAATGGCGGCCGCCTGCAAGGTGTCGCTGTAGACGGCCGAGAGCTCGAACTCATACCCCACGGGCACGAGCGCCCCGGCCGACTGCGCGGCCAGAGTCGCCAGTTGCGTGTAGGTGAACATGACGGTCGAAGTAAAGGTGTTCGTCGGGAAGGTTAGAGCCGTGGCTCCGGCCACGAAGGTCGCGGCGCCCGCGCCGAGCGTGCCGGTGACAACCGCCGGCTGAGGCAACAGCGTCGGCGCAGCGGCGGTGGTCCGCTCGCGCAATCCATGCGTGCCGTCATAGAGATAGTGATCGGCCTGGTAGATGAGCCGTTTGCCGTCCCAGCTGAGCTGAGGATACTTGTCGCTGGCGTAGGACTTGAAATCGGTCACCGCGGTGGGCGCGGTCCAGGCGCCGCCGATGAACTCCGTCATCTCCAGGACCGCGCCGATGATCGTGTCGTTCTCCCTTTGCGGTCGGCTGTAGATGACGCGCGTGCCGTGGGCATCGGTCGCCGCGGGCGCATCTATGGGCGTGCTGGGGATCACCGGCGTCGCGGTGACCTTCATCGCCGCGGTCCAGCCGGTTCCCTGGCGCCGTAGCACGTAGAGATCCTGTTCGGTACGCACGTCATAGCCGCTGCCCGGCGTCAATTTCACCTTCCAGAAGAAGAGCGCGCGGCCGTCCGCGCTGAGCGTTGGGTTTTCCAGCACAAACTGATCCGGGTTGTTGTCCACCAACAACACGGGCGCCAGCCAGTCGTCGCCGATCTTCTCGACAAACATCAACCGGGAATTGATCGCCCCGTAGGCCACGGCCGTCCCGTCGGCGCTCATGGTCGGAGAGCCGCCGCCCCAGGCGTTGGAGAGCTGAACCGGCGCGCCCCAACCACCGATAACCCGATTCATGACATACAAGGGCCAGGCAGGATCCCAAAACAGATAGCTGTGATAGACGACCGCATTGCCGTCGGCGCTGAGCGCCAGGTGATAGTGCGGGTTGAGCAGGCCGGTCGGTAGCTCGTAGGGCGCAGTCCAACCGGCCTCTTCCCGATCAATCACATACACGGCGTATTGCGCGGCCGGCGCGCTTTGGCCGGTCGCGCCGAGATAGGTCACGGTGCGGCCGGCGCCGCTGAGCAGCGGGTGCGTATACTGGGGCAACATGCCGGTCTCCTGGGCCACGCCGTTGCTCGCCAACACCTGTGGGCCGCTCCAACCGGCCGCCGACCGGGCGAAGTAGACGATCTGCTTGTGGCCGTCGGCCTGGTCGGGATGGTTATTCAAGGCGACCACGGCCGTCCCGTCGGCATTGATGTCCGGCCGGGTCTCCCAGCCCGACGAGATCTCCGTCGCCTCGCTCCATGCCTGTGTGCGCGCCGGCGCGGCCGGTTCGGCGGCCGCCGGCGCGGATGCCGACGCAATCAACACGAACAGCAACGCCGAAGCAGCAATCAACCGCCTCATGGGATTCCTCCTCATTGCTGAAAGCATGCAGGTAATCATCTCAACACCAGCGGCAGGTAGATATACCGCTCAGGCGCGCCCACGGTGAAGCGCCAGGTGTGCGCCGCGGCCAGCGCGTTGCCGGCCATGTCCTTGACGCCGGCCGTGACGGTCGCCGTGTATGCGCCGTCGCCCAACGCAGTGCGCGGGACGAGCACGATCTGGTTCGTCCCGCCGTCGAACGCAACGCTGGCCACCACGGCCGCGCCGCCTTCCCGCGCCAGCGTCACCGTGGCGCTCGTCACGGTCGTCGCGTCCAGCGGCTCGGACATGCCGACCAGGATCGCGGGCGCGTAGGCCGGGCCGATCGTGTCGGTGTACACCGGCGTCGCCGAGGCGAACACGCCTGTCGCACTGTCGGCGGGGCTGGTCCACAGCACCTGCGGCGGCGTCGTGTCGCCCTGCGGCGTCACCGTGAGGGAGACCTGCGCCGGCCGGCTGGCCGACGTGCCGTTGCTCACCCGGAAGGTGAATCCGTCGGCGCCGGTGAAGTTCGCGTCGGGCGTGTAGATCAGATTCGGCACGACGCCGGTCAGCGTCCCGCCGTGGGGCGGATCCACGATCTCGTAGGTCAGCGGCAGCCCGCTCGCCTCCCGGCCGCTGAGGGTGATGGTCAGCGGCGTCATGTAGGCTGTGGTCAGGCTCTGCGGTTCGGCGACCAGCGGCGTCACCAGGTTCACCCAGGTGTTGGTGGGAGTCTCCTCCGGCACGCTGGGGAAGAAGACCACCGCCTGGTTGGCGACGACCGTGCCGGACGGCAAGCCGCTGGTGAGGGCCACGGTGTAGGTGATGACCCCGGTCGAGCCGGCCTGGCCCTTCGGCGCCAGCTCGCCCACCAGCCAGACGACCTCGCGGGTTGCGGGCAGATACGTCCCGGCTTTGTTGACGAAGGCCAGCGTGCCGGCGTTGAACACGTCCGGCAAGGGGTTGACCACGTAGACGCCGTAGGCCCGGCCCGCGCCCTCGTTCTCGTAGCGGATGGTGTAGGTGACGGTCTGGCCGGGCAGCAGATCCCCCGATGGGCCGGTGATGTCGTTGGGATCCTTGGCGATGCGCAGGCTCAGGTCGCTACAGCGCGGGTTGCTCCCGCCGGCCGGGCACGCCTCGGCGCGCAGGGCGACGGGCGAGAATTGGGCCGCGATCAGGCCTTCTTCGCAGTCCTTGCAGCCGCCGTTGGCGCCCTCCCCGGCGACGCAACGCTGCCCGAAGCCGCACTTGTCAGTCCTGTCGGGCGTCTGTTTCCATGTGCCCACCGCGTCGCAACTGTATTGCGCGCATTGCTGCTTCAGGCCGGTGGGTGACCAACGGGTGTCGCCCGGTGTGCAGCAGTGCGCATCCCGCGTCCCGGCGTGCTGGCAGTCTTCTTTGCACTCCAGATAGGTCGTGATCTCGTCGTAGATCTCGTAGGTGGTCCACGCCGCACCGAGCGGCGGGATGACCCAGCTCACGGCGGCGGCCGTCTTGCGCGCCACCGCGCCCCAGGCTTTGGCCTTCAGCATGCAGTTCGCAAAGCAGCGCTCCTCGCCGCAGTCCGCGCCGATGCTCAGGGACGACCCGCCGTAATCGCCCTCGTTGGCCGCGACGACCGCGCCGGCCGGCGCCCAGCTCCCCCAGAACTCGTAGGTCTGCGTGTGCAGCGTGGAGGTGATGCCGCCGGTCATGTCGCGCACCGCCACCGCCCCGCCGCCCACGGTGGAGGCGATCGCCCGGCCCTCCCCCAGGCTGAGGATGCGGCCGTACTGGCGGTCGGCCGTGCGCAGGGCGGCGTTGACGGTCTCTTTGCCGTCGGCGTAGGTGATGCGCGCGGCGCTGAGGTGCTGGTAGCCCTCGGCCAGGGCCATCTGGTACAGGCTTTCGAGGTAGGCGTTGGTCGCGCGCACGGCGGCGAACTCGGCTTCGCTCAGCGCCACGATTTGGGTCACGGGGGGCGCGCTGGTCTGATAGGCGTTGTATGCGGCCACGTCCAGCGCCGCCGCGTTGTAGTTCGTCCCGGCGAACTGCGTGTAGGAGCCGTCGCTGTAGTCGGCAGGCAGCCCCCACTGGAAGCGCACGCGGGCCGAGACGAAGCCGCCCGCGCCGGGCGGCAGGTCGCCCAGCTTCCAGATCACTTGATGGCGGTCGGGCCAGTAGACCGCGCCCCCTGTGCCTTCCAGGAAGTAGGCGGCCTGGGGCAGTTGCAGCATCAGGATGCTGCTCTGCACGGTGATGGTCATCTGGTTCAGGTATTGGACCGCATAGTCCACGGTCTCGCCCGGGCTGACCAGGGTGGGCGCGCCGGTGCTGATCAGCATGGCGCCGGGGGCCGCGCCGCCGCTGGGGGCACGCAGCCAGGGGTAGAAGAGGATGTAGCCGCCGACGTTGTCGCCCAGGCCGCCGGGGTTCTGGGTGGCGTGATACGGACCGGTGGGGTCGCCCCAGTAGTTGTCGCGCATATCCACCAGGATGTAATTCTCCCAGTTGGCGGCCGCCTCCGCGGCGTTGTCGTGCAGGTGGTTATAGCGGAAAACCGGCGGCGGGATGGGCGCGGCGTTGTGGTAGCGAAAACGGACGCCCTGGCTGCTGGAATCGTGGATCTCACAATTCTGGACATCGGCCGTTGGATTGAACACAACATTACCGGGGTAGCCCCAGTCAACAAGCAGCGCCGCAAGAGCACCGCCGCCGCCGTAACCGATCTCGCAGTGGCGCATGACCAGCGAGCCGGGGCCTTCGACCACGATACCCGCCCACCACCCCGGCGTTTGCGTCGCGCCGTTGAAGATGATGGGCTTCCCGGCTGTGCCCAGCGCGTAGAGGGTACCCCGGGGCTGCACTTCGAGCCGCGTCGGCGAGTTGTACTGATTCTTGTCGAAGCGGAGCGCCGTCCCCGGCAGGATGGACAGCAGCGCGTTGGGCGTCACATTGATATGGCCGGTGACGCGCAGCGGGATGCCCGCGTCCCCCAGATCCCACTGCCGGCCGCCGCCCACATCGCAGCCGGGGAGGATCAGCTCGTTCTGGCCGTTGCCGGTGGCGTTCAGGCCGCGGGCCGTGAGCGAGCCGTTGCAGTACCAGGTGACGGCCGCGCCTGCGTTGCCGGTCAGGGTCAGCTCCTGCAGCGTGGCGCTGACATTGTGTTGGTTCCAGTAGATGCCGGCGCGGCGTTCGGGGGCGTCGCCGAGCGCGCCGTTATCGGCGATGGTCAGGCTGCGCAGGGTGGTGGAGATGATGCTGTTGGAGGTGTAGGCGGTCACGCCCGACCAGCCGTTGCGGCTGATGCTGCCGCCTTCCCAACTGGGCGCCAACACCGTGCCGCTTCGGGCTTCGAGATGGACGCCGGTCTGGCCGTTGTCGGTCACCTCCACGTTGGACAGGAGGGGGCGGATGGTGCTGTTGTTCGTGCTCGCCAGATAGAGGCCGGTGCGCTTGTTGTGGTGGATCTTGCAGTTCTGCACCTGGGCGTCGTCGGTGTCAATCTCCAGCCCGCCGTTGCCGAAGTTGCTGTCGTCGGCGCGGCTGATGTCGCAGTGATCCAGGCGCAAGGTGCTGCCCAGTTGCGCCCACAGGCCGAGCCACTCCCCGGCGAGAGGCGCCGCGACGCCGAGGGGCGATGCGGCCGCCGTGGCAGAGGTGAAGGTGATCGGCCGGGTGGCCGTCCCCTCGGCCAGCAAGGCCCCGCCGTCGGCGACGGCGATGCCGAAGGCAGGATTGAACGCCAACTGCGTGCCCGGCGCCACGGTCAGCGCCCGGCCGGCCGGCACGGTGAGCAGACAGAGCGAGTAGCCGCAGGTTGCGCCGAAGTTCGTCCCGCCCAGGGTCACGTCCTGCGTCAGCGTCTCGCCCCAATTGCCGATGGTCACTTCGTCCCGGTCGTTGCCGCTGAAGGCGAGGGCGCTATAGGTGGGTTGCATGTTGACCGTGGCCTGGTAGATCGCGTAGCCCCGGCCGTCGGCCGCGCGGTTGTCGGCCACGCGCACATCTTCAATGACCGGCGCGAGACCTGCGCCTTCCAGGTAGATGCCCGCCTTCTTCCCGGTGGCGACCTCGCCGTGGCGCAACTGCACCGTCTCGGCGCGGATGTCAATCTGGCCGCGGCCATAGCCCAGCGTTGCGTTGAACACGCCCGATCCGGCATAGCCGGCGAAGAAATGCGCCAGTTGGCCGGCGCTGTCTGTCCGAAACACGATGCCGTACCAATCGCCGGCCGCGGCGCTGCTGGCGCCGTCGCCGTCCGTGTCGCCGCCGTGCGCATCGTCCTTCAGGCTGGTGAAGATCACCGGCTGATCGGCCGTGCCGACTGCGCTGAGCGCGCCGTCCACGATCATGGCCGCGCTGCCCAGCGCCGACCCGTAGCCCGGGGCTGTGCCGCCGAACTTGACGATGACGCCGGGCTGGACGGTGAGGGTCGCGCCTTCGGCGATGGTCAGGTTGCAGTTTTGGACGACATATATGTTGCCGGTCGTCCAGGTGGTGTTCGCGGTGATGGGATCACAGGCGGGGATGACGGTCGCCGGCTGGCGAAGGTGTGCGTCGAAGCCAGCGGTGGAAAAGGCGGCTCCTCCCGACAACGCAAAGAAGAGCCATGCGCACAGCGCGCAAGCCAGAAACCAACGGATCCGATGAGCAAACATTTTTCGTCTCCTGGGTAATAGGATAGAGCTCAACGGAACCGCCGGAAAAACACCGCTGAGCCAGGACGCCACGAAGCAAAGAGAGAGTACGTTGGGAAGGAGCAGACCGAAGGAGAAGGAACAGACGCGCATCAAGGACCTCCTTGTCCCAGGCGCAAAAACAAGCACGGAGCGCACTGCTCGCCAAGCGAGCGTCGCCTCTTTGCGCTCCGCGCGGACGATTTGCCTCGCCGCGCGGGGCTACACGTGCACCTTGAGCACGACCTTATGCAGCTCCCCGTCCGCGATCATCGGCAGGTGCGCGTCTGCGGGGAAGAAGATGGCGAACTCGCCCGGCCCCACGGCAACCCAGGCGGTCGGCCGATCGGTGAAGAGCATGACGTCCTTTTCGGGGTTGTAGGGCGTAGCGATCTCCTGGCACGCGGCCGTGGGCCGCCAGCCCATCGTGTCCACGCCGCCGAGGACCACCTGGACGTCAATGTAGTTGCGGTGCGCTTCCAGCTTGCCCGCATCAGGCTTGCGGCCGGGTTGGCGTTGCACCAGCGCGTAGACCCGGTCGCCGTCAATCTCGTAGCGGCCCACCGGCAGCTCGCGCAGGTTGGGCCGGCTCAGGAAGGCGAACGCGGCAGCGAAGTTGGGGTTCAGGGCCAGATAACGGTTGGCTTGTTGGATGGTATCGAGGATCATCAGTGATAGCTCCTATTGTGGAAGACGGAAAGCCTTGCGGATACCCTTGGCCGGACCGGTCGCCGCTACACGTCGCACAGACGATAGGCCGCGGCCAACGCCTCCAGCGGGTCCCCTTTCGGAATGAACTCCTGGCCGACGAAGCCGGTGTAGCCGATCTCCTGTAACGTCCGCATGATCGGAGGATACCACAACTCCTGCGCGTCGTCCAGATCGCGGCGACCGGGGTTGCCCGCAGTGTGGACGTGGCCGATCCACGGCGCGGCCACGTCGCGGATCGTGCGGATGATGTCCCCCTCCATGATCTGCATGTGATAGATGTCGTAGAGCAGCTTCACCCGCGGGGAATTCACCAGGTTCATCACCAGCACGCCCCACGCGGTGTGATCGCACTGGTAATCCGGGTGATCCACCTTCGAGTTGAGCAGCTCCAGCACCAGGGTGACGCCCGCGGCCTCGGCCAGGGGCGCCAGGCGGCGCAGCCCTTCGGCCGTGACCAGCGCGCCGACCTCGTCGCTCAGCCCGCCGCGGTTGCCCGAAAAGACGATGAGGTTGGGCACGCCGTAGCGCACCGCCAGCTCCAGCTTGGCCTTGACCTCAGCCTCGATCTCATCGTGATGCGCCCGGCGGTTCAGCCCGCGCGCGATCTGCCCCGCGCCTTCGCTGACGATCGTCAGGCCGGCGTCGCGGGCCGCGTCCCACAGCTCGTGCGGCAGCAGCTCGACGCCCTGATAGCCGATGGCGCGCGCGGCACGCAAGAAACCGACTGGATCGGCAACGTTCCGACCGAAAGCCCACCAGGCAAAAGACTGTTTGAATGAAGCCACTTCACACCTCCAGCCGTATGCTTACAGACACCGCATCCAGCAGCGCAAACCTTCGTCTGCCGACCGCACCCCCAATCCCTCATCCCCAACCCCTCTTACTCAAACGGATACCGCAGCCCGATCTGTCGCCTGATTTCATCCATCGTTTCGGCGATGGCGAGCGTCTCATCCAGCGGCATGGCCGGGCTTTCGGTACGGCCGGCGGCCAGGCAGGCCATCACCTCGGCGATCTCGTAGCGGAAGCCGTGATCGCCTGTGGCTTCGAGCGGCGGCCGGTCGGGCCGGCTGAGGCGGGCGGTCGTTGCGCGCCAGAACGCGGGGACCTCGATGGCGCCGGCCGTGCCGTCTATGCGCGCGGCCTGCGGCGTGGCCGTGCGCACCGCGCAGGTAAGGCTGGCGAGTTGGCCGCCGTCGTACTTCAACACCATCGCCGTCTGCTCGTCCACGCCGGTCTCGCCGATGTGCGCTGCGGCCCGGATCTGCGCGGGCCGGCCGAAGATCATCGAGGCATAGGCCAGCACGTAGACGCCCACATCGAGCAGCGCGCCGCCCGCCAGCGTCGGGTTGAGGATGCGGCTGGCGGGGTCCCAGGCCGCGCGAAAGCCGAAATCAATCGTCGCCAGCCGCGGCTCGCCGATCAGCCCGTCCGCCAGCCACTGTCGCACCTGCACGGTGATCGGGTTGAAGCGGCTCCACATGGCTTCCATCAGGAAGAGCCGTCGCGCGCGCGCCCGTTCGATCATCTGCCGCGCCTGGTCGGCGTTGACCGCGAACGGCTTTTCGCACAGCACGGCCTTGCCCGCGGCGAGCGCCAACAGGGTGTGCTCGCAGTGCTGCGGGTGCAGCGTGGCGACGTACACCGCGTCCACCTCCGGGTCGGCCACCAGGTCGGCGTAGCTGCCGTAGCTGCGCGCGACGCCGTTCTGCTGCGCAAACTGCGCGGCCCGCTCGGCCGAGCGTGCGCCGACGGCGACCAGCCGCGCGCCGGGCACGAGTTTGGCTTCGGCGGCGAACCGGCCGGCGATCCGGCCCGCGCCGAGGATGCCCCAACCAACGGTGTGACTCATTTGTTTCCTCCGATCGCCGGCCACGAATTTCACGAATGGACACGAAAGGAGCATGGATTCGTGCAAATTCGTGTCATTCGTGGCCGCCCTCCGTCTATCCGAGCGCCGCCAGCGCGGCCCGCATCCGTTCCAGCGCCTCGACCAGCGTGGCGCGCGGGCAGCCGAAGTTGAGCCGCACGAACCCCTCGCCGCCCTTGCCGAAAGTCGCGCCCTCGTTCAACGCCACCCTGGCTCGCTCCAGGAAGAACTTGCCGGGCGCCACGTCGGCCGGCAGGCCCGCCTGCCGACAGTCGAGCCAGGCCAGGTAGGTGCCCTCCATCGGGCTCATCGAGACGCCCGGTAGGTGCGCCGCCACGTAGCCGGCGACGAAATCGCGGTTGGCCTCCAGATAGCGCAGGCACGCCTCAAGCCACTCCTGGCCGTCCCGATAGGCGGCCAGCGCGCCGACGTAGCCCAGGTTGTTGACGTGGCCCGCCAACCCTTTGTGCGCTTCCTGATATCGCCTGCGCAACTCTTTGTTCGGAATGATCGCCACTGCGCAGCCCAGACCCGGAATGTTGTAGGTCTTGCTCGGTGCCATCACCGTGATGGTGCGCGCTGCGATTTCGGGCGCGAGCGAGGCGATGGGCGTGTGGCGATAGCCGCTGTAGATCAGATCACAGTGGATCTCATCTGAAATGATGTACATGTCGTGGCGCAGGCAGATCTCGGCCATGGCCGTCAGCTCGGCCGGCGTGAAGACGCGGCCGACCGGGTTGTGCGGGTTGCACAACAGGAATGCGCGCGTGTGCTCGGTGATGGCGCGCTCGAAACGGTCGAGATCCACGAAATAACGGCCGTCCGGCCCGCGCGTCAGCTCCATCTCCTGGCTCTGCGCGCCGGCCCACTTCGCCGCGCTCAAGAAGGGCGGATAGACCGGGGTCTGGATCAGCAGGGCGTCATCGGGGCCGAGCAGGGCATGGCACGCCTGATCGTAGCCGACCACCACGCCGGTAGGAAACACCAGCGCATCGGCCGAGACGCGCCAGCCGTAGAGCTTCAGCAAGCGCGCGACGATCACCTCCCGCAGCTCGTCGGGCGCGCCATGCGCATAGCCGAACATCCCCCGCTCAACATAGGCCTGCAGGGCCTGGATCACCGGTTCCGGTGCACGAAAATCCATGTCGGCCACCCACAGCGGCAGGACATCCTCGGGATAGCGGTTCCATTTTTCGCTGTCGGAGTGGCGACGATCTATGATGCGGCCAAAGTCGTAAGTCATGATCGGCAAAACAGAGAGCCTTTCTGGTTCCAATCGGCAAATCGGCACAGCCGCCGGTCAACAAGGCGGCCGGCCGACGGCCGACGTAATGCCGCCGAGCTGGGCCGCCTGGTGCGCCAGGCGCTGAGCCCAGGCGGCTGCCGCTTCGTTCAGCTCGGCCATCGTAACGCGCACAACAAGCCATTCCTCCGCCGCGAGCAGATAGTCGGCCGGAGGGGCTTCGCGCATCTCGCCGGCGGCCCGCGGCTCATCGGTGACGAGCACGGCGATGCGGCCATCCCGACAGAAGAGCGCAAAGTCGGCCACGTATTGCGGCAACTCGTCTCGCAACGGATACTGGCGTTCAGCCTCCAGGTCGGCCTGCTTCAACGCGGCCCACAGCCGCTCCTGCGCGCGGCTCTTGATCCACAGATCGTTGATCTCTGCGGCCTGCAACAGCCGGCCCAACGTCGTCGGAATGAAGGTGATGCGCCGCAGCCGCCGGCTGGGCACCGGCCGCGGCAACGGCTCCAACGCGCCGAGCACCACTTTATAGTACAGCGCGTCGGCGCGCGGATGATCGGGCTCGCTCGGGATCAGCTCCCGGCGGGCCGCGATCCGATAGCCGCGCACCGGCGCCAGCCAGCGCACGGCCCACCGCTCTTCGACCGGAAACGCCGCGGTCTGATAGAACGCTAGATAATCGGCCGCCACGCGCGGCGGCGCGCGGTCGAGCGGGATGCGATACCACCCCTCGTCGCGCGCCCGGGCCAGATCGGCCGGCGCGTTGACCACCACGACCAGGACCGGGCTATCATCAGGCGCGTCGAGCATGGTCATTCTCAAATCTGTTGGCACGTTCTCACGTTTGCACGTTGGAACGTTCTAACGTGCCAACGTGCTAACGTGTCAGCGTTACCGCGCCGCCCACAACATGCCGCGCACCTGGATCTCCAGCGCTTCGGGCACCTCGAAGTCTTTCGCCACGTGGCCCAGCGAAGAGTAGAAGACGCGGCCCGCGCCCCACACGCGCTTCCAGACGACCGGCATGACCGTGCCCTTGATCCACGGATATTTCGGCGAATCGAAGATCGTGATCGCCAAGACCTCGTTGGATGGATCCACGTGCATGTAGTACTGCTCGGAGTGCATCTTGAAGTCGGAGATGCCGGCCGTGATCGGATCGGAGTGGTTGATGATTTTGACCTCGTAGTCGGTGATGCCGTCGGGATGCGAGACCCACTGGCCGCCGACCATGAACTGATACTCGGTGTTGTTGCGGAACGCATCGCCCATGCCGCCGTGCCAGCCGGCAATGCCGACGCCGCTGCGCACCGCCTCCAACAGGCCGCGCTCCTGCTCGCGCGTGATCGTGCCCATGGTCCAGATCGGCACGATCAAGCTGAGGGATGCCATCTTCTCCTGATCCAGATAGACGTCGAGCGTGTCCGCCACCTCGACCGCGAAGCCTTTGGCCTGCAAGATGGGCGCAAAGAGATCGGCGCATTGTTTCGGCTCATGGCCGCTCCATCCGCCCCAGACGATCAACGCTTTTTTCATGGGATACCTTTCGCGTACAGATGTTTTTCGGCTCACGCATCCAGCGTTCCGTGGCGCAGCCCCAACGGCAGGGCGGCGGGCCGCGAGACGCCGCTCGTGATCTCGATGTGGTGGCCGCTCTCCGCGGCTTCGCCGAAGGCCTGCATCACATCCAGGACGTGATGGGCCAGGGCGCCGCTGGCGCGGTGGGGCCGGCCGGTGGTGAGGGCGTAGGCCATATCGGCCACGCCGATGCCGCGGCTATTCTCGACATAGGGAAACATCAGCGGGATGTCGCTCCACTCCTGCGCGCCGGCCCGGCGCACCTTCACCGGCCCGCCGAAGGTGTTGGGATCCGGCACGGCCAGAGTGCCTTCGCTGCCGTAGATTTCGATGCGCGGCAGGTTGGCAAACCAGACGTCGAAGCTGGTGATGATCGTGCCGATCGCGCCCGACGCGAAATCCATCACGCCCGCAACATGCGTGGGCGTCTCCACGACGATGCGCTTGCCCTTCTTGGGCTGGCTGCCGATGATGCGCTCGGGGAAGGTGATGCGCGCCGAGCCGGTGACGCGGCGAATCGGCCCCATCAGGTTGACCAGCGCGGTCAGGTAGTACGGCCCCATGTCGAGCATCGGCCCGCCGCCCACCTCGTAGTAGAACTCCGGGTCGGGATGCCAGCCCTCGTGGCCGTGACAGGTCATGAACGCGGTCGCCGCCACCGGTTCGCCGATCCAGCCGTCGTCAATCAGCTTGCGGCAGGTCTGGATGCCGGCGCCGAAGAAGGTATCGGGCGCGCAGCCCACCAGCACGCCCTTCTCCCTGGCCGCGGCCAGCGTGCGGGCACCGTCGGCCCGGTTGACCGCCAGCGGCTTCTCGCAGTGGACGTTCTTGCCCGCGGCAATGGCTGCCAGGTTGACCTCGGCGTGCGCTTTCGGCGTGGTGAGGTTGATCACGATCTTGATGTCGGGGTTCGCCAGCAGCTCCTCCACCGTACAGGCGATGGACACATTGAACTCGGCCGCCCGGTTGCGGGCACGGTTCATGTCAATGTCGCTGACCGCGACCAGATCGAGGATCTCGAACATGCGGCAGCCCTTGATGTAGGCCGGGCTGATGTTGCCGCAACCGATGATGCCCACAGGTACCTTCGCAATCATGCAATCGCTCCTGTTGCCTTGTTGGCTGAGAAAACGCCTCCGGCTCCGGCCGGAAGCGCTATTCCAACGTGCTCTTGCTTCTCGTCTTCTGCAGCGCGTTCTCCGGGATGCGGCGATTGAGCAGATCGAGCGAGATCTCGACGACCTCGCGCGCTTCATCCGGCGTCGTGCAGCCGATCGTGACCATGTCTTGATCGCGGATCGTATTCCAGACGAACGCCAGGCCGACGACCGGCAACAGCCGGCCCGCGGCCAGCGGTTTGATCGTCATCACCGGCTTCTTCGCCTTCTGGATGATCCGCATCACCCAATCTGCCTCGACCTGCATCAGAAAGCCGGCCGCGTTGTAGATCTGGATGTAGGTCTCGACATCGGCGCCCATCTTGTCGGCATAGACGACCGCTTCGGGCATGTGCGTCGAGAGGCCGGGGATCATGCCGCGCGCGCGAATCATGGCGCTGTAGCGATCCAGGTCACGGATGACCCCGTGCATGCGGTCGAGCAGCGCGTCGGTGACGCACTGATGCGGCAGGCAGAAGGTGGCATTCAGCCGCACGCATTCGTCGAACGCCGCCTCCGGCTCGCGCTCCTTCGGCCCGCCGGGCACGATGTTGAAACTGGGCGTGATGATGCGGATGATCCGCCGGCCCGTGCGCGCCTCGGCATCCTGGAGCGCGTGCTCCAGGTGCTGCGAAGGCGGCCCCATCACGGCATCCACGCCGTACTCGACGAAGGTCGCCACGACATCGGCAATCCGTCGCCGATCCTGAAGCTCCTTGATGAAACGATCCTTGGCCAGGCTGGTGTGGGAATAGCCCAGGAACCAGTTGGTGCCGATGAGCAGGCGGGGCAGGCTCACCCCGCCGACGGTCGTGCGTGGAAATTCGGTCATCGCATTCTCCTTCCGGCTTGTTTCGCCCGCGTGCCAGGCACTTCAAAAGTGCCTGGCACGTAATAGGATTATTAAACCGGCTCTCCAGCTTCTGGCGGGACAAGGGTCATTTCGGCAATTCCGAATGCAGTGGGCCCCCC
>JBBIKA010000097.1:0-9472 GCA_037445695.1 Chloroflexota bacterium
GACGCACAGCGCGCCGGCGAACGCGATGACCGGTTTAATTCTTTAACTTTCATAAAGTGCCTGGCACGTCTATTGTCAGGTTAGCCCCAGCGTCTCCGGCCATCCGAACATCACGTTCATGTTCTGCACGGCCGCGGACGAAGCGCCCTTGCCCAGGTTGTCAATGCTCGAAGTAACGATCAGGGTGCGCGTGCCGGGGACGGGCGTCAGGCCGATGGCGCAGAAGTTGGTGTTCGTCGTATGGGCCATCGTGGCCACCTGGCCGCGCGGCAGGAGATAGACGAACGGTTCGTCGGCGTACATCTGCTCATATTGCGCGCGCACCTGAGCTTCGGTCACGTCGGCGGGCAACGTCACGTAGAGCGTGGAAAGCATGCCCCGGCTGATGGGCAACAAATGCGGCGAGAAGACGAGCTGCCACGGCTCGGCCGCGGCCGGCGATCGGCCGCTTGCCCTGTGCAGCTCCTGTTCCATCTCCGGCAGGTGCCGATGGACGCGGCCGATGTTGTACGGGCTGACGTTTTCGTTGGCCTCGACGAAGTGCGTCTTCAGGCTGGGAGAGCGACCCGCGCCCGAGACGCCCGACTTGCTGTCGGCGACAATGGTGCCCGAGAGCCAGCCGGCCCGGGCCAGCGGCGCCAGGCCGAGAATGACGCTGGTCGGATAGCAGCCGGGATTGGCCACCAGGCGCGCGGCGGCGACCTCGGCCCGATGCAGCTCGGGCAGGCCGTAGACGGCTTCGGCCAGGAGGTCGGGCCGGGTGTGAGCGTGGCCGTACCACTTCTCGTAGACGGCCGGGTCCTGCAGGCGATAGTCGGCGCTGAGATCAATGACCCGCGCGCCGGCCGCGCGCGCCTTCGCCACCGGCTCCAGCGACACGCCGTGGGGCAGGCAGCAGAAGACCAGATCTACCGCCGACGGGTCGGCCGCGGCCGACGCGATCAGCGTGTGCCGGCCCAGGGTGGGCGGCACGGCGAACACATCACCGAACTTCTGGCCGGCCGAGTTCTCAGAGGTCAGCCAGACGATTTCGGCTGCGGGGTGGCGTTGCAGCCACCGCAGCAACTCCAGGCCGGTATAGCCGGTGGCGCCATAGATGCCGATCTTGATCATGACCAAGTCTCCAGTGCAAAAAAAACCAGCACCCTGGTCTGGGTGCTGGTTGCCTGATACGTCGTTGGAATTCGGCCCGCGCGCTTCCCTCGACCGGGGTTAGCCGGTTCGGTTGAAACGACGACGGGGGAAACGCAGGCTAAAGGCCATGAGAACTCCAAACGTTAGCTATGCTTCTGATCGGCTAAGCGATCATCTTTTACAGACAATAGTTTAGCATAGATGCCCGCGACTGTCAAAATGTGAGAGCCGTGAAAGCCGGCTCAATGGATCACCGATTTCGGCGTCGGCTCGATGCGGGTCACAACGGTACGCGAGCGATCGAGCATCTGGCCCACCTTCGGCGCGATCTCATTCTTCCAGTAATCGGTCTCGTAGACGGCCTGATACAATGCGGCGCGCTCCTCTTCGCTCTCGAAGCGGCGGATCCACACGTACAGATCCTCCTCTTCCTGGCCCACGAAGCTGCCGACGACGACCATTCCCTTGGAGACCTGGTAAGGAATGATGACCTCTTCCATGAACTTAACCCAGGCCGCGCGTTGGCCGGGCAGAACGCGATATTGACGCAGCTCGAAGAACATGACGACCTCCAGGATGTGATCTTGCCGGACACAGTATAGCAGGGGCCGGCGGGTTGCACAAATATTGCACCGATGCTAGACTCCAATCGTTCAGGCGTGACGGCCGTCGGCCATTCACGTGATCTTTCGATTGGGAGGAAGAGCAGGCTATGCCTTCGTATTCGGCCTGGTATCAATGCATTCGCGGCTGTCCGGGCCGTTACAGTGTCTTCGACGTCATCTATCGTTGTCCGGCGTGCGGCGGCCTGCTGGAGGTGGCCCACGACATGGCCGCCCTGGCCGAACGCCCGGCCGCGGAATGGCGCGCGCGGTTCGCGCAGGCGGCCGGCGGCCACGGATCGGGCGTGTGGGCCAAACGCGAGTGGGTGTTGCCGCAGATCCGGGCCGAGCATATCGTCACCCTGGGCGAGGGCAACACGCCGCTGCTCCATGCGCCGCGGCTGGGCCGCGACCTGGGCGTGGAAGATCTGTGGATCAAACAGTGCGGAGTGAGCCATACCGGTTCGTTCAAAGACCTGGGCATGACCGTGCTGGTGAGCGCGGTCCATCAGATGATGGCCGAGGGGCATAGCCCCGTGCGCGCGGTGGCGTGCGCCTCCACCGGCGACACGTCGGCCGCGCTGGCGGCCTATGCGGCCGCCGCCGGCATTCCGGCCATCGTCTTCCTGCCCAGGGGCAAGATCAGCACCGCCCAGCTCATCCAGCCCATCGCGCACGGCGCGCACGTGCTCGCGCTCGACACCGACTTCGACGGCTGCATGCGGATCGTGCAAGAGGTGACGCGCGACAACTCGATCTATCTGGCCAATTCCATGAACTCGCTGCGCGTGGAGGGGCAGAAGACGGTGGGGATCGAGATCGTCCAGCAGCTCGCCTGGGAAGTGCCCGACTGGATCGTATTGCCATCGGGCAATCTGGGCAACATCTCGGCGCTGGCGAAGGGGTTGGCGATGGCGCACGAGCTGGGGCTGATCGAGCGCCTTCCCCGGCTGGCGGCGGCGCAGGCCGAACGCGCCAATCCGCTCTACCGCGCGTATCTGCGCGGCTTCGATCGCCTGGAGCCGGTGACGGCCGGCCCGACGGCCGCATCGGCCATTCGCATCGGCGCGCCGGTGAGCTACGAGAAGGCTGTGGCCGCGCTGCGCGCGTTCGACGGCGTGGTGGAACAGGCGAGCGAAGACGAGCTGGCCGAGGCCGCCGCCCTCGCCGACCGGGCCGGGCTTTACGCGTGTCCGCACACGGGGGTGGCGCTGGCGGTAGTCGCCAAACTGGCGCGACAGGGGATCATTCGCCGCGAGCAGCGCGTGGTGGTTGTTTCCACCGCCCACGGCCTGAAGTTCAGCGAGTTCAAGGTGGCCTATCACGAAGCTACGTTGGCCGACGTGGTGGCCCGCCATCGCAATCCACCGGTCGAGCTGCCGGCCGAGGCCGACGAGGTAAAACGTGCCATCGCGCGGCGGCTGGCGATGTAGTATAATATGGCTATGGCTGTGAACACGCATCTCTCCGGCGAGCTGATCCAAAAACTCGAGACGCTCCCCGAACGGCCGGGGGTCTATCTCTATCGCTCGGCCGACGGCAAGGTGATCTACGTCGGCAAGGCGGTGGTGCTGAAGCAGCGCGTGCGCTCCTACTTCCACGAGAGCGCGCGCCATGACTCGCGCATCCGGCGCCTGGTGGCCGAGATCGCCGACCTGGAATGGATCGTGACCGATACCGAGCTGGAGGCGTTGATCCTCGAGAACGAGCTGATCAAGCGCTATCGCCCCCGCTTCAACATTCGCCTGCGCGACGACAAGACCTATCCCTACATCAAGATCCACTGGCAGGACGATTTCCCGCGCGTCAGCATCGTGCGGCGGATGGAGCAAGATGGCGGTCGCTATTATGGGCCGTTCACGTCGGGCTATGCCGTGCGTCAGACCCTCGACGCGCTGCGCCGCGTTTTCCCCTATCTGGATTGCACGCGCGAGATCACCGGCCGCGATGCCAAGCCGTGCCTCTACTACCATATCAAACGTTGCGCCGGGCCGTGCATCGGCGCGGTAGATCGGGACGGCTATCGCCAGATCATCGCCGGCCTGGCCAACTTCCTGGAAGGCAACAGCGAGGAGGCGCTGGCAACCCTGAAGGCCCAGATGGTCCAGGCGGCCGAGCGCCTGCAATTCGAACGCGCGGCCATGTTGCGCGATCAGATCCGCGCGGCCGGCCATCTGATCGAACGCCAAAAGGTGGTGAGCGGCCGCCAGGAAGACGAGGATGTGATCGCCTTCGCCCAGGACCCGCGCACGGCCGAAGCGTGCGTGCAGGTCTTCTTCATCCGCCGCGGCAAGCTGATCGGCCGGGAGACCTTCGTGCTGGACGGCGTGAGCGCCGAGCAGAACGGCGAGCTGGTGGCCGCGTTCGTCAAGCAGTTCTACGACGAGGCCGCGTTCGTGCCCCCCACCATCATCCTGCCCAAAGACCTGGATGAGCGGGAGATCATCGAGCAGTGGCTGCGCGGCCGTCGCGGGGGCGAAAAGGTGGTCCTCAGCGTGCCGACTGCCGGCCCCAAGCGCGAGCTGCTCCAGATGGCCGCCGAGAACGCGGCCGCCACCCTGGCGGCGCTCCAGGCCCAATGGCAGGCCGATACCCACCGCCAGACCGAGGCCCTGGCGCAGATCCAGGAGGCCTTGGGGCTGACCGCGCCGCCCGGCCGGATCGAATGCTTCGACATCTCCACGTTGCAGGGCACCCATACGGTCGGCAGCATGGTCGTCTTCGCCAAAGGCGCGGCCGAAAAGAGCAGCTATCGCCGTTTCAACATCAAAGGCCGCGGCGGCCTGGGCGAACCGGACGACTTCGCCGCGCTGCGCGAGGTGCTCAAGCGCCGCTTCCGCCGCGCGGTCGAAGAGGCCACGGCCGATCCCGGCGCGAAGGCGCGCAAGGCGGACGAATCATGGAAGCGGCTCCCCGATCTGCTGATCGTGGACGGCGGCAAGGGGCAGCTCGGCGTGGCGGTCGAGGTGCTCGCCGAATTCGGCCTGACCGAGGTGGTGCCGGTCGTCGGCCTGGCCAAGCAACGGGAGGAGCTGTTCTTGCCCGGCCGGAGCGACCCCATCCTGCTGCCGCCGGGGAGCCAGGGGCTCTTCCTCATCCAGCGCATCCGCGACGAGGCGCATCGCTTCGCCATCACTGCGCATCGCGAGAAACGGAGCCAGGCCGCCATCGCGTCCGAGCTGGACGCGATCCCGGGCATCGGCCCGGCCCGGCGCAAGGCTTTGCTTAAACATTTCGGCTCGTTGGAGGCGATCCGCCAGGCATCGGTGGAGGAGCTGGCGGCCGTGCCCGGCATGACGTTGGCCGCCGCGCAGAGCGTGCACGAAAGGTTGTAGGCCATGTTGAACGATGCCCAAATGGCCGAAGCATGGGAGGCGCTCAAGGATACTCCCCTGGCCAAGACGTGGACCGAGCTCAAGACCGATTACCTGCAGCGCCTCGATCGGATCGAAGCCCAGCCCGGCGAGGCGATCGTGCGCCGGGGAGATCCGCCCGGCGACTTCTACATCGTCGGCGTCGGCAACGCGCGCGGCCGTCTGTATCGGCAGGGCCGGCCGTGGTTCGAGTGGGAGCTGCAGGCGGGACACTGCTTCGGCCAGGCCGCGCTCTATTTCAACCTGCCCCAGATCGAAGTGACCGCGGTCGAGCCGACCGTCTTCTATCGCCTGCGGCCGTCCGATCTGCGCAGCGCGCTCGAGCGCAATGACAAGCTGTACGAATTCCTGCTGCATCCAGAGCTGGCGGGACGCCTCCGGCGCCTGCCCGTGCTGCGCAGCGTGGACAATGCGACCATCCTGCAGCTCGCCGCGCTGGTCGAGGTGATGGATCTGAACGCGGAGCGCGATGTGGACCTCTCTCAGGCCGGCAGCCTCTACGTGATCGAATGGGGCCAGGTGGCGGTGACGGGCCCGGTCGCATTCGGCCTGCCGGAATGGCGCCTGACGGCCGGCAACTTCTTCGTGGCGCCCGGAGCCGCTGCCCGGCCGGGGCAAGCCTGCACCGCGCTGACGGCGCGCACGCGCTACGCCTCGCGGCTCGTGCGTTTCCCGGCCGGGCTGTTCAACGCCCTGGCCGACACCTTCCCGGACGTGGCCCAACTGACGCGACGACCGTTCAACATCCGCGACTGGTTGCCTGACGACGGGGTGTTTCAGGGCCTCTCGCGCGAACAGAGGGTGCATCTGGCGCAGTTTTGCGGCTGGATGTTCGTCCCGGCCGGCCAGAACATCACCACCCAGGGACAGCCGGGCTATGGCTTGGTGATCCTGCGCCAGGGCGCGGCCATCCGGTCGGCCCTGGATCCCCAGGGCCGCCAACGGCCGCGCGATATGTTGTACGCGCCGGCGGTCTACGGCGAAACATCGCTGTTCGCGGGCAAAGAGCACGAGGTTACCGTGCGCGCGGTGTCCTCCCCGGCAACGGCCGCCCACGGCCGGCTCGACGGCGCGGACATCATCGTGCTGGATCGCCGCGACCTGAATGTGGCCTTTTTGGAGGATCCGCAGTTGTGGACGCCCAACGTGCCGCTCAAACAGCGCACGGTGCAGGTCAAACAGGAGGTTCGACCTTTCGATTGGATGCAGGACGACGAAAAGCTGGAATGGATGGGCCGGCCGCACTGGTTGTGGCTGGCGGGCCCTCTGGCCGCGGTGGGGCTCATCTTCCTGGCGCTGTGGGCGATCACCTTGTTGGTCCCGGCTGAGCTCAGCGACGAGCTAAGGGTCTTTACGCTGATCGTTTCGGCGCTTTTCCTCTTGCCCGTGGCGGCCTTTGCGCTCCTCAACTATCTGGACGACTATTACGCCATCACCAATCGCCGGGTGACGCGGCGCGATCGCCTGTTCTTGCTTTACGAGGCGCGCACCGAGACGCCGCTCGATATGATCCAGGATGTGACTTACGATGCGACATTCTGGGGGCGGGTATTCGATTACGGCGATGTGACCATCCGCTCGGCCGCGCGCGCGGGAGCGATCAAATTCGCGCATGTGCCGCACCCCGACCAGGTGCAGGCGCGGATCAAGCGCGGACAGGCCGAGACCACGGCCGGCACGCGCGGCTTGCGCCACGAAGAGTTGCGCAAAGCCGTGATGACCGATCTGCGCCTGGCGCTGCCGATTCCGCCGGTAGGCCGGGCGCTGAGCGCCGATACGCACGCGTCCCCCCAGCGGCGCAGGCGGTGGCAACTGTGGCGCCGACAACGCAGTGATCGCAAGCTGCCGGCGCTGAAGGGCACCCTGCCCGGCCCCTTCGTGCGCCTGGCCAACCGGCTGCCCGACCGATGGCGCAAGCTCTTGATCGGCGGCCCGGCGCAAGAGATCCAGGTCGGCGAAGGGGAATTCCTCTGGCGCAAACACCCCATCCAGTTGATCTTTCAGGCCGGTCGGCCGTTGATCCTCTTGCTGATCTGGCTGGTCTTCGGCTGGGTCCTGTTCAGGACCGAGTTGGGCGCCAATCGGATTGCGCTCCATCTGCCCTGGTGGTTCGTTTTCTGCTTTTTCTTGGGGTGGCTCCTCTGGGAGTTCGCAGATTACCGGAACGATCTCTACATCCTGAAAAAGGATCGCATCATAGACATCGAGGCCACCCCTTTGTGGCTTTCCATCAAACGCCGCGAAGGCACCCTGGATCGCGTGGAAAACGTGTTTGCCGAGCAGAAAGGCGTCTGGCAGAACCTGCTCGGCTATGGCGACGTGATCATTAAGACTGCCGCTCTGGACGAAGGCTTCACCTTCAAGAACGTGGCCAGGCCACAGTATGTGCAGCACTTGATCTTCCAAAAGCTCGATGCATTCAAGCTGCGCCAGAGCGAACGCCAGATACGCGACCGCCAGCGCGAGATCATCGAGGGGCTGAGCGTCTATCACGAGCTGCGCTCGGAAGGGCACAACCTGTAGGCGTTACGGCTTCTTGCGCCGCACCAGCCGGCGGATGCCCCACACGAGCAGGACGATCGGAAGCGCCAGGATGATCAGGACGGGCACGACGACGATCACCAGCCAGATCAGCGCATCTACGAGCCATTTGAGCGTATTCACCAGCGCGCGGCCGGCGTTCTTGATCGTCTCCAGCGGCCGCCAGCCCGGTTCGACCACCGGCCGGGCGAGCACGTCGGGGATCAGGTCGAGGGTCACCGTAGCCAATGCCGTCTGATTGCTCAGGTACTGCATCCGGCCCTTGATGCGCTCGATCTCGCCGCGTACCTTCGTCAGCTCCTGATAGACCTGGAGCACATCTTCGGCCCTCTGGGTCTTCTGGCGCACTTCCGTGAGCAGCTCGCGCAGCTCCTTTTCGGTGGCCTCCAGGTTGACGAGCTGGGCGTTCAGATCGCTGTACTCCTCGGTCACGTCTTTGCCGCCGATGTTCTCCCGCTCCACGCGCACGGCCAGCTTTTTGATTCCCGCCAGCGTCTCGTCGAGCCGGTCGGCCGGCACGCGGGCCGACATGCGGCCGCGCACCTGGTTGTTCTCGCGCCAGGTCTGCGAGCCGGCGACGTAGCCGCCGACGGCGGTCACCAGGTCGGCCACCGCCTTCATGGCCGGCTCGGCCTCCGCGACGACCAGACTCAGCTCGGCCGTACGGACGATCATCCGCTCGGCGTCGCCGGCCGGCGCGGAAGCGGCGCGCTCGGCCGTGGCCGGCGCGCCGGCTACGGGCATCGTCGCCGGCCGGCCCGCCTCGCTCACCGTCGCGCGTTGCGGCGCCGGCGCCGCGCACCCCGCCGTCACCCACACCATCCCGATCAACAAAGCCACCGACAGAAACCGCCTCATAATCCCCTCCAATCCCCAATCCCCCATCTCCAGCCTACCACCCATATTCCAACCGCACAATCAGCCGTTCGGGCAGATGGGCGGCGCGCATATGCGCCTGGGTGACCTCGATGGGATAAGCCACCCGGCGCAACAGCCAGGTGGCACGCTCGGTGTCGAGGAGCGCGTAGGACGCCCGCGGATCGGAATCGCGCGGCTGGCCGACGCTGCCGGGGTTCAAGAACGCGCGGCGCTCCCGACTGAGGGCGACCGCCTCGGCCGGCCGCACGCGCACGAGATTCACCGTCCGGCCGTCCGCATCGCTGACGAAGACCGTCGGCAGGTGGGTGTGGCCGATCAGGCAAAACGGGGTGTGGAAATGTGCGAGATTGGCATGCGCGCTGGGCGGGTAGATGATGTACTCCCAGACCGGATCGCGCGGACTGCCGTGGGTCAAGGTGAAATCTCCCACCACCACGGGTGTGCTGGGCAAATCGCGCAGCCAGGCCATGCTCTCCGGCGTCAAATTCTCGCGAGTCCAGAGCACCGCGCGCTGCGCTTCAGGATTGAAGTCTTCAGCGTCCATGCGGCCGATCACGGCCCAGTCGTGGTTGCCGACGACCGCCGCCTGCAGTTTGAGCTGGCGGAGGCGCATGATGCATTCGTTCGGCTCTGGCCCATAACCCACCGTATCACCCAGGCACCAGACAGCTTCATAATCGAAGGATTTCGCGTCGGCCAGAACGGCCTCCAACGCGGCCAAGTTGGCATGAATATCCGATAAGACCAAAATACGCATGGCGCAACTCCCCGTGCAATGTGGTTCTTATCATACCACCAAAGCGGGGAAAAACGACAAACCTGGCCGCGCGGTTGCGGGCCGGTCACTGTTCGCCACGGTAGAGCTCCCTCACCTCACCCCCCGGCCCCCTCTCCTCTCCCAAGTTTGGGAGAGGAGAGGGGGCGATCATGGGGTTTGGAGGC
>JBBIKA010000097.1:9482-15393 GCA_037445695.1 Chloroflexota bacterium
GCCGCCACCTCACCCCCCGCCCGCCCCGGCGCCCCATTTTTTGGTTGTGGTTGGGTTTTTATTTTGGGGTTTGGGGGGGGGGGGTTGGGGGCCGCCTCCAAACCCCCCTCTTCTTCCCCCTTCTTCCCCGAAACGGGGGAGAAGGGGGGGAAAAGGGGGATGAGGGGGTCAAAATGGGCCTACCGACCGAGGAGAGCAGGTCGTTACTCGCCATGAAGGAGGCCAGAATACAGCGCGGTTTTGTTCTCGCGCCGGGGAACGGGTATAATGGGCATCGTATATGGGAACTTGTCATCTGCTTATCGAGACGCAAGGAGCCGAGGCCACGAAGGCGGTCGGCGCCGCGTTGGGCCGCCGGCTGCGCAACGGCGATGTGTTGGCGCTGGCCGGCGACCTGGGCGCGGGCAAAACCGTTCTGACGCAGGGCCTGGCGGCCGGGATGGGGATCGCGGTCCCCGTGACCAGCCCCACCTTCGTGCTGGTCAACCGCTATCGCGCGCCCGACGGCCGCGTGCTTCAACACGCCGACTGCTATCGCCTGGCCAACGCCACCGCCGAGATGTGGGACATCGGCCTCGACGACCTGATCTCCGACGAGGATATCCTGGTGATCGAATGGGCCGATCGCATCCCCGGCCTCTTGCCCGAGGCCTTTCTTGAGGTGCGACTCGAATATGTGGACGAGACTCGCCGCCGCCTGTGCTTCGTCGCCCACGGCGCGCGCTATGTCGAGCTGCTGGGCGAGCTGACGGCTGCACTGGCGGCCCGCCCGAAAGACACAATCTATGTTGCTGGCGCTTGACACTTCGACCCGCTGGGCGGGCGTGGCGCTCTACGACGGCGAGCGCGGCTTGCTCGCCGAATACAACTGGCATTCGGCCAACCGGCACACGGTCGAGCTGATGCCGCAGGTGGCGCGCATGATGGAGCTGGCCGGCGTCGGTCCGCAGGATCTGCGGGCGGTGGGCGTGGCGCTTGGCCCCGGCTCGTTCACCGGCCTGCGCGTGGCGCTCGCCGCGGCCAAGGGGCTCGCTCTGGCCCGGCGCGTGCCGCTGCTCGGCGTGCCCACGCTCGACGCGGTCGCCTACGGCCATCAAGACGCGCCGGCCCCCGTGATCGCCGTCATTCAGGCGGGCCGGGGCCGGGTCTGTTGGGCGCTCTATGCGCACGGCCCGGCCGGCTGGGCCGCGCAAACCCCCTATCGGCTTTCGACGATCGAGGCGCTCGCCGACACCATCGGCCGGCCGACGATCGTGGTCGGCGAGCTGATGGCGGCCGATCGCGCGGCCCTGGCCACCCGCAGCGGCCGGTCGCGCGTGCAGTTCCGGCCGCCGGCCCTCGCCCTGCGCCGGGCGGGCTATCTGGCCGAACTGGCATGGCAACGCTACACCGCGGGCCAGGCCGATGATCCGGCCACGCTGAGCCCCATCTACCTGCACGAACCGCCGCCCGCTAAGACGGATTGATGATGTCGTTGCCTCTGCTTGCGCCGATGACGGTTGAGGACCTGGACCTCATCATGTCGCTCGAACGGGCCTGCTTCAAAGACCCCTGGACGCGACGCATGTACCTGATTGACTTGACGGAAAACGACCTGGCCACCTATCTGGTGGTGCGGCCGCCTATGCCGCGGCCGGCTCAGCCGGCGCTTCCGGCGATCCTGGCCTATGGCGGGTTCTGGATGATGGTGGACGAGGCCCACATCGCCACCGTGGCCACCCACCCCGAATGGCGCGGCTGTGGCCTGGGCCTCTATCTTATGCTCGGCCTGCTCGACGCCGCGGTGGCACGCGGGGCGCGACTTTCGACGCTGGAAGTGCGCGCCGGCAACGTGGCGGCGCAGCAGCTCTATCTCAAGCTCGGCTATGCAGTGGTCGGCCGGCGGCGCCGTTACTATCGCGACGGCGAAGATGCCCTGATCATGACGACGCCGCCCCTGGACGAACCGGCCATGCGGAACCGGTTGGCCCAGGCGCGACAGGAGGCGCACGCGAAGCTGGAACGTTGTCTGCTATGTGCATCTTGAAGGGGAGGTTTCTTTGTCGGAATATCCGTTGCGGGTGATCCCTCTCGGCGGCGTCGGCGAGATCGGCAAGAATTTGATGGTGTTGGAATACGACCGGCAGATCCTGGTCATAGATGTCGGCCTGATGTTCCCCGAAGACGACATGCCGGGCATTGACCTGGTCTACCCCGACATCACCTACCTGACCAATCGGGCGGACCGCGTCCAGGCCGTGATCCTGACGCACGGCCATGAGGATCACATCGGCGCTCTGCCGTATTTGCTCAAGTACCTGGACGTGCCCGTCTATGCGACCCCCTTGACGCGCGGCCTGGCCGAGGTGAAGCTCAAGGAGGCCGGCCTCCTGGCCGACGCCGAGCTGCACACGATCACGGCCGACGACGTGTTGACCTTCGGCCCCTTCCGGGTTGAGTTCTTTCACGTGTGTCATAGCATCCCCGATGCGGTCGGCGTGGCCGTGACGACCCCGATCGGCCTGGTGATCCATGCCAGCGACTACAAGTTCGACCAGCAGCCGGTAGATGGCCGGCTGACAGATGTGGCCAAGCTGCGCGCGCTCGGCGATCGGGGCGTGCTCCTGCTCCTCTCTGATTCGACCAATGCCGATACCGAAGGGTTCACCCCCTCGGAGCAGCGGGTCACCGATGCCCTCGATCGCATCATGGCGCGTGCCACGGGCCGGGTGGTAGTGGCCACATTTGCCTCCAACATCTCCCGCATCCAGCAGGTGATCCAGGTGGCACGGCGCTATGGCCGCCGGGTGGGCGTGGTGGGACGCAGCATGGTCAACAACGTGCGCATGGCGATCAACCTGGGCTATCTGGACATCGCCGCAGAGGATCTGTTGACCACCTCCGAGATGAACAACCTGCCGCGCGAAGAAGTGGTCATCGTGTGCACCGGCAGCCAGGGCGAGCCGACCTCGGTATTGGCGCGGCTGGCCAGCGAGGAACACGCGCAATTGCAGATCGTGCCCGGCGACACCGTCGTGCTTTCGGCCACACCAATCCCCGGCAACGAGGAGACGGTCAATCACGTCATTGATGATCTCTTTCGCCTGGGCGCGGACGTGATCTACTCCGACCTGTCCGATGTGCACGTGTCGGGCCACGGCAGCCGCGAGGATCACAAGATGATGATCTCGCTCGTGCGGCCGCGCTTCTTCGTGCCGATGCACGGCGAATACCGCCATCTGGTGCTCCATGCGCGCACGGCCCAAGAGATGGGCATCCCGGCCGACCACATCGTCATCGTGGAGAGCGGCCAGGTCGTCGAGGTGGGGCCGAACGGCATCCGGCCGGGCGAACGGGTGAGCGAAGGCCACGTGTTGGTAGACGGGTTGAGCGTCGGCGACATCGGCTCGGCCGTGCTGCGCGATCGCCAACATCTGGCCCGCGACGGCTTCCTGGTGGCGATCGTGGCGCGCAATACGGCCACGGGCGAGATCGTGGCCGATCCCGAGATCCTCACGCGCGGGTTCGTCTATGTGGCCGAGGCCGACGACCTGATCGAAGGGGCCAAGGACCGCATGTGGGAGGTGTTGCGGATGCCGGCGACCGGCTCGACGATCCGCAACAAGATCAAGGATGTGCTTAGCCAGTATTGCTACGCGCGTACGGGCCGCCGGCCGCTCATCCTGCCGCTGGTGATAGATGTGTAATCAGATGGGCGAGCAACGATGCACCGCTTCTTTGTGGCCCCAGCGGTCTTTGCCCAGCCGGTCATCACCCTGACCGGCGATCAGGCGCATCAGGTGCGACGCGTCTTGCGCATGCGGCCCGGCGAGCGGGCGATCCTGCTCGACGGCCGCGGCCGGGCATGCGAGGCCTCTTTGATGGCTGCCGACGCCGAGGGCGCTCGTTTCCAGGTCTTGCGCCGTTGGGAGGCCGAAGGCGAACCGACCACGCGGATTACCCTGTACCAGGCCGTGCTCAAAGGCGAACGCTTCGAGTGGGTATTACAGAAGGGGACCGAGGTCGGCGTGGCGGCCTTCGTGCCGCTGATCTGCGAACGCAGCATCGTGGACGATCCGGCCGCGCTCGCGGCCAAGCGCGGCCGATGGGAACGGATCATTCAGGAGGCCGCCGAGCAGAGCGGCCGGGGTTGTCTGCCCATCCTCCATCCCCCCCGGTCCTTCGCGCAGGCCATCTCCGGCACTTTGGCCGCTCCCGGTTCGCAGGCCGAAGACCGCCATTCCGGAGATCATGAGGTGCGGCTGATCTTCTGGGAAGGCGAGCGGGAGGCGCGGCTGCGCGATGTCTTGAGCGCCTGTAACCTCGCGCAGAGCAGGCACATCCAAGTCTTTGTTGGCCCGGAAGGCGGCTTCAGCACAGCCGAGATCGCCCTGGCGCGCAGCCATGGCATCCGGCCCGCGAGCTTGGGGCCGCGCATTTTGCGGGCCGAAACAGCCGGTGTCGTTGCGGCCGCGTTGATTTTGTACGCGGCAAACGACATTTGAGTGCATGAGTCTTTGGCGGAACGCGAGTGCTTTGTGAGCTTAGATTTTGCACTTTACCGCATTGACCCCCATCCCCCGTCCCCTGAGAGGGGGCGGGGAGAAGGCGGAATGGGGTTTGCGGGCGGCGAAGCCGCCCGCAAACCCCCTCCTCAGCACCCCCGCTCTTCCCTTTCAGGGGAGAGCGGGGGCCGGGGGGAGAGATAGGGCGATCGAAAAAGTAATTGTTGGCTAACAAAGCACCAGTGCAGACCTGAAAATGACCCCGTCAGACTTACCAGGCACGATGTAAAAGGAGTGAGAGCCATGTTAGACTTCAATCTGAACCTCGGCGCCGCGGCCGAGCCGGCCGAACAGCCGGCCGCGGCGGGGCCGCGACCCGAAATCGAAAACGTGATCATCATCGGCAGCGGACCGGCCGGCTGGGCGGCAGCCATCTACACCGGCCGCGCGGAGCTGCGACCGCTGCTCATCACCGGCAACGAGCTGGGCGGCCAGATCGCCCTCACGACCGAAGTCGAGAATTATCCGGGCATCGAGAGTATCCAGGGGCCGGAGCTGGTGGCGAACATGCAGAAGCAGGCCGAGCGCTTCGGCACCGAGGTGTTGATTGACTACGTGACCGAAGTAGATGTCAACGGCCCACCCTTCACGGTGACCACGGCCGGCGGCAAGGTGTTCAAGGCCAAGGCGCTGATCGTGGCCACGGGCGCATCCCCGCGGCGGCTGGGCGTGCCGGGCGAAGAGCGGCTCACGGGCCGCGGGGTCAGCTATTGCGCCACCTGCGATGGCTTCTTCTTCCGCGGCAAAGAAGTGGCGGTCATCGGCGGCGGCGACAGCGCGCTGCAGGAGGCCCTGTTCTTGACCCGCTTCGCATCGCACGTGTACATCGTCCACCGCCGCGACCAGTTGCGGGCCGGCGCCACGTTGCAGCGCCGGGCGCACGAGTCGCCGAAGATCTCGTTCATCTGGAACTCCGTGGTGGAACGCATCAACGGGGAAACTAAGGTGGAGAGCATCACGCTGAAGAACGTGGTGACGGCCGAGGTCACCGAGATGCCGATCGCGGGCGTATTCGTCTATGTCGGCCATCTGCCCAATAACCAGCTCTTCGTGGGCAAGCTGGCCATGGACGAACAAGGCTATCTGATCACCGATCGGCTGATGCGCACAAGCGTGCCGGGCATCTTCGCGGCCGGCGAGATCCAGGATCACCGCTTCAAGCAGGCCGCCACCTCGGCCGGCCAGGGGGTGGCCGCGGCCATGGAGGTCGAAAAGTATCTGGCCGACCTAGAAGACCGCCGGTATCCCGGCCACGAATAATTCGCCACATCGAGGTGCCAGGTGCCGTTGGGGCGCCTGGCACCCGATTTTTTGGCTCTGCGGCTTTTGGTGGGAAGACGGTAGGACTCGCAACTTGCGTGGCCCCA
>JBBIKA010000098.1:0-8102 GCA_037445695.1 Chloroflexota bacterium
ATTGCGGGGTTTTGGGGCCGCTTTGCGGCCCCAAAACCCCGCTCTTGACCGGGCTCCCCCCTCTCCCGCTTGGCAGGAGAGGGGGTCAGGAGGTGAGGGTCCGCTCCCATAGGCGCGATGCGCGGGATAACGGTGAACAGTTACCACCTTGGTCAAAATGCCCGCTTCGCAGTATAATCAGGGCATCGTTTCGATGGAGGCAACGCTGTGGAAATTGACTGGTTCGGACATTCCTGTTTCCGCATCCGCGAGGGCGGCGTCACGATCGTGACCGATCCCTACGACAAGAGCATCGGCTACGTCATGCCGCGCGTGCGGGCCGATATCATCACCGTGAGCCACGACGCGCCGGGCCATGCGGCCGCCGGCGCCATCAAGGGCGACGCGCGGGTGTTGAACCGGCCCGGCGAATACGAGGTGAAGGGTGTCTTCATCACCGGCATCCAAACCTGGCGCGGCGCGGGCGCGCACGGCGATGCGAAGGAAGAAAATACGGTCTTCGTCTTCGAGTTCGGCGACCTGACCGTGTGCCATCTGGGCGATCTGGCCCGCGTGCTCACCCAGGCGCAGGTCGAGGCGATGCCGGATATTGACGTGTTGCTGGTGCCGGTGGGCGGCGGCAGCGCGCTGGACGCCGACAAAGCCGCCGAGGTCATCAGCCTGATTGAGCCGCGCATCGTGATCCCCATGCACTATCAGACGCCGTATGTCAACCTGCCCCTGGAGCCGCTCAGCAAATTCCTGAAGGAGATGGGGGTCTCCGAGCATACGCCCCAGGAAAGCCTCAAGGTGACGAAGGCCGATCTGCCCGAGGAGACACAAGTAGTCGTGCTGGAGTGCAAGCAAGGCTAACGGCCGTACGACCGGAACAAACACAGGAGGGGCGCATGGCGAAACTGCGACGGAGCGGAGCAATCTGGCTGATTGCCATGGGGGTTCTGTTGCTGGCCGTTGGCTGCGGCACGTCCGGGCCGGCAGCCGGTGAGCCGACGCCGGGCGTGGCGGGGACGCGGCCCTCCGGCGATGCGGCGGGCCACGCAGCGGCCGGTCAGGCCGCGTTCGATGCGGGCGACCTGGCGAAGGCCGAGCGCGAGTTTCTCGCTGCGGTGGCGCTCGATCCGAAGCTGGCGCGTGCCCAGTTCGGCCTGGGCAACGTGTATGTGCGCCAGGGCCGCTTGCCCGAAGCCGAGAAGGCCTTCAAGGCCGCGCTGGCCAGCGATCCGAACATGGCGCCGGCACAGGCCAACCTGGGGGTGGTCTACTACCAAATGGGGCAACTGGCCCAGGCGGCGGCCGCGTTCGAGGCCGCGTTGCGCCTGGAGCCGGACGATGCAGCCAACCTGTATCTGCTCGCCGTAGTGCGCCTGCAGGAGAACAACCTGGGTGAAGCCGAAAAGCTGCTCACCCGCGCGCGCGAGCGCAAGCCCGACCTGCCGGAGGTCTACTACGGCCTGGGGGTGCTGTATCGCCTCAAAGGACAAAAAGAGCTGGCGATCCAGGCCTTTGAAAAGTTTCTGGCCATCGGCCCCGGCCAGGATCCCACCGCTATGGATTACGCGCGGCAAGAGCTGCAACAATTGCGCGGACAATGAGCGGCGCCCCGCCTCCGGTCCCTCCTCGGGTTGGAGGCGGGGTTGCACCGCATGTCATTTCCTCGCCCTCGCCTTCAGCCGGTTCAACAGGAGACGGATCCAACGTCGCCAGAGGGCCGGCTCCAGATGTTCCCACTCGGCGATCAGGCCGGCCAACGCGTCGGCGGCTGGCGGCCGGCGGCCATAGCGCTCGGCCACGAACAGGTCGGCGAGCCGGCCGACGGCCGGTTGGGCCTCGGGTATCGCCTGATTGAAGACCGCGGCGCGCTCCAGGGGGGTGAAGCTGGGCTGCCAGGAGATGCGCAGCCGCTCGGCCCAGCGCCCCACGACCTCGAAGAGCCGGACGAGGAGCTCGGGCTGGCGGTAGAAGTTGCGGCGTTGCCAGTGCCACCCCAACCACGCCGACAGCGCCAGCAACCCCACGGCCAACATGCCGGCCAGCTTTGGCCAATTGGCGCGCAGCCAGAGGATGGCCGGCGGATCGCTGCGCACAGGCGTGAGCGGGCCGCGCTCGGGCCGCTCGGGCCGCAGATCGTCCAGCTCGTCCGGGTTGGGCCGGTCGGGCGGCGTATTCGTGCCCCCCGCGCGGGCCGCGTTTTCAGTCGTGGGCCGCGCCAGCAGCGGCTCGGACGCGGTCGGCTCGAAGGGGATCCAGCCGTACGCCGGGAAGTAAACTTCGGGCCAGGCGTGCGCGTTGCGCTCCAGGACGCGGTAGTATCCACCGCCGCCATAGGGCAACAACTCTTCGGGCTGGACGTATTCCCCGGCCGTATAGCCCACCACCATGCGGGCCGGAATGCCTACCGCCCGCAACATCGTCACCATGGCCGTCGCATAATAATCGCAGTATCCCTCTTTGATAGTAAAAAGGAAATACTCGACCGCGTCCACATCGGCCGGCGGCGCAGCGATCTGCAAGTTGTACTTGAACGTGCGCAGGTACGCCTCGAGCGCCGCCGCGCGATCGTAGGGATTGTCGAAGCCCGCGGTGACGCTGATGGCCACCTGCCGCACGCTGTCGGGGAACGTCTCGGGCAATTGCAGGAAGCGATCGGTCACCCAGGCCGGATAATCGGTGCCGGCTTGGCGCAAGGCCTCGACCGGCGCCATGCTCACGGCCGAAACTACCTGGTAAGGCGCATCCTTGCCGATGGGCACCCGGCTGCGCAACAGGGAAATGTAGATCTCCCCCTCCGGCATCACGCGACTGGCGTCCGCGTTCGTGGGCACCGACACCCGCAGCGGCTGCGGCCCGGCAAAGATCACATCCTGGTCCGGCTCGAGCGGCCGGATGGTGGCCGTGATCTCGGTATAGCGCACGAAACGCGGTTCGTTGAGCGGCTGATCCCGTTCGATGATGTAGAGGTCCTCGTCGGTGCTTTGCCAGCCCTGGCCGGTATAAAAATCGAAGGTGGCCCCGCGCCAGTAGCTGCGCCTGGGCGAGTACGCTTCGAAGATGATGCGGTCGGTCAGATTGACCGGCCCTCCCAAAGACATGGCCTTGCCGAACTTCGTGGTGCGGACGGGTGGCCCCTGGTAGCGCAGCGACTTGTACATGCGCGACCAGGTTTGTTCGAAGCGGCGCCACGGCCCCTCCAGCGGCCGCGTCAGGCGTTCGACCGCGGCCCGGTTGGCGACGCCCGGCATCAACCAGGCCAGCGCGGTGACGAGGACGGCGAAAGTCAGGCCGGCCTTGAGGAAATCCCAAAAGATGTCCGGCGGATAGCGGATCTGGTAGATGCGCCAGCGCGCCTGATTGCGGGCCAGCTCGATGTTGATCCCCAATAATATCGCCGCGATCAGGTACACGATCAGATAGCCGACCAGGTTGAGGGTGGCATAGTAGACGACCACGATCAGGCCGATGCCGGCCGGCAGGATCGCGTAGAGCACCTGGCGATGGCGATAGAGGGTCCAGATGGCAAAATGGCCGATCCACCATCCCAGCAGGCAAAGCTGGATCACGAAGATCAGGTTATCGGCAGCCGGGGCGCGGCTGAAGAGGGCCGCGAACCAGGCCGCGTTGCGTTCCGCGATGGCGATGAGCGCGTCGTGCAAGCTCAGGTCGGAGAAGAAGCCGCGGTGCAGCAACGTGATGATCACCGGCACGCTGACCACCAGGCTGTAGAGCGCGGCGATAAAGCCGTTCCAGCGGGTGAGCGCCAGGAGCAGGCCCACGAGCGCGGCGACGACCACCACCCCTTGCACCAGATCGAGCCCTTCGCTCCAGCCGGCGGTGTAGAGCGCACCGGCCATGCTCAACAGGATGACCAGCGTCAATATGACGGTCCACCAGCCGCCGCCCAACCGGAAGCGTTGCCCGGGGGTCGTGGCGATGATCTCTTCATCCCAATGGGATGCGACAGCCACGCGTGCAGTCAAACTTCCCTCCGTTTCCCAAGCCTTTTCAAGTATAACATCGGCCGGCCAGGCGTCAAGTGATCCAGCTTCCGGCCGGACGGAGGCCCTCACCTCACCCCCCAGCCCCCTCTCCTCTCCCAAATTTGGGAGAGGAGAGGGGGTGTCCATGCTCATCCCTGAGCTTCTGCTCCAGCCGCGCCAGCCGGTGGCGCAGCCCGGCGAGCAAAGCCGCGTGCCCCGGGCCTTCCGGCTGGCCTTCGGCGATGTGCAGCGCCCAGGCCGCCCACCCGCGCGCGGCCGTCAGATCGGCCGTGTGCCATTCGTGATGCTTGGCCAGCTCGATGTAGGGGGTCAGGTCGGCGCCGGGGGCCGCGCCGATCCATTCTTCCCACAGCGCGGCGGCTTCCTCATGGCGATCCAAGCGTTTCAGCAGAAAGCTCAATTCGCGGTACGCCTGCACCTGGGCCGCCGCCGCGTTGGCCGCCAGTGCGGCGCGGTAAGTTGTTTCGGCCGCCGCAAACCAGCCTAATTCCACGTACGCGCGCGCCAGGTTGAGCCGTTCGATTGCATTCAGCGCGGCCAACCTGGCCACCAGATCGTCGGTCTGATAAAGTTGCGCCAGCCGACCGGCCAGCAATGGCATAGACACGATGTCCATCAAGTTGTGGTAGAAGACCTGCACGAGCAGGTCGCTGACCACGGCCGTCAGATAGTACCGGCGGTAGATGTCCGGGATCAGATAGCCGGGCACGTCCTCTTCGGAACGTCGGACGTGCAACACGTACTGCTCCAGGCTGCTCAGCCGGCACGATTCGCTTGCCCCGCGCCAGATCCGCCGGGCGGCCGGCAACAGGTCGAGATGTGGCAGGCCGAGCCAATGGCAAGGCCGTCGGGCCAGGGTGAAGCGATTTTGCAGGAGCGGCAGATCGAAGCCGCGGCCGTTGAAGGTGACCAGGCCGCTCGCGGCCGCGAGCCGATCTTCCACCAGGTAGAGTTGGGCCGGTTCCTCGGCCGGGGTGCGCATGAAGAACTGCTGCACGACGAACGCCGCGTCGGCCGACCGGCCGCCTTCATACATGCCGACCCCGATCAGAAAAGTGTAAGTGCCCGTATCCTGCGCCAAACCGGTCGTTTCGGTGTCAATGAAGGCGAGCCGGCCGGGATCGGCATGGACCAGGCGGGGATCCCGGCCGGCCGCAGCCAGCGCATCCGCGGCCACCGTCAACAGCGCAGCCAGGTCGGGCCGATCGGCCAGGGGATAGCGCACCGTGCGCACCCAGGTCGGGCCGAGCGGCGTCTCAACGGCCGCACCCGGCAGATCGTCCGGCGCCGAGCGCGCGGAGGTCGGCAACGCAGGAAGCAGTGCGTCCGGTCGCGGCCGCGCGGCTTCCTCGTCGGGCACAGCCGGCAGGGCCGGCGGGCCGGCCGCCTTCAGGCCTGCGCGACCGCGACGCACGCCCAGATGGCGCAGTCGCTCCAGGCGTCGCAGCTTCTCTTCTCGCTCGTCGAACACCGACATCCCTGCTTTCTCTCATCACGCGGCAATCGGTCCGCCGTCCGGCGCTTGCCCGCTCCGCACGCAAGTATCAGTTGCCCATGTGCAGCAGCACACAGCGCGCGATGAAAATAGAGAGCGCTCACGTGCCAGGCACTTTGGAAGTGCCTGGCACGTCTTTTTCAGGTTAGGACAAGAAAAGTCTAACCGACATTGGCCGGATGAGCAAATGCCGTGGGTCTTGTGCGGGCGTTGGCCTGGCCGCACAACACGCCGGGGTAACGGTGAACAGTTACGCGCTATGCTCCGTTTGACTTCTAAAGTATTTTGGTGCTAAAATTGTATTGCGAGTTACGTAATGTCCTGTCAGCCCCAGATCATAGCCGAAAGGCCGAAAGGAGGTGCCGCATCCCGAGTACAGATCCTGGCGGGTTGTTCTGTTCATCGTTGAACCAACTCACATGGCCCGAGGTGTTCGGGCGTAGTCCTCAGGAGGGGCTTACACAATGAACGCGCTCGTTGTCCTTCTCATCAGTGTGTTGGCTCTGGTGGCGGGCTACTGGCTTTATGCCAGGAGCATAGATCGCTCGGTCCTCCAGCCGGACCCGAAAAAGGCTACGCCGGCCAAGATGTACATGGATGGCGTAGACTTCACACCGGCAAACCGCAACGTCCTCTTCGGCTATCAGTTCAAGTCCATCGCAGCTCTCGGCCCGATCCTGGGCCCCATTATCGCCGTGCAGTGGGGGTGGCTGCCAGCACTCTTATGGATCGTCCTGGGCACCTTTTTCATCGGTTGGGTGCAGGACTATAGCAGTATCATCATGGGCGTGCGCGAAGAGGGCCAGTCGTTCGGCGCCCTCAGCTACCGCCTCATCTCCCCCCGCTCGCGTGCGATCCTGATCACCTTCATCTACTTCTATCTGTGGCTCATCATGGGCGCGTTCGGCGTCCAGGTCGGCTTCAACCTGCTCACCAACCCGACCGTGCCCCTGGGCGTGTTGATCGTGATCCTGGTCGGCGTTCTGGCCGGTCAGATGACCTACAAGTGGAAGCAGGACATCATCCTCACCTCGGTGATCACGGTGGTCCTGTCGTTCATCGGCATCTGGCTGGGGACGCAGAAGTTCGCCCAGGATATTTTCGCGGCCATCCTGGGCGTGGCGGGCGGCCCGACCAGCCCGACCCTCTTCCTGCAGGTGACGCAGGCCAAGTTCGTCGGCAGCCTGCTGGTGGTGATCATCTGCTACTTCGGCGCCGTCTTGCCGATCTGGCGCTGGGCGCAGCCGATCAACTACGTGGCGTTCTGGATCGTCTTCCTGGGCATCCTGGGCGGCATCGTCGGCCTGTTGATCTGGCGGCCCGGCATGGGCGACTTCCCGGCCTATCGCACGTTCACCGTGGCCGGCCTCGGCCCGCTCTGGCCGATGCTCTTCGTGACCATCGCCTGCGGCGCGATCTCCGGCTGGCATAGCCTGGTCAGCTCCTCGGGCACCGCGCGGCAGCTCGAGAAGGAGACCGACGCCCTCTACGTGGGCGGCGGCGCGATGTTCCTGGAGATGATCTTCGCAACGGTCGCCTTCCTCACCGCTACGGTGGCGTTCGGCAGCTATGATGGCTATGTCAAGGCCGGTGGCGGTGCCGCGCCGGCGAAGGTCTTCTCGGTCGGCCTGGCGACCTTCATGAACCAATGGGGGTTGGACAAGACGTTCGGCACCGCTTACGGCTCCATCTTCCTCACCCTGATGGCGCTCACCATCATGTATCTGGTGGTGCGCTTCATGCGCGTGGCCAGCGCCGAGGCGTTGGGCGATCGCTTCCCGATCATCCGCAACGTCCATGTCGGCACGATCATCGCGCTGGTGTTGACGCTGGTGCTGATCTGGCTGGTGCCGTTCCTGCAGATCTGGGCCGTGTTCGGCGCAGCCAACCAGCTCATGGCCTCGCTGGCGCTGCTGCTGATCACCCTGTGGCTGATGTCCAAGGGGAAGCAGTATCTGTGGACACTGATCCCCTTCGCGTTCATGTTCGTCACCACGGTCGGCGCGCTGCTCTACAAGGCCTATGAGGCGTTCTTCATCAACCTGCCGAAGACGGCCAATCCGGCGGCGAACAAGATCGCCAACGTCGCAGAATTCACATCGGCCCAGGTGATTATCGGCCTGGTGTCGCTGATCCTGGTGGTGGCGGCGTTGATCCTGGCCTGGGACGGCATCCAGGCGCTGCGCCGCGGCCGGGTGGCGCCGGCCGCGGCCCGGGCGTAAGGAGCGTCGGCCGGGCTGTTCGGCCAACGGCATAAGTGGGCCCGTCCTGGTCCGGCCGCCAGCCGCTCGGGCCAGGACGGCTGAACATCGCACAGGGGAAGGCCGGACGGCGTTGCGGTCGTCCGGCCTTCCCCGCGGGGATCGTAGCATGACTCCTGTTGCCGTGGATGTGTTTTATCCGGTTCCGGAAGGGTGGGGCTTGTGTCAGGCATGCGAAGTGATGCTCGCGCGGGCCGACCTGGGACAGGCGCCGCCGCAACGTGGCCTCGAAGAATTGCCTCCCGAATGGCAGGCCGACTTTGAGCGCCTGTCTGCTCTGATCTTCGGCCTGGCCGATCGCTACCGCGATCAGATCCTGATCCGCGTCCACGATCCTCGCTCGCTGCCGGG
>JBBIKA010000098.1:8202-14911 GCA_037445695.1 Chloroflexota bacterium
GAGCGCGGCCAGATCGAGAACCTGTTCATCCTGATCGTCTTCGGCGACCTGTTGGGGGTGCCGATCCTGCCGCCGTACTATACCCTACGCCTGTTGCCCTACGTCGTGCCCAACATCGCCGGCTGGCGGCGCTCGCTGTTGCGCGAAAAAGACCTGACCGATTTGTGCGACCAGAACTTTACGTAGCTCGCAAGATTTTACTTGGAGAAAGGATTCACTCATGCCTGAAGCGGAAAAGAGACCTAGCTGGTTTGACAACCTCAAGAGCGTGCTTTACGGCATGGCCGGCCACGACATGGCGCGCTATGCCCTGAAGACGCGCGGCAGCATGGAGCATCTGTTCATCCTGATCACCATGGGCGATCTGTTGGGCATTCCCATTCTGCCGCCCTACTACAGCCTGCGGCTCCTCCCCTACGTGGTGCCGCAGATCTCGACCTGGAAGCGCCGCATGTTGCGCGAAAAAGACCTGACCGATGCCCTGGCGTAGTTGAGCCGGCGGATCATCGCGTCGTCGAGGAGAATATCATGTCGTTACGAGAAGTTTTCGAGAAGAACCCCGACCGCCGCTACATCATGTTCGGCGGCAAGGGCGGGCTAGGCAAGACCACCTTCAGCGCGGCCACCGGCTACTGGCTGGCCAAACAGGGCTACAAGGTGCTCGTGTTCTCGGTTGATCCCCAGGCCAGCCTGTCGGACATCTTCCAGCGCGATATCTTCGGCAAAGGGCCGGTAGAGATCATGCCCAACCTGTACGCGCAGGAGATAGATGCCGATCGGCGCATCAAAGAGTATCAGCAGGAGATCCGCCAAAAGATCCTGGACATGTACGGCATGGACAAAGTGCCGGAGGAGATCGAGAACTACATCCAGGCCGCCGCGGCCGAGCCCGCCATGGAAGAGAGCGCCATCTTCGACGAGGTCGTTGACATCGTCGTCAGCGGCAAGTACGACTACTACATCTACGACCTGGTGCCGCTGGGGCACGCGCTCTACTACCTGAGCATGGCGTCGGTCTACGACCAATGGATTGACAAGATCACGGCACTGCGCGCGGAGATGGAAGAATACGCCAAGGTGGCGGCGGTGATGCAGCGCAGCAAAGAGACCGAAGAAGATCAGATTCTGCGCGAGCTGCAATACATCAAGCACCGCATCAACACCTCCTCCTCCATCCTGACCGACAAGCAGAAGACCGCGTTCTTCTTCGTCCTGATTCCCGAAGAGATGATCATCCTGGACACCAAGAAAGCGGCCGAGATGTTCGCCAAATTCGAGGTGCCGCTGGCCGGCTACATCGTCAATCGGGTGATTCCCCCCGAGCTGGCCCAGCAGGACATCCCCGAATATCTGCGCCATCGGCTGGAGATGCAGAAGGGCTATCTGGCGCGGATCAAAGAGGTCTTCGGCGCCGGCGTCCTGACCCAGGTGCCGGAGTTCGAGCGCGACATCACCGGTTTGCCGATGATCGCGCGCATGGCGGACGCGCTGTTCGGCCCCGCCGGGGCGAAGTGAGGAGGTGAGCCATGATCCAGCAAACGATGCGCCAATTTCTGACCACCAAGCCTCGCCTCAAGTACATCTTCTTCGGCGGCAAGGGCGGCGTGGGCAAGACCGTGTTGGCCGGCACCGCGGCCCTCTGGATGGCCGGCCAGGGGAAGCGCACCCTGTTGGCCTCGACCAACCCCGTCCATTCGCTGTCGGGGCTGTTGGACCAGAACGTCTTCGGCAAGCCCACTGCCGTGACGGGCGTGCCCAATCTGTGGGCATACGAGATTGATACGAAGGACACCATCGAGAAGTCCAAGCGCGAGATCCGCGAGAAGATCGAGTGGTTCCTGAAGTTCGCCGAGATCAAGACCAAGGCGGACGAATTTGTGCAGTCGGCCACCATGAACCCGGCCTTCGAAGAGTCGGCCATGTTCGAGAACATGATTGACCTGATGTTCGAGGACAAGTACGACGCCTACGTCTTCGACACCGCGCCTACGGCCAATGCCCGCCGCCTGCTCGGCATGTCCAGCGTCTACTCGATGTGGGTCAACAAGATGGTGCAGAGCCGCCAAGAGGCACAGTCGCTGCGCGAGCTGCTTTCCTACAGCCGGCGCAAGCAGCAGAAGGATCCGCTGATGGAGTACCTGCTCAACCTGCGCGAGCGCATGGGCCGGGCCAAGACGCTCCTGACCGACGCGGAATTGACCTCCTTCTTCTTCGTGACTCTGCCCGAGGCGCTGCCCATTGCCGTGATCACGCGCTTCATCAACTGGTTCCACGAGTTCGGCATCCCGGTCGGCGGTGTGATCGTGAACATGCTGATTGACCAATCCGAGCTGGGGCCCGATACGCCCGATTTCGTCAAAAACCGGGTGGCGATGCAGGCCGAACACATGGAGACGATCTGGAAGGAGTTCGACGGCATGGTGCGCGCCCTCTTGCCGTTGTACGAGACCGAGGTGCGCGGGACGGCCATGCTCAAGCGCATGGCCGATCAGCTTTTTGCCTGATCTGAACAGATCGAGTGGCGTGGCCGGCGCCATGGGCGGGCGCCGGCCACGCCGCGCATGGGGGGAATCGCATGCACATCCTTGTCACGGGGGGCGCCGGCTACATCGGCGGGGTGGTGGCCGAACAGCTCCTGGCGGCCGGCCATCGGGTGACGGTATTCGATAGCCTGGTCAAGGGCTATCGCGCGGCCGTGCCGGCCGGCGCAACGTTCGTCCAAGGCGATATTCGCGACCGGGCCGCGCTGGACGCGGTCATGGCCGCCGGCCGCTTCGACGGCCTGATGCACTTCGCGGCCCTCATCGAGGCCGGCGAGTCCATGCGCGAGCCGGGCCGCTACTTCGAGAACAATGTGGCCGGCAGCTTGACCCTGATCGAGGCCGCGGCCGCGCACGGCATCGGCCGCATCGTCTTTTCTTCCACGGCCGCCGTCTACGCCGGCAAAGACGCGGCCCTCACCGAAGCCGATCCGCTCGGCCCGGCCAACGCCTACGGCGTCACCAAGCTGATGGTCGAGCAGATCCTGGAATGGTACGGCCGACTCAAGGGGATGCGCTACGCCGCCCTGCGCTACTTCAACGCCGCCGGCGCGCTGCCCGGCCGCGGGGAGGCGCATCGGCCCGAAACCCACCTCATCCCCCTGGTGCTCCAAGTGGCGCTGGGCCAACGCCGACACGTGGAGATCTTCGGCACCGACTACCCCACCCCCGACGGCACCTGCATCCGAGACTACATTCACGTGGCCGACCTGGGCGAAGCGCACCTGCGAGCGCTCGAGGTGCTGGCGCAGCACCCCAGGATCGTGTGCAACCTGGGCAACGGCGCCGGCTACTCGGTGCGCCAGGTCATCGAAGTCGCCCGCCGCGTCACCGGCCACCCGCTGCCGGCCATCGAACGGCCCCGGCGGCCTGGCGACGCGCCGATCCTGGTGGCCGACGCCACGCGCGCCCGCGAGCTGCTCGGCTGGCGGCCGGCCATGCCCGACCTCGAAGCGATCATCGCCAGCGCCTGGGAATGGCATCGCAGCCACCCCCACGGTTACCCGCCATAACGCGCCAGATGCCCCGCGCGGCGGCACAAAAAAGCGGCTCTGCGGCTTGTGGTGGGAAGATAGTGGGACTCGCAACTCGCGTGGCCCCATCCGCCGTCCCCTTCCCCGCCAAGCGGGGAAGGGGACGGGGCTGATAGCGGGGTATTTTGGCCGCCTTCGGCGGCCAAAATACCCCTTTCAAGGGATTCCCCGCCCCCGCAAGCGGGGGCGGGGTCAGGGGTGGGAGGCCCACTACATCCGGAATTGCCGAAATACTTCTTGTCCCGCCAGAAGCTGGAGCATAAAAAAGCCCATGTCGCGCGCGACATGGGCTTTTTGGTACGACCGGCAACCGATCAGGCGGCACCGGCCTTGGCCAGATAGGCCACCGCCTCGCCGACGGTGGTGATCTTCTGCGCATCCTCGTCCGAAATGGTGCCGCCGAACTCCTCCTCGAAGGCCATGATCAGCTCCACCAGATCCAGGGAATCGGCCTTCAAGTCTTCGCGGAAGCGCGCCTCGGGCACCACCTGGGCCGGATCCACATTGAGTTTGTCAACGATGATGTCCCGTACTTTGGCGAAAACCGCTTCATTCATTGGAAATGTCTCCTTTTTGAGTGAAATCTTGATAGCTGAATGAGCTTCGTTGAAAGGATGTCTCCATCCTTGAGTTGGACGGTCGTACTATACCAGCCCCGACGTGCTCTGTCAAAGCGGAACCCCCTTTTGCGCAACGCGCTCGTTCCTTGACAAGTCGCGCTCCGGCTGGTAAGATGCCCACGCTAAAGCTATCACAATAAACACAGACGCCGCGCGAAAGTTGCGGTCGAATTGCCGATCCTGGGGCGCCTTATGACGCACGAACGCCGCAAGGCCGATCATATTCGCATCAATCTGGAAGAAGACGTCCAGTTTCCCAACCTGACCACCGGCTTCGAGCGCTATCGGCTGGTCCATCAGGCGTTGCCCGAACTGGATTTGACCGCGGTGGATACCGGCGTGGAACTCTTGGGCAAACGCCTGCGGGTGCCGTTGCTCATCTCCTCGATGACGGGCGGCACGGCGGCGGCCGCGATCATCAACCGCAACCTGGCCCAGGCCGCCCAGGCCCGCGGGGTCGCGATGGGCCTGGGCTCGCAGCGGGCCGGACTGGAGCAGGCCGAAATGGCCTACACCTTTCGCGTGCGCGATGTGGCGCCCGATATCCTCCTCCTGGCCAATCTGGGCGCGGTGCAGCTCAATCGCGGGTATGGCCTGGAACATTGCCGTCGCGCGGTGGAGATGATTGCCGCGGATGCGCTCATCCTGCACCTGAACCCCCTGCAAGAGGCGCTCCAGGCCGATGGCGATTGGGATTGGCGCGGGCTGCTGAACAAGATCGCCGCGGTCTGTCGCGGCCTGGAGGTGCCCGTGGTGGTGAAGGAGGTCGGCTGGGGCATCAGCGAGAAGGTGGCGCGCTGGTTGGCCGACGCGGGCGTGGCCGCCATAGACGTAGCCGGCGCGGGCGGCACCTCGTGGAGCGCGGTCGAAAGCCACCGCGCGGCTACCGAAGCGCGGCGGCGATTGGCGCTCGCCTTCACCGACTGGGGCATTCCGACCGCCGAGGCCCTCCTCCAGGCGCGCCGCGGCGCGCCCGGCCTGCCGCTGATCGCCAGCGGCGGCATGCGCACCGGCCTCGATGCGGCCAAGGCGCTCGCATTGGGCGCGGCCGCCGTCGGCATCGCCTCGCCGTTTCTCAAGGCCGCGGCCGAATCGGCTGAGGCGGTCGCTGCGGGGATAGATCAATTCGCGGCCGAGCTGCGGATCGCCATGTTCTGCGCCGGCGCGAGCAACGTGGCCGCCCTGGCCGAGCCGGGTCGTCTGGTGTGCGTCGGGTGAAGGGGCATTGACACCGGAGCCGAGGTCAAACATGAGCCTGGCCGAGCATATGCAAAAGTACCTGCCCTGGATCGAAGCCGAGATGCGTGAGCTGCTGGCCGCGCCCGCGGCGTCGGTGTGGCGTCATTATGCCATCATGCAATATCACATGGGCTGGTTGAACGCCGATCTCAAGCCCGCGCGGGCCGCGGCCGGCAAGCGGGTGCGGCCGCTGTTATGCCTGCTGGCGTGCGCCGCGGCCGGCGGCGATCCCCAACGGGCGGTGCCGGCCGCCGCCGGGCTGGAGCTGTTGCACAACTTCTCCCTGATCCATGACGACATCGAGGACGGCAGTCTCACCCGCCGGCATCGGCCCACGGCCTGGAGCCTCTTCGGCATGGCGCAGGCTTGCAACGCGGGAGACGGCATGTTCAGCCTGGCGCATGCCGCCTTCTACCGCCTGAAGTCCTACGGTGTGGCCGCCGAGACGATGTTGGCCGCGCTTGAACGCTTCGACACGATGTGCGTCCGCCTTACCGAGGGCCAATACCTGGACATGTCGTTCGAATCCCGCCTGGACGTCTCGGTGGAAGAGTACTTCGCCATGATCGCCGGAAAGACCGGCGCGCTGCTCGCCGTCGCAGCCGAGCTGGGCGCGTTGTTGGCCGGCGCGGAGGCCGAGGTGGTGGCCGCCTACCGACGCTTCGGCGCCGGGCTGGGCCGGGCCTTTCAGTTGCGCGACGACATCCTGGGCATCTGGGGCGACGAGGAGGTGACCGGCAAGTCGGCCGCAAGCGACCTGCTCAGCAAGAAAAAGACGTTGCCGGTGATCTATGCCCTCGCCCATCCCGAGGTAGGACCCCGGCTGCGATCGCTCTACGCCGGGCCGACTTTCGTGCCGGACGACGTGGCCGCGGTGTTGGTGTTGTTGGAGGCGGCCGGCGCGCGCGAGTATACCCAGGCGCAAGTGCGCGCGGCTTCGACCGAGGCGCGCCGCGCGCTCGCGGAGGCGGCCGCAAGCGCCGTCCCCGCGCCGCACGCCGCGCTCGGCGAGCTGTTGGACGCGCTGATCGAGCGCCGGGAGTGATCTAACTTACAGCATTTCACCCTTTGTAGCGCGAAACTTCTTCCATACCAGCCATATCAGCTCCCTACGTAACTACCCCTCACCCCACTGCTTCCTCCGCTCTCCTGGCCTTCGGCCAGGAGAGCGGAGGAGAAGATCATGGGGGTTTGGAGGCGGGGGGGGGGCGCCCCCCCCCCCAAACCCCACCCCCCCCCCCCCCCCCCCCCCCCAAAGGGGGGGGGGGGGGGGGCG
>JBBIKA010000098.1:14921-15226 GCA_037445695.1 Chloroflexota bacterium
TATTATTTGTGGGGGTTTGTGCGCCGGGGGCTCGCCCCCCGCCTCAAAACCCGTCTCCCCCCCCCCCCCCGCCCGCGATTTTGGGCGCGGGGAGGGGCCAGGGGGTGGGGTGAGGAGGTCAAAATGGGCCTACCGATCGCGCCGAGGGTGAAACAATGGTCAAGATCAGGTCTTCAGAGATCACGCCGGAATGGGTTTATCTTTCACGCCGCAAGTTCATGCGCGGGGCGGCCGCCGCGGCCGGGGCGTTGCTGTTGGCCGCGTGCGGGCCGCGCCAAGACGCCGCGCCCCGCGCCGCCGCTACG
>JBBIKA010000099.1:0-15146 GCA_037445695.1 Chloroflexota bacterium
CACGCAAACGCCGCCAACAGGCAGCCTGGGCACGACAGTGGTTGAATGCCCTTAGCCGGCCGGTGGAGATGTTTCATCGTGTTGACTGCCATGAGTTCACTATCGCTTAAGTTAGCGCTTATGCCCCCAACCCCTCTCCCTAAATTGGGGGAGGGGCCTGGGGAGGGGTCGGCGCAGGCCGCCCTCGCGGCGACACATGCCTTCGCCCCGAATTCCCTGGCCTGGCCGCCAGGGCAGGCATTCGGCGGCCCACCCAATCCCCAATCTCTAATCCCCCACCGCCTTACCAGGCCGCGGCCAACCCCGGCAACAGGTACTCGCGCGCCACCACGTCCCAGCTCATCCGCATGGCCACGCGCTGGCCTTCCGCCAGCAGTCGCGCCCGCTCTTCGTCGTTGCGCGGCAGGCGGTCGGCGATCTGTTGCGCGGCCCACAGGCTGTTGTGCGCCTCGATGCTATCGCGCGTCGTCCGTTCGATGCGCAAAGCATCCCAGGGGCTTTGCAAGTGCCAGCCGGGCGGCAGGCTCACGTAATCGGCCACGACCACGTTCCCCGCGGGGCGCTCATGCGCCGCCCGCCTGACGAAGCCCACGCACCCACACACATTCGACACCACGCACAACGCGCCGGCCGTCAACGGCTCCAACTGGGCGATGCCGAACGGCTCGTAGATGGACTGGCCGAACTCCAGATCGGTGCCGATGCGCAGATCGTTGAAGGTCATCGCTTCGGGCATGCGCAGGCCGCAACGGCTGCGATCGAAGCCGAACTGATTGATCAGCACGATGCGAATGGCATGGCGGCCCCAGTGGAACGGCTCGAACACGTGAAAGAAGAGCTCCACCTCCGCGTCCTGCAGGTCGCCGTTGTCGGCCCGATGGCCCACCGGCCAGCCATACTCCTGCTCCCAGCGATACACATCTTCGGGCCGCCGGCCCGTGGGCCGGGCAGTCGAGACCACGAACAACACGGCGGTCTGACCACGCGCGGCCAACGACCATTCGAGGTGCTCGAGCACGCGCACATCGCGCCAGAACGCCTTGCTGAGCACCATGCGCGAGACATGGCTGAAAACATAGTCGGGCCGGTAGCCGAGGAGATTTTCGGCGTACTGGCGCAGCCGCTCGCGGCTGAGCAGCTTCTGCTCCAGGGTGATCGGCGCATAAGGGATGCCGTTGTAAACCAGATCAATCCCCGCGTCGCGAAAGACGCCGCCGAGGAAGCGCAGCTCGTCCACCACCAGGTCGCCGACCGCGAAGATGCGGTCGCACACGCCGGCCCGCTGGATGATCGCGTGCTTGTAGAACCAGCTTTGATCGCCGAAGACCTCGTCCAGGCGATAGCCCTGCGCCCGGGCCAGGCGCAAGGCATTGTAGAAGCGGGTGTCGTGGCCGCTGTGCTCTTCAATCAACAACCGCGCGGTGGCCACCTCGTGGGCATAAAAGATCGTCTTGTACCGGTTGGGATCGCGCAGGATGGCGCTGAAGACCACCGGCAGTCCCAGCCACTCGTGCGCGATGATATAGCGCCTCGCCACCGGCGACAGATCGGCCGTCACCGCTTCGACGGCTTCGTAGAGCGGCTCGGCCGCGTTCAAGTAGAGGCTGACTTCGGGGACCTTTTCCAATTGATCGCACGGCAGGCCCCAATGTTGCCATAGATAATACTTGTAGGCGTTCACCACCTCGCCGGCAATGTCGTGCGCGTCCACCAGGATCACCTCGTGGCGCGCGTCGCCGAACTGCCGGGTGCCGTAGAGCAGATGGACGAACATCCGCTCTTCGATGCCGCGCAGCCGCTCGGCCAGTTCGGCCGGCGCCTGGTTGATGCCGTGCAGCGACGAATAGATGATCTCCAGACGGTTTCTGGGCGCCGTCAGTTGGCTCATCTCGGCGGCATTCCAGCGGTCCATCGGGCCGACCAGGATCGTGCGGCCGACGGCCGCATTGTAGGCCGGCGAACTGAGCAGGCCATCGAACACCGCACCGATGCCGCCGATCTTGAAGCCGGCTTCGTGCGTGGCGTGAACGACAAGGGCGATGGGCTCGGGCGACATAGCCATACTCCTGATGCAACAAGGCTCACGAAGTTGCGCGGGACGCGCCGAAAGGGGCCTACTCTAGCCCCTTGCGGAGCGCGCGCAAGAGATCGGCGGACGACGCGACCTCCGGCCCGGCCAGGTTCAGGAAGAGCATCACATGCGGCCGCCGGGGACGCACCGAAAGCCGACGCAGATAGGGGCCGTATTGGGCGACGAACGGCCTGAGCTTGCCCGCCGCGGCCCTGGCGCCCTCGCCCCGGCCGGCGATGGCCAAGCCGGCCGAGCCTTCTTCCCACCAGAACGCGTCGGCATCGGGTTGGGCGGCCAGCTTACGGCGCAGGTCGCCCGCCGCCGGCACGACCTCGACCTGCCAGCGCGGCGGCTCGCGCAGGTCGCCGCGCACCGTCAACAGGTCGCGCCGGCCGCGCAACAGCTCGATGCCCCAAAGCAACGGGAACTCGCGCGTCAGCAGGTAATAGCCGATCTCCAGCCGTCCAAACGGCCGATTGGCGCCTTCGATCGTGATCTGCGCGCCGGAGCTCATTCCGCGCACCCAGCGCCACGACGTCCGGCCGCCGAGCTGGGCCAGTCCCGCCTGCAACCAGAGGCCGATGGCCTTGCTGCGCCGACGATTCAGCCACGAGCCGACCAGCAGGCCCGCGAGCAGGATGATGATGATGCCCCACAGCGCCCGCGCGCCGGGGTCGGTCACTTGAAACATGCGCTGCTTACTCCATCACCAGCACGGCCGCGCCCGTGATCTGCCCGCGGCGCAGGCGTTCCAGCGCCTCGTTGGCCTGGGTCAGGGCGAACGGCTGGACGCTGGGTCGCACGGCGGCTGCGGCCGCGGCCGCCAACAGTTCTTCTCCGTCCCGGCGCGTCAGGTTGGCCACCGAGCGGACGACGCGCTCCTGCCACAGGAGGTGGTAGGGGAAGGAGGGGATGTCGCTCATGTGGATGCCGCCGCACACCACGACGCCCCCCGGCGCCACCGCGGCCAGCGCCGCCGGCACCAGCGCGCCCACCGGCGCGAAGATGAGCGCGGCGTCGAGCGGTTCGGGCGGCAGCTCTGTGGAGTCACCGGCCCAGCGCGCGCCCAGCCGCCGGGCAAAGGCCTGCGTCTCCGCGTCGCCGGGCCGGGTGAACGCGTAGACCTGGCGGCCCTGATGCACGGCGATCTGCGCGATGATGTGCGCGGCCGCGCCGAAGCCGTAGATGCCCAGCCGTTGGGCCTCGGGCCCGGCCATGCGGTAGGAGCGGTAGCCGATCAGGCCGGCGCACAGGAGCGGCGCGGCCTCGACGAAATCGTAGCCGTCGGGCAGGCGGAAACAATAGCGCTGATCGGCCACCATATAGTCGGCATAGCCGCCGTCCAGCGTGTAGCCGGTGAAGCGGGCCTGCTCGCACAGGTTCTCTTGCCCCCGGCGGCAGAAGCGGCATTCCCCGCACGTCCAGCCCAGCCACGGCACGCCGATCCGATCGCCGACCCGGAACTGCGTCACGCCTTCGCCCAGCGCGGCCACCGTGCCGGCGATCTCGTGGCCGAGGATCAGCGGCAGCTTGGGTCGGTCCAGCTCGCCGTCGAAGATGTGCAGGTCGGTGCGACAGACGCCGCACGCCTGCACGCGGACGAGCACCTGGCCCGGGCCGGGCTGCGGGGTCGGCAAGCAGGCCGGCACCAGCGGCCGGCCCGGCTCATCCAGTACCATCGCACGCATCAGCTTTCTGATCTTCATGGCCCCTCCTGATTCAGCGTCGGCCGTAGTAATCCTGCAAGCTTCTGACGGTCAGCTCGGCCTTTTTGAGCGCGGCGATGCCGTTGACGGCCGCCGCGGCTGCGCTGAGGGTGGTCATCAGTGGCACGTTGTGCAACACCGCGGCCGTGCGCATGGTGCGGCTGTCGTCGTGGGCGCGGGCGCCCAGCGGCGTATTGATGATCAGTTGCAGCTCGCCGTTCTCGACCATGTCCTGGATGTTAGGATGGCCTTCGCTCACTTTCTTCACCGGCGTCACCGGCAACCCCACCCGCGCCAGCCAGTCGGCCGTGCCGCGCGTGGCGTAGAGCCGGAACCCCAGCCGGTGCAGATCGCGCGCGATTTTGACCACGGCCGCCTTGTCGAAGTCGTTGACGGTGATCAGCACCGCGCCCTCGGTCGGCAGCGGCGTGCCGGCCGCGCTCTCCGCTTTGGCGAAGGCATGGCCGAAGGTCGCGGCGTGGCCCATCACCTCGCCGGTCGAGCGCATCTCCGGACCGAGGCGGTAGTCGCTGCCCAGGAACTTCTTGAACGGCAAGACGGCCTCCTTCACAAAGAAGCCGTTCACCTTGGGCGTCTCGGTGAAGCCGAGGTCGGCCAGCTTGTAGCCGGCCATCACCTTGGCCGCCAGCTTGGCCAGCGGCACGCCGGTCGCCTTGCTGACATAGGGCACGGTGCGCGAGGCGCGCGGGTTCACTTCCAGCACGTACACCACATCGTCCTTGATCGCCAGTTGCACGTTCATCAGCCCCTTGACGCCCAGCGCCAGGCCCAGCCGTTCGACGTATTCGTAGATGATGTTCTGGTGATAGAGGCTGATCTTATAGGGCGGCAGGACGCACGCGCTGTCGCCCGAGTGCACGCCGGCCTCCTCGATGTGCTGCATCAACCCGGCGATGACGACCCGTTCGCCGTCGGCCAACGCGTCCACGTCCAGCTCGAAGGCGTCCTCCAGGTAGCGATCTATCAGCACGGGGCCGTCGGGCGAGGCGGCCGTGGCTTCGGCAAGGTATTCGGCCAGCGAGGCATCGTCGTAGGCGATCTCCATGGCCCGGCCGCCCAGGACGTAGGAGGGCCGCACGAGCACCGGATAGCCGATGCGGCCGGCCACGCGCCGCGCGGCCTCCAACGATTGCGCCGTGCCCCATTCGGGGCTGGGGATCTCCAGACGGCGCAGCAGGTCGCCGAAGCGCACGCGGTCCTCGGCCAGGTCAATGGCGTCGGGCGAGGTGCCCCAGATCGGCACGCCGGCTTCGGCCAGTCCCCGCGCCAGGTTGAGCGGCGTCTGGCCGCCGAACTGCACGATGACCCCCTCCGGCCGTTCCCGGTCCACGATGTTCAAGACGTCTTCGAGGGTCAACGGCTCGAAATAGAGGCGGTCGGCCGTGTCGTAATCGGTGCTGACGGTCTCGGGGTTGCAGTTGACCATGATGGTCTCATAGCCCAGCTCCTTCAGGGCGAAGCAGGCGTGGACGCAACAATAGTCGAACTCGATCCCTTGGCCGATCCGGTTGGGGCCGCCGCCCAGGATCATCACCTTGCGCCGGTCGGTCGGCGCGGCCTCATCGCCCGTTTCGTAGGTAGAATAAAGGTAGGGCGTGTAGGCCTCGAACTCGGCGGCGCAGGTGTCCACGCGGTAGAAGTTGGCCCGCAACCCGGCGGCAAGCCGGCGTGCCCGCACCGCGGCCGCGCCTTGTGGCCCCTCCAGGCCGACCGCGTGGGCGATCTGGAGGTCGGAGAGCCCCATCCTCTTGGCCTGGCGCAGCAACTCGACCGGCAGGGTATCGAGCGTGTAGGTCGAGAGCTCTTCTTGCAGGCGCAGGAGGTCGGCCATCTGGGCGACGAACCACGGGTCGAAGGCAGTTTCGGCGACCACGCCGGCCACATCGGCGCCCGAGCGCAACGCCTCGGCTACGGCGAAGAGGCGCTGCGCGGTGGGCACCTTCAAGGTGCCGTTGCACGATGCGGCGGCCGACCGGCCGGCCGCGGGCTTGAGCTGCGGGCCGAAGCCGGCCGCGCCGATCTCCAGCCCGCGGATCGCCTTGTTCAGCGCCTCCGGGAAGGTGCGGCCGATCGCCATCACCTCGCCCACCGACTTCATCTGCGGGCCGAGGGTGGGATCGGCGCCGGGGAACTTCTCGAAGTTCCAACGCGGGATCTTGACCACGCAATAGTCTATGGACGGCTCGAACGAGGCCGGCGTCACCCGCGTGATGTCGTTGGGGATCTCGTCGAGGGTGTAGCCCACCGCCAGCAGCGCGGCGATCTTGGCGATGGGGAAGCCGGTAGCCTTCGAGGCGAGCGCCGACGAGCGGCTGACGCGCGGATTCATCTCGATGACCAACACCTCGCCGGTGCGCGGGTTGACGGCAAACTGGACGTTGGCGCCGCCCGTCTGGACGCCGACCGTGCGCATGACGAGGCGCGCCTGATCGCGCAGGCGCTGATATTCGCGATCGGTGAGGGTTTGCGCGGGCGCCACGGTGATGCTGTCGCCGGTGTGCACGCCCATCGGGTCAATGTTTTCGATGGAGCAGACCACGACGAAGTTATTGGCCCGATCGGCCATCACCTCCAGCTCGTACTCTTTCCAGCCGAGCACCGACTGCTCGACGAGCACCTCGCCGACAGGCGATTCGTTCAGGCCGTGGGCGACGATGCGCCGCAGTTCGTCGGCCGAGTAGGCGATGCCGCCGCCCGAGCCGCCCAGGGTGAAGGAAGGGCGGATCAGGCAGGGGAAGCCGACGTGCGCGGCAATCGCTTCGGCCTCGGCCAGCGAACGCGCCAGGCCGGAGGCGGGTACGGCCAGCCCGGCGGCCGTCATGGCCTCCTTGAACTTGAGGCGATCCTCGGCCAGCTCGATGGCCTGCGGCTGCGCGCCGATCAACTGCACGCCGTAACGGTCGAGTATGCCGCCGCGCGCCAGATCCATCGCCAGGTTCAGGCCGGTTTGCCCGCCGACGGTCGGCAGGAGCGCGTCGGGCCGCTCCTGGGCAATGATCTTTTCGCAGATGGGCACGGTCAGCGGTTCGACGTAGGTGGCATCGGCGAACTCGGGGTCGGTCATGATGGTGGCCGGGTTGGAGTTCACCAGGACGACGCGATAGCCTTCGCGGCGCAGCGCTTTGCACGCCTGCACGCCGGAATAATCGAATTCACAGCCCTGGCCGATGACGATCGGCCCGGAGCCGAGGATCAGGATGGTGTGGATGTCGGTGCGTCTGGGCATAAGAAGTTACTGTTATTATGCGTAGGACGAAATCAATTTCGCCCTGCCTGGAGCATAAGCGCGACAAAATCATCGAACAAATCCAACGCGTCGTGCGGGCCGGGCGCGGCCTCCGGGTGATACTGCACGGAGAAGGCGCGCAGATCGGGCGCGGCCAACCCCTCGACGCAGCCGTCGTTGAGGTTGACGTGGGTCACGATGACCGACGCCGGCAGGCTCTCCCCGCGCACTGCGAAGCCGTGATTGTGGCTGGAGATGGCGATGCCGCGCGTGGCGTGATGTTGCACAGGCTGATTGCTGCCGCGGTGGCCGAACTTGAGCTTGTAGGTGGCGCCGCCGAGCGCCAGCGCCAGGATCTGATGGCCCAGGCAGATGCCGAAGATCGGCACGCGGCCCAGGAGCGCCTTCGTGGCCTCGATGGCGTAGGTCACCGCGGCCGGATCGCCCGGGCCGTTCGACAGGAAGACGCCGTCGGGCCGGAGCGCCAGCGCGTCCGCGGCCGACGTCTGCGCCGGCACGACGGTGATCCGGCAGTTGCGCCGGGCCAATTCGCGCAGGATGTTGCGCTTGATGCCGAAGTCGTAGGCGACGACGTGCAGCTCGCGGTGGGGCGCAGCCGGGCCCGGCTGCGCCGCGACTTCGTAGGGCGCCCGGCAGGTGACGCAGCGGACGAGATCGAGGCCGTTCATGTCGGCCGCCGCGCGGGCCAAGGCAATCAGCCGTTCGCCGTCGAGGTTGACGGTGGAGAGCGCGGCGTTCATCGCGCCGTGGATGCGCACGTGGCGCACGAGCGCGCGGGTGTCCACGTCGGTCATGGCAACCACCCCGCGCGCTTTGAGATAGGCATTCAACGTCGCGGTGGAGCGCCAGTTGCTGGCGATCGGGCTTGCCGCGCGCACGACGAAGCCCGCCACCCAACAGCGATCCGACTCGTCGTCCTCGTCGTTGACGCCGTAGTTGCCGATATGCGGCTGGGTCATCACCGGGATCTGGCCGTGATACGAAGGGTCGGTCAACACTTCCTGATAGCCGGTCATGCCGGTATTGAACACCAGTTCACCGGTGCGTTCGCCGGCTGCGCCGAACGCCCGGCCGGGCCACAACGTGCCGTCGGCCAGGGCCAGAAGTGCAGGCGGCAGATCAGAGCGCCGCCCGCATGAAGGATCAGTGGTAGGCATGGTTTGACAGGTCGCCATTCGGAATGAGTTTTGCGGCCGGATTATAGCATCACAGGAGTATCCTGGCAACGTTACGGCTGCAAGTAAATGTTCGCAGTTACGTCGTACGGCCCCCACCCCCAACCCCGCCCCCGCAAGCGGGGACGGGGTTGTCTTCTATTGCGGGTTTTTGGGGCCGCAAAGCGGCCCCAAAAACCCGCTCTTGACAGGGCTTCCTCATCTCCTGCAAGCGGGAGAGGGGGAAGCGGCCGAGGGAGGTTTTCTGCAGGCGGCGAAGCCGCCCACAAGAACCCCCAATCTCGACCGCGCCCTGGCATCGGAGGTAGCGCAGGGCGCTGTGCCGGGGTAACGATGAACACTTTCTGGGGATGCATAGCTTGCTGATTCGGCTACATGCTGCTATAGTTATAGAAAAGGGGCTCTGCGGCTTTTGGTGGGAAGACGGTAGGACTCGCAACTTGCGTGGCCCCATCCCCCGGCCCCTTCCCCGCCAAGCGGGGAAGGGGCGAGGCGAATAGCGGGGTATTTTGGCCGCCTTCGGCGGCCAAGATACCCCTTTCAAGGAATGCCCCGCCCCCCGCTTGCGGGGGGGGTCAGGGGTGGGGGGGCCACTGCATCTGGAATTGCTGAAATGCCTCTTTATCCCGCCAGAAGCTGGAGAATCAGAAAAGGGTAAACACGTGCCAGGCACTTTCGAAGTGCCTGGCACGTGAGAAACCGATTTTACACGCCCGGCCGCCTGGCCGGCAACTCGATGACGCAAGCCAATGCCTGAACAAAAATCCTGGTTTTTTGCCATCGCCCGACCGCTCCTGACGATCTGGGCGCTCATCCATCTGGCGCGCAAGCGCATCTTCTACCGTCTCGAGCTTTCCTTCCTGGCCCTGCTCGCCGTGGCTTTTGCCATCGGCCTGGTGACCAGCGCGGGCTTCTTCGCCCAAGCCGTAGATCGCGTCGTGCTCCTGCAAGAGCTGGAGGCCCTCACCAAGGCCACCGGCCGGCCGCCCTTCTCGATGCGCGTTTACATGATGCCCAACGCCGATGTGCCGGTCACCCTGCAGACGGCCGAACGGCTCACCGCACATGTGGCCGGCACCCTGGCGGCCGAGATCGGCCTGCCGCTGAAGACCGCCCACGTCGAGGTCGAAAGCGGCGGCCTGATGCTCCAGACCCAACCCGGCGACAGCGGCAGCACCGACGAGCCGCGCTACCTGGGCAATGCCAACGTCGGCTACATCGAAGGGGTGGAGGATCACATCGAGATCACCGGCGACCCGATGACGGCGCCGCCGCTCGGCGACATCCTGGAAGCGTGGGTGCCGCACGAGCTGGCGGCCAGGGCCGGCATCAACGTGGGAGACCGCTATTCCCTCGGCGTGACGATGGCCTCGCAGATCGTCCCGGTGCGCGTGCGCGGCTTCTGGAAGCCGACCGACCCCAAAGACCCCTACTGGTTCACCGACCCCTCGCTGGCGCTGAACGACACCTTCCTGGTGCGCAAAGAAGATTATGTGGCGCACATCCAGCCGATGGTGGTCGGCGGATCGCGCTTCGTCGCCTGGCAACTGATCCTGGACGAAACCGCGCTGAATCCGTCCCGCTCGTCGGCCTATCTGAAGGGTTTCCAGCGCGCCATGAACGTCATCGGCCAGTTCGCGCCCGGCGCCCGGCTGGACGTCTCGCCCATCAAGCCGCTGGAAAACTTCGTTGAGCGCAACCAGACGCTGACGATCCTGCTTCTCGGCTTCAACCTGCCGGCCTTCGGCTTCCTGATCTATTTCCTGGTGCTCACCTCGGCGATCATTGCCCGCTGGCAGCGCCGGGAAACCGCCATCCTGGTGAGCCGCGGGGTCAGCTTGTCCTCGGTGCTCGGCCTGACGCTGATCGAACAACTGCTGATCTTCGTTATCGCCGTGCCGCTGGGCGTGGCGATGGGGGTGGGCATCGCGCTGCTGATGGGCCAGACGGTCAGCTTCCTGGAGTTTACCGCCCGGCCGCCGATGCCGATCTCGTTGCAGGGATTGGATTTCCGGCTGGTGGCTGCGGCCCTGCTCGTATCGCTGCTCGCCCGCCTCGTGCCGGCCTGGAGCGCCGGCCAGCAAAGCGTGGTCGAAGCCGAGCGCGAACACGCCCGGCCCGTGCGACCGCCCTTCTGGTACCGCTATTACCTCGATCTGCTCCTGGTCCTCCCCACCGCCTATGCCTACGACCAGTTGCAGCGCCGCGGCTCGCTGGCCATGCTCGTCACCGACCGACCCGCGGATCTGTTTCGCGATCCACTGCTCGTGCTCGTGCCGGCCCTCTTCATCCTCACGGCCGCGCTCCTGGTCATGCGTGTCTTCCCGCTGATCATGCGCGCGTTGGATTGGATCGCCGCGCTGCTGCCGTGGATGGCGCCGCATCTCGCTTTCCGCCAACTGGGGCGCCAGGTTCAAAGTTATATCAACCCGCTCTTGCTCATCATGATCTCGCTGGGCCTGGGGATCTACACCTTCTCCCTGGCCGCCAGCCTCGATCAGTGGCTGATAGACCGCATGTATTACGAAGCCGGCGCCGATCTGAGCTTCGTGCCGGTGCCGGCCAGCGCCGAAGGCAGCTCGCCGGCCGACGCGACCTGGATCTTGCCCCTGGAAGATTTTCTGCAAATGCCCGGAGTGGCCAACGGCACGCGCGTCGGCGACTATCGCCTGCGGGTCAACCTGGGCAGCGGAGCGCGCGTCACGGCCGGCCGGCTGCTCGCCATTGACCGGGTGGCATTTCCGGCCGTGGCCTGGTTTCGCCGCGACTTCGCCGAAGAATCGCTCGGCGGGCTGATGAACCGGCTGGCCCAACGAACCGATGGCATCCTGGTGCCCGAAAACGTGTTGGCCAACAGCCAGTTGCGGATCGGCGATCCGCTTCAGGCCGAAGTCAGCCTGGGCAGCGCCGGCTCTTACCAGGTCCGCTTCACGATCGTCGGCACGTACCGCTATTTTCCGACCGTCTACGAGGATCAGCCGGTCGGGATCACCAACCTGGATTATCTGTTTTCGCTCACGGGTGGGCCGGTCGAACATCAGATCTGGTTGCGCCTGAAGCCGGGCGCAGCCACGGCCGAGGTGCTGAAGGCCATGAGGAGCCTGGGCGTCGAGGCGGGCCGTCTGCGCGACGCCAACGCGGCCATCCGCGAGGAACAGGCCAAGACCGAACGGGTCGGCGTCTTCGGCACGTTGACCGTCGGCTTCCTGGCCGCAGCGGCCATGGCGCTGGCCGGCCTGTTGATCAACACCTACGCGTCCCTCAACGAAAGACTCCATAGCTTTGCCGTGCTCCACGCCATCGGCCTGCAGCGCCGCCAGATCCTGGGCCAGGTGCTCCTGGAGTATGTCGCCATCACGGCCTACGGCGCGGCCGGCGGCGCACTGATCGGCACCTTCGCCTCCTATCTGTTCGCGCCGTTCTTCCGCATCGCCGGCGTCAAGAACGCGCCTCTGCCGCCGCTGGTGCCGGTCGTGCCCGACGACCTGATCGCCCAAATGGCGATCACGTTTGCCGGCATCATGATCGGCCTGGAACTCGTGGTCATCGCCGTTGCGCTCATCCGTCGCCTGCCGCGACTGCTTACGCTGCGCGGGAGCAGCGCATAGTCAGAAGTCACAAAGGGGAGTCCCATGAACCATCGAGAGCGTGCACTGGCCATCCTCAACTATCAGCCTTACGACCGCATGCCGGTCGTCCATTTCGGCTTCTGGAACGAAACGCTCGCCAAATGGGCGCGCGAAGGGCACATCACCCGCGAAGAGGCCGCGGCCTGGTCCGACGGCAACGCCGCCGATGTGGCCATCGGCGCCAAGCTTGGCTTCGATTTCAACTGGTATCACGTCTTCGGCGTCTACACCAACCTGCTGCCGCCGTTCGAGCCCAAAGTGCTCGAAGTGTTGCCCGATGGCACCCGCAAAGAGATCAACGCCGACGGCGTGATCATTTTGCAGAAAGACGATGCGACCGGCATCCCGACCGAGATTGACCATCTGTTCAAGGGCCGCAAGGAATGGGAAGAGCTCTTCAAGCCGCGACTGCAGCCCGACGAGCGCCGCATCTATAAGCCCGAGCCGGTGATCGGTGATCTGCAGATCGGCCGGGAGGACGACGACCCCCGACGACGCTTCCGCACCCATGTCCGCGACCTGATAGACGAGGTGCAACGCACCGACCGGGAGCGGCCCCTCGGCCTCATGTGCGGCAGCCTCTACGGCCGCATTCGCGATATCGTCGGCATGATCAATCTCTCCTACCTCCAGGCCGACGACCCCGCGCTCTTCGACGAGATGATCGTGACCTTCGCCGACCTGTGCTACTGGGCCACCGAGAAGGCCCTGGAAGTTTACGGCGATAACTGGGACTTCGGCCACTTCTGGGAGGACATCGCGTTCAGAAGCGGCCCGCTCGTCAGTCCGAAGGTGTTCAAGCAGAAAGTGGGGCCGCATTATCGCCGCATCACTGACCTGCTGAATCGCCACGGCATCCACATCGTGTCGCTCGACTGCGATGGCAAGATAGATGCGTTGATCCCGACCTGGTTCGAGAACGGGGTCAACACGATGTTTCCCATCGAGGTGGGCACTTGGGGCGCCAGCATCGCGCCGTGGCGGGCGAAATACGGCCCCGAGCTGCGCGGGGTGGGCGGCATGGACAAGCGCGTGTTCGCCTATGATTACGCGGCGATAGACGCCGAGATCGAGCGCCTCAAGCCGCTGGTCGAGCTGGGCGGCTACATCCCCTGCCCCGACCATCGCCTGGCGCCCGACGCCAAATGGGAAAATGTGCAATACTACTGCGACAAGATGCGCAAGACGTTCGGTGGGTGACATATTGCGGCAGAGGAGCGAACACCTTGACTCCCACAAGCTACCTGCAATGGCTGGCCCAGGAAACGCCGACCGCCTGGTGGCACGACTCGGCCGATCTCGACGAGCTGGCGCGTGGCCTGGCGCACGGCGCGGTCGGAGCGACGACCAACCCCGTGCTCGTGAACCTGGCCCTGCGCAGTCAGCCCGATCGGTGGGGCTCCCTGTCGGACGACCTGTCGCCGGAAGCCCGCGCCGAGGCGTGGCTGCACGCCGTGGTCGGCCGCCTAGCGGCCGCGCTGCTGCCGATCCTACGAGCCGGACGGTATGAAGCCGGAGGAATTCATCGCCTTCGGCCTCACCCAGCGCACCCTCACGCAGTTCGTCGAGGCCGGCTGGCGACAACTGGAGACGTTTCGGCCCGGATTGGACAATTGACATGACAGGAGTTCACCATGACACAACCCATCATCGGCTTCATCGGACTGGGGATCATGGGGCGGCCGATGGCCGGCCATCTGTTGAAGGCCGGCTATGCGCTGGTCGTCCACGACCTGAACCGCCAGGCGGTCGCGGCGCTGGTGGCCGCGGGCGCGGCCGAAGCTTTCTCGCCGCGGGAAGTGGCGGCGCGCAGCGACGTGATCATCACCATGTTGCCCGACTCGCCCGACGTGGAAGCGGTCGCGCTCGGCCCCAACGGCCTGATCGAAGGGGTGCGTTCGGGCACCCTCTACGCCGACATGAGCACCATCGCGCCCACGGTGGCCGTCAAGGTGGCCCAGACGCTGGGCGCCAAAGGCGTGCGCTGCCTGGACGCGCCCGTCAGCGGCGGCGAGGTCGGCGCGCTCAACGCCACCCTCTCGATCATGGTCGGCGGCGCGGAGGCCGACTTCGCGGCCATGCAGCCGATCTTCGAGAAGCTCGGCAAGACGATCACCCTCTGCGGGCCGAACGGCGCGGGCCAGATCGTCAAGGCGTGCAATCAGATCCAGGTGGCGCTGAATATCCTCGGCATGGCCGAGGCGCTGGTGCTGGGCGCGAAGGCGGGCGTGGACCCGGCCATCATCCATAAGGTGCTCAGCGGCGGCTATGCCCAATCGCGCGTTGCCGACGTGCGTGGGCCCAAGGTGCTCCAGGGCGACTTCCGGCCGGGCTTCAAAGCGCGGTTCCATTTCAAAGACCTGAACATCATCCTGAAGACGGGCAACGATTACGGCGTGCCGTTGCCCGTGACGAGCCTGGTCCACGAGCTGTTCGCCGCACTGCTGGCGGCCGGCGACGGCGACCTGGATCACACGGCAGTCATCACCGTGCTGGAGAAGCTGGCCGGCGTGGAAGCGAGGGCAAAATCATGAAGTACGGTTGCTGCGTAGACGCGCTGGCGCGCACGCCGGACGGCGCGGCCGTGCCGAACATCGAGCAGCTCGCCGAGCTCGGCTATGATTATGTTGAGCTTTATCTCGCCGCGCTGACGGCGCTGCCGGAGGACGAGTTTCAGGCGGTCGTGGACCGCCTGGAACGGGCCGGCATCCCCTGCGAGGCGTGTTGTGTCTTCTACCCGCGCACCGTGCGCCTGACCGGCCCGGATGTGAATTGGGCGCAGGTGGAAGCCTACGATCGCCTGGCCGTCGGCCGCGCGGCGCGGCTGGGCGCCAGGGTCATCGTCTTCGGCAGCGCGGGCGCGAAGAACGTACCCCAGGGCTTCCCCTACGAACAGGCGTGGGCGCAGATCGTGCAGGCGCTGCGCATCGCCGCGGCCATCGCCGAGGAGCACGGCATCACCATCGTCATCGAGCCGCTGAACCGCAAGGAAGCCAACATCGTGCTCACCGGCGCCGAGGGGCTGAAGCTGGCGCGCCAGGTTGACCGGCCGGCCGTGCAACTGCTCATTGACTACTACCACATGGCGCTCGAGGGCGAATCGGCCGACATCCTGCTGGAGGCGCGGGACGCCATCCGGCACATCCACATCGCGAGCGCGCCGGCCCGCACCTATCCCGTGACGGTCGAGCCGGGCTTCCTGCCGTTCTTCGCCAACCTGAAGGCCATCGGCTACCGGGGGCGGGTGAGCATCGAGGCCCGCACCGATCACTTCCGGGAGGACGCGGCGGCCGCACT
>JBBIKA010000100.1:0-15055 GCA_037445695.1 Chloroflexota bacterium
CGCTGCCCGTGCGCATGCTGCGATTGCCGCTGTGCACCGGTGTGGTCACGTACTCGGCCAACACCGGATTGGATCGGATCGTCCAGCCGGCGTCCGTCTCGAAGCCGCCGTTGATCACCGCCTCGTAGCAGGCCGGGCCGGCCGTCGCCGTCGGCGTGGTGGTGGGCGTGGCCGTCGCGGTGGGCGTCGGCGTGGCGGTGACGGTGGCCGTCGGCGTGGCGGTGGCCGTCAGCGTAGGCGTCGGTGTGGGCGCCTCTTCCAGTGCGCTATAAGGGAGATACACGCGATAGCGCGGCCATGCGGTGATCGTCGCAGTCGGTGAAGGCGTTCGTGTCGGCGTATTCGTAGACGAGGGGGTCGGCGTGGGAGTCGCCGGCCAACAGGCCGTGAGCGCGACATCGTCCACGTACATCGCGGTGCTGCGGCCGTCGCCGTCGTTGTATGTGCCGAAGACGATCGTCACCGTCAGGCCGCGATAGGGGGTGAGGTCGAGCTGGCCGGATTGCCAGGTGCGGGCATTGCTGCGCGTCCAGAGCCTGGGCGGCAAGAGATTGTTATTCGCATCGTAGATCAGCACATATTGCCAGTCGCCGGCCGCAGGGCTGGCGGGCAAGGGGCCGCCGGCCAACGCGTTGAGGAGCTCGGCGGAAGGAGCGCCGGCGGCGGTCGCGGCCGGCGGCTCGGCCGAGAGCGGATACCACCAGAAGTCCAGCACCGCGCGCTCGACGCCGGCCGGGATCGTGACAACCTGCTTGCCGGTCGAATAGCTGTAGACATCTGGGCCAGATGCGATGCCTGTGCGCAGGCTGCGGGCTCCGGTGTGGGCCTGGTCGGCGCTATAGCCGGCCGGGTAAGGCGTGATCGGCATCTCCCAGGCCAGGTCGGCCTCGAAGCCGCCGTTGACGATGCGGTCCTCGCAGCGCGGGTCGTAGTGCCAGACGCCGGCGTCGGTCGCCATGTGCGCGATCAGGCGGCCCAGCGCATCGGCCGAGATGGCCAGGTCGGCCGGGTTGGGATTGCCGGGGGCTGCACTCAACTCCTGCCAGGTCGTGGCGCCGTTGAGGCTGCGATAGAGGCGATGATCAAGCCCCTCCGTCAGGGGGCCGCGCAGCGCGGTGAAGAGGGTGCGATCGGCCGCAAAGAGAGGCGAGACGGCCAGCGGCAGTGGGAACGGCTCGTAGCGGCCCGGCAGGCCGGCCGTGGCCCAATGCCAGGTTGCGCCGGCATCGGTCGAGCGTCGAACGGCCGAATCGGGCGTGCCGTCGCCCGCGCTCTCGATGGCGCGGAAGGTGTGCCATAACGTCCGGTCGGACGCGAAGGCCGGCGAGATCGCCAGGCCGTAGGACGGCGCGGAGGCGGAGGTGCGGCTCCACGTCTCGCCGCCGTCGGTCGAGCTACGCACGCCGCCCCAACCGGAGACAAAGAGGGTGCGATCGGTCGCATAGGCCGGCGACACCTCCAGCCGCAGCGGGGTGAAGTATTCACCCGCGGGCGCCAGGGGGAAGGTACGCCAGGTGAGGCCGCTGTCGGTCGTCTTGTACAACGTATCACCCTGCGCAACGAAGATCGTCCGGTCGGTGCGATAGACCGGCGAGACGGCCAACACCAGCGCGGCGTTGGCCGCGAAGGGAGAGACGACGGACCAGGTTTCGCCGCGATCGGCCGAGATGTAAAGCGCGCGGCGGCCGGTCGCACGATCTTCGTAAGCGGCGAAGACCGCGCCGTCTACGGCATAAGTGGCGGAGACGCGCACCTGAGAGAAATAGGCGTCCTTCTCAAGCCCGTCGCCCGTGGCCATCAGCCGCCAGGTGAAGCCGCGATCGGTGCTGCGGAAGAGGCCCTCTTCGGTGGCCGCGAACAGCGTACCGTCGGTCGCGTAGGCCGGCGAAGCAGCGACCGCGTTCGTCTCCAGCCGGCGCACGCCGCCCAGCCATTGCCACGGCTCCAGGTTGTCGTCCGGCGTGCCCAGGACGCCGAAGTAGGAGCCTGCCATCAGCGCATGACAGCGGCTCCACTGCGGGCACACGGCCACAGAGGAGAAGACGGTAGGGGGTGTATCGGCGTAGCGCTGCCACCCGCGGCCATCGGAGAGGGTGATGAAGAGGCCCTCCTGGCCGGCCGCGTAGACGTGATCGCCGGCGACCGCCAGCCGATGAACCCTTCCCGCGATGTTGGGCGACACGGGCTCCGGCGTGTAGCCGGTGCCTGCACGCGCCAGGCGGGCCACGCCGTTGTTCGAGGCGATCAGCAGGGCGTCGTCTGCCAGCTCGACCAGGTCGGCGACCTGATCCAATGCCAACGACTGCACGACGGTCCAGGTGGCCCCGCCATCGGTCGAGCGCGCGAGCGCCAACGCGGCCGGTTCTCCGGCCAGCGCGATCGCATAGAGCGTATCGTTGAGGGGGAAATGGCGGGAAAAGGCCGCAACGAACGTATGGCCCGGCGGGGCCAGGAGGGACCAGGTGTCTCCATCATTGGCGGAGCGGAAAAGCCGGCCATCGGCCAGCAGCGCGAGGAGGGTATGATCCGTGGCGAAGGCGGGCGAGAGATAGATGCGGCGCACATCGTCCGCGGCCGGATCGCTGTCGGCGCCGGGCAGCCCTCCGCCGAGGCGCTCCCACGTGTCGCCGCGATCGCGCGTGCGCAACAGGCCGCTGTTGGTTGCCGCGAACGCCGTCTGATCGGTGTCAAAGGCGGGAGAGATCGCCAGGTCGAAGACCGCCAGCCGGGTCCAAGGCGGACTATCGAACACGGCCGACCAGGTTTGCCCGTGATTGGTGGTGCGGACGATGCCGTATCCCGCGGTGGTCCCGTTTGCGCCCTCGCGCCAGCCGGCTGCAAAGGCCACGCCGTCGGTGGAGAAAGCGGGGGAAAGCGCCAGTGCCCTGACGAGCCCCCCGTATGGCCCGGCGGAGCGCCACGGGGTCCCGGTCTGAGGGTTAAGCGCGGCGGAGAGATGGCCGGCGCGTCTCGCGGCCGGCGCCAGCGCTTGCGCCATCTCGTCTGGCAGCGCAACCCCGATCATCACGATCACACTGAACAATGCTGCGATCGCAGCCCAGACCGACGCCTTGCGAGACATATGTGACCTGCTTTCACATGAAGCCGGTAAAAAGGGAGTATATGTCGTTCGCGGATCAACTCGGCCGCTTCCCCTCTCTCGCCCGCGGGAGAAGGGGAAGCCCTGTCAAGAGTTGGGTTGGAGCCGCTTTGCGGCCCCAAAACCCAGCAATAGAAGGACTTCCTCGCCCCCGCTTGCGGGGGTGGAGAATTCCTTGAAAGGGGTATTTTGGCCGCCGAAGGCGGCCAAAATACCCCGCTATTAGCTTCGCCCCTTCCCCGCCAAGCGGGGAAGGGGCCGGGGGATGGGGCCACGCAAGTTACGAGTCCTATCGTCTTCCCACCAAAAGCCGCAGAACCCTACTTCCCTATGCGTATGCGCGCTTCATGCATAACATAAAGACGTCGGTGGGGCGGAAATGGCGCGGAGTTCCAGGAGAATTGTTGCAAAAACAACAAGAAAACAGAAAAATAAATAGTGATTAATCTGTTGAGGTTACCACGGCAGGCGACTGCTCAGAGAGAACGCTGCGCCATCGGCAGGGAGGTCGCCGGCGCCGTTGCACGCGATCTGGTCGGCGACGGTGCCATCCCAGTTTTCGCTGCCGATGGTGCCCTGCACCGGCGCCTGAACCGCGCGGTATTGGAGGACGATCGTTCCGTTGCGGAAGAGTACGAGCTGGAAGGAATGCGGCTGGTCGCCGGGGAAGCGCCGCACCTGGAACCAGGTCACCACGAACCGATCTGCATCGGGCTGCTGGGTGAAGACCTGGCCGCCCAGGCTCGGATCCCAGTCCTGCCACAGCACATAGATCGCATCGTTCGGCAGCGCGGCCGTGGGCAAACAGGTGCTCTGGCCGACCGCCGGCCCGGCGCCCGGCTGCGAGAAAGATGCAAAGCCTTTGAACGAGACCGACAACGCGTCGTAAGTTTGGCCGTAGAACGTCACCGTGAAGGGCAAAGTGACTCGCACCGGCATTTCGGCGGTCGGATAAATCGCCGTGCCGCCGCTTGCCGGATCTACCCAATCGGCCGCCTGCCAGCGGTGGGCGACCAGCGGCAGGAAGTGCCGTTGCACCCGATCAACGACCTGCAGCGTGGCAAAGATATTCAGCGTGCGCGAGAACGGCGCGAGTGCCTGCACGCGCACCACGGCATCGTATTGCCCCGGCCCCAGTGTGGTGGGCCCGGCCTGAAGGGTGAGCGCATCCGGCGCGCTGTAAGTCGTCACGCCCCGGCCCGGCGCCACGGTGAGCCACGAGACGCCGGTCACTTCGCTCGCCTGCCACGTCACGGGCTGCTCGCTGTCGTTGAGGATGGGGAACACGGCGCGCGTCTGGACGATAGGCCCACCCAACAAGAAGCGATAGGACGTGGTTGGGATCTGCAGCGAGGGCGGATAGGCCCGCCGCACCGCCCGGCCCGCGTTGAGCCGCCCCGCGCCGAACCAATCGTTGCGGCCGGCAATATAGGTATAAGGGCCGACCTTGTCCGCCGCGTCCTTCAGGATGAGGGCCACCTGGTCGGGGGTGGCGTCCGGTCGGTAGGTCAACACCAGGGCCGCCGCGGCCGACACCTGCGCGGTCGCCATCGAAGTGCCGAACTTCTGGCCGTAGCCGCCGGGCAATGTGCTCAAGATCGGATCGCTGCCGATGCCGCCCGGCGCGGCCAGGCCGATGTAATACTTGTAGCCGGAGTAGGACGCCCAGTTGTCGAAGTGATCCGATGCGGCGACGGCGACCACGCCGGGGTAAGCCGCCGGATAGAAATCGGGGTTGATCTGATAGAGGCACGCTGGACCGCCCTGAGCGCAGTTGCCGGCGGCCGCGGCCACGAAGGCGTTCTTGCTCGCGGCGTAGTCAACGGCCGCCTTCAACGTGTCGTCCGGGCTGAAGCCGCCCAGGCTCAGGTTGATCACCTGGGCGCCGCTATCGGCCGCGCGGCGAATGGCGAAAGCAATGTCGTAGTAATTGCCGTTACCTCGGCTGTCCAGCACCTTCAGCGGCAGGAGCTTCACGTTGGCCGCCAGTCCGGCGACGCCGGTGCCGTTGTTCGCGGCCGCGGCGATGAGGCCTGCGACATGCGTGCCGTGGCCGTTGTCATCGTTCGGGCTGTTATCGCCGTTGACGTAGTCATAGCCTGGCAGCAAGCGGCCGGCAAATTCAGGGTGGCCCAAATCCACGCCAGTATCAATGACGGCCACGACGATGGAATAGCTGCCGAAGGTCAGATCCCAGGCCGCGGGCGCGGCGATGCGCCGCATGTGCCACTGCTCGCCGATGCGCGGGTCGTTGGGATAGCCGGCCGCCTGGGCAATGTAGTTGGGCGCGGCGTGTGCGACCCAGGGCAGGGTCGCCAGCCGCGCGGCCGTGGCCTCTTCCTGGCCGGGGGCCACCGCCAGCCGCGCCATGCCGTATTCGGGCGCCAGGTCGAGCACGGGCAGGCCGACGCGGCCGGCCAGTTGCGCCGCGGCGCGCTGCCAGGCCGGGTCGCTGCGATCTATGGCCAGTTGCATCGGCCCAGGGCGCGATCGTTCAGCTTTGGTCGGTTGCCAGGAGATGACCACCTCGCCGGGCACGAAGCGGCCGGCGGAGAGCATGGCGATCGGCGCGGCCGCGGCCAGGGAAGGCCAGACGGCGCCGACCGGTCGGCCGGCCAGGAGCACGATGATGAAAACAACCAGAACCGTTCGCCGGCCGACATAACCGGTCGAGTGCATGCCGCCTCACGTTTCTGTTCAGCTCGTCCGCCGTCCCGCACGGCCGAGGCCGTTGCGGGACGGCAACGCCCGGATCAGCCGATGACCGGCATGGCCGGCCGGCTGTCCTCCGTCGCGGGCGCAGCCGCTTCTTCGGCCGGCCGCCGCACTTTCAGCTCCAGCCGGCGCTGTTCGCCGAGCACCACTTCGACCGTGTCGCCGGCCTTGAACTCGCCCGCCAACAACCCCTCGCTGAGCCGGTCTTCGAGCTTGTCCTGGATCACCCGGCGCAGTGGCCGCGCGCCGTACTCGGAGTTGTAGCCCGCCTCGGCGATCATCTCCTTCACTTCCTGGCTCACCTCCAGCCGCACCTTCTGGTCGGCCAATTGCTCGCGCACCTTGTTCAGCTCCAGCTCCACGATCTCGGCGATCTGTTCGCGGGTCAGGTTGCGGAAGACCATCACGCCGTCCAGCCGGTTCAGGAACTCGGGCCGGAAGGTGCGCTTGAGGGCCTCCATCACCCGCTCTCGCATCGCCTGATACTCGTCCTCTTGCTGCTTGGCCTCATCGCGCGCGGTCGGGAAGCCGAGCGAGCCGCCGTGCTTGATCAGGTTCGCGCCCACGTTGGAGGTCATGATCAGGATGGCGTTGCGGAAGTCCACGCGGCGGCCCTTGGCATCCGCCAGGTTGCCGTCCTCCATGATCTGGAGGAGCATGTTGAAGACCTCGGGATGGGCTTTCTCGATCTCGTCCAGCAGCACCACGCAATAGGGCCGGCGGCGCACGGCCTCGGTGAGCTGGCCGCCTTCTTCGTAGCCGATATAGCCCGGCGGCGCGCCCACCAGGCGGCTGACGTTGTGGCGCTCCATGAACTCGCTCATGTCAATCTTGATCAGCGCCTCTTCGGAGCCGAAGAGGAACTCGGCCAGGCTCTTCGCCAGCAGGGTCTTGCCGACGCCGGTGGGGCCCAGGAACATGAACGTGCCGATCGGCCGCTTGGGGTCTTTCAGGCCGGTGCGGGCCCGGCGGACGGCCCGCGCGATCGCCTGCACGGCTTCGTCCTGGCCGACCACCCGCTTGTGCAGGTATTGCTCCATCTCCAGCAGGCGCACCGTTTCCTCGCCCATCAGCCGTTGCACCGGGATGCCGGTCCACATGCCCACGACTTCGGCGATGTCTTCTTCGGTGACGACCGGCTGCGGGGCCAGCTCTTGCCAGCCGCGGCGCAACTGCTCCAGGCGCTTCTCCAGGGCGATCTCGCGCTGGCGCAGGTCGAGCGCGTCGTCGTAGCGTTTCGCTTCGACCGCCTCTTCCTTCTGGCGTTGGGTCATCTTCAATTCGCGGAAGGTTTCGCGCAGGTTGGTGGCGTAGGGCGATTTGTACATGCGCACCCGACTGGCGGCCTCGTCCATCAGGTCAATGGCCTTGTCGGGCAGGAAGCGGTCGGGCACGTAGCGGGCCGAGAGCCGCGCGGCGGCTTCCAGCGCGGCATCGGAGATGGTCAGTTGATGGTGCTTCTCGTAGGCCGGCCGCACGCCCTTGAGGATCTCGATGGTCTCTTCGATGGTGGGCTCTTCCACCAATACCGGCTGGAACCGGCGTTCGAGCGCGGCATCCCCTTCGATGTATTTCCGGTATTCATCGAGGGTGGTCGCGCCGATGCATTGCAGGTCGCCGCGGGCCAGGGCGGGCTTGAGCAAGTTGGCCGCATCCACGCTGCTGCCGGCCGCGCCCGCGCCCACCAGCATGTGCACCTCGTCAATGAAGAGGATGGCATCGGAATTGGTGATCTCTTCGATGACCTTCTTCATGCGCTCTTCGAACTGGCCGCGATACATTGTGCCGGCCACCAGCGCGCCGACATCGAGCATCAGGACGCGCTTGTCTATCAGCGGCTCCGGCACATCGCCGTTGACGATGCGCTGCGCCAGCCCCTCGACGATGGCCGTCTTGCCGACCCCGGGCTCGCCGATGAGGGCCGGGTTGTTCTTGGTGCGGCGGCTCAAGATCTGGATGACCCGTTCGATCTCCTTTTCGCGGCCGATCACCGGATCGAGCTTGCCCGCCTCGGCGCGCGCAGTCAGGTCGAAGCCCAACTGGTCGGTCAAGGGGGTTTTGCTTTCCCGCTTGCGGGCGGCTTTTTCCTGAACCTGGCTTTCGAGGATCGCCTTGGTGGCTTCCACGCGCACGCGGTCGAGATCAATGCTCAAGCTCCGCAAGACTTCGGCTGCGATGCCCTCTCCCTCTTGTACCAGGCCGAGCAGCAGATGTTCGGTGCCGATGTTGGGATGGCTGAGCTTGCGCGCTTCTTCGATCGCCAGTTCGATCACATGCTTGGTGCGCGGGGTAAGGGTGGGCTTGCCAAAGGGCGGCCGTGGGTTGCGGGGCGCCATGCGTTCGACGATGCGCGTGACTTCTTGGGCCGTTGCGCCCAAGTTGCGCAGCACACGCGAGGCCAGTCCGTTCTCTTCCTTGACCAGACCCAGCAACAGATGCTCCGTGCCGATATAGTTATGATTCAACCGGACAGCTTCTTCCTGCGCAAGTTGCAACACCTGGCGCGCATGTTTGGTGAAGCGATCTAGATTGTCTGCCATAGCTCTTTATCCTTTGCGTAAGACACTCAAAAACGACCGAGCTGTTGCCCACGCCATAACGCCGATTCGCTTTCTCACTCGTGATTTACCACGCATGTGATTATAGCACATCTCGCCACAGTCGGAGTAAGCAAGCATCCGCACTCGTAAAAAAACAGAAAAGGGAGCGGCGCACAGCGTGCGTCCGCCCCCTTGGCGATGCCTGGCGGATGCGCCGGCCTGGGCCGGCACACCGAAGCTCCGACGACTCTCTTTCGCTCAGTCTACGGCCTGAACCGCCTGGCCCGACTGCGCCTCAGCCTGCCAATCCACTTCCACGTAGGCATCTTCCGAAGCCTGTCGCAAGCTAAGGCCGATCCGCCGTCGCTCGGGGTCAATGCGGATGATGCGCACCTGTACTTCGTCGCCTTCGTGGACGATTTCTTTCGGGTGATTGATGCGATAATCGCTCAGTTCAGAAATGTGTATCAGTCCCTCAACGGCATCATCTATCCTGGCAAATGCACCGAAGTTAGTGAGTTTGGTAATGCGGGCCGTGACGATTTGTCCGACGGCATAAGTGCGATCTACCTGGCTCCACGGTTCGGGCGTCAACCGGCGCAGGCTCAAAGCGATGCGTTTCTTCTCTTCGTCCACATCGAGCACATACACCTGCACCTCCTGGCCGACGTGCAACACCTCGGCCGGATGCTCGATGCGCTGCCAGGAGATCTCCGACAGATGGATCAGGCCGTCGGCGCCGCCGAGGTCTACGAAGGCCCCGAACGCCGCCAGGCTGGTAACCGTTCCCTTGAGGATGTCGCCCTTCTTCAGCTCGGCCAATAGACGGTCTTTTTGCTCCTGGCGCAGCTCCTTGACAGCCTCGCGCTCGGAAAGGATCAGGCGGTTGCGCTCGCGATCGAGCTCGATGACCTTCAGGGACATCTGTTGGCCGACCAGCTTGGCCCAGCGCTCTTCGGGATCGCCGTCGGCATCTTGTTGCGCCTGCCAGCGGGCCGAGAGCTGCGAGGCCGGCACGAAGCCGCGCACCCGTCCCACCTTCACGATGACGCCCCCGCGGTTGTAGCCGGTCACCACACCGTCGAAGACTGCCTGGCTTTTGTAAAGGTCCTCGGCCTGGCGCCAATCCTGTTCCTGTTGCGCCCGTTGCAACGATACAATGACATTCCCATCCTTGTCTTCCGCCTGGACGATGTACGCCGAAACCGGATCTCCTACCGCCAGGTCGGCCAGAAAGGCGTGATCCAGATGCTCGAGCTCGCGCGGATCCACGATGGCTTCCGACTTGTAGCCGATGTCCACCAGGATCTCGTTCGGGCTCACCTTGATAAGCTTGCCATCTACGACATCGCCGGCATGGAGGTGGGGGAAGTAGAACGCCTCTTCCGGCAGCACCTCCATCTGGTTTTCCTCTCTTGCAGCCTGGGCAAACTGCACTCTCTGGCGCTTTTTCATGCGAGTAGGGGCTCCTCCTCCAGCGAAGACTGATTAGATTATAGCGAAGGAGTCGCCAAAATGCAAGTGCCCAAAGCGAGGCATCGGGCGTTAGAGCGCGATTTCCTGGCCGATGCCTTTCTGGCGGGCCAGCTCGTATACTCGCATGGCCGCGGCGACGTCCTGGATGGCCAATCCCACCGATTTGAACAGGGTGATCTCGTCGGCATGGGTGCGCCCTGGCTTGCCGGTCACGATCTCGCCCAGGTCGGCGTAAATGTGAGCGGCCGTGATCTCGCCCGCCTGGATCGGCATGACCAGGTCGCCGGCCTCGGCCAGCGCCGCCTCGCGCAGGTCTACCACCACCTTGCTGCGGCGGATGGTCGTCGCGTCGAGCTCGCGCGCATCGAGGGAATGCGAGCCGACGCCGTTGATGTGCGTGCCGGCCGCCACCCAGGCGCCGTCGAACACGGGCGTCTTGCTGGTCGAGGCGGTGATGATGATGTCGCACCCTGCGACCGCCGCGCGCGGTTCGGCGACCGGCTGCACGCGAATGCCCAACGCCTGGCTCATCTCGCGGCCGAAGGCCGCCGCGTGCTCGGCCAGGGGATCGTAGACGCGCGCCTCGACGATCGGCCGCACCGCGCACATCGCCATGAGCTGCGTGCGCGCCTGGATGCCGGCGCCGAAGATGCCCACCACGCGGGCATCTTCACGGGCCAGGTACCTGGTCGCCACGCCGCTCGCGGCACCTGTCCGCATGGCCGTCAGATACGCGCCGTCCATGATGGCGAGCAACCGGCCGGTGCGCGGGTCGTTGAGCAGGACGGTGGCCAGGATGGTCGGCAGGCCATGGACGGCCGGGTTGTCGGGATAGACGGTGACGACCTTCATGCCCAGGGCGTCCATGTCGCCACCGATGTAGGCGGGCATGAACAGGACCAACCCCTTGTACTGCGGGATGCGGATGGGGGTGCGCAGGGGCAACTGGGCGGTGCCCTGCTGCTGTTGACGAAACGCCTCTTCCACCGCGCTGATCGCTTCGGGCATGGTCAGCGCGGCCGCCACATCGTCGCGGGTAAGCAGGAGCGCCATCTCTTCATCCTCCAACGTAGGCGATCATTTCGATCATGACCGAGCCCCCGCGCGGCAGGGCCGCCACCTGAACGGCCGCGCGCGCCGGCGGGTTGGCGGGAAAGCGCCGGCCATAGATGGCGTTCACCGTTGCGAAGTCGGCCAGGTCGGTCAGATAGATGGTCGCCTTGACGACGTGCGCCATCTGCGCGCCGGCCGCGGCCAACACCGCGGCCAGGTTGTCTAACGCCTGTTCGGCCTGGGCCGCCACCCCCTCGCGCAGCGCGCCGGTGGTCGGGTCGAGGCCGAGCTGGCCGGAGCAGAAGATGAAGTCGCCGGCCCGGATCGCCTGGCTATAGGGGCCGATGGCGGCCGGCGCGGCCGGAGTCGCAATCACTGCCTGCATCGTGTTCCTCGTTTTAATGCTAAGACACTTCACGAGCTAGTGCTTTGTTAGCCAAGAATTTACTTTTTCGGCTGCTTTACCTCTCTCACCCCCAGGCCCCTGCTCTCCCCTTTCAGGGGAGAGCAGGGGGTGCTGAGGGGGGATTGTGGGCGGCTTCGCCGCCCACAATCCCCTTTCGTCTTCTCCCCGGGGGCTTGTTCATCCCACCACGATGTTGACCAGGTTGCCGCCCGCAAAGATCACCTTGCGGACGGTCTTGCCCTCGATCCATTTTTGGATCGTCGGTCGGGCCAGGGCCAGCTCGCGCGCGGCCTCGGCGGTGATGTCGGCCGGCGCGGTGACCCGATCGCGCAGCTTGCCGTTCACCTGGATCACCAAGGTGATGATGTCGGCCCGCGCCAGCTCGGGATCGTAGGCCGGCCAGGGCTGGACGTGGATGCTGTCTGCCGCGCGGAAGGCCTTCGCGCTCGCGGCGTGCCGGCGTTGCCACAGTTCCTCGGCAATGTGCGGCACTTCGGGTGCCATCATCAACAGCAACAGATCGAGCGCTTCCTCCCAGGCCGGCGTGCCGTAAATCGGCGTCTCTTTGGCCTTGACCAGGTAGTTGTTGAATTCCATCAGGCTGCTGATGATGGTGTTGAACTTGAACGCCTCGATGTCTTCCGTGACCTTTTGCAGCGTCTTGTGGGTCATGTGGCGCAGCTCGCGCGTCAGCGCCTCCAGATCGGCCTCGGGATCGGCGGCCCTGCGGCCGGGCGTCTCGGTCACCACGGCCCACACCCGTTCCAGGAAGCGCCGCACGCCTTCGATGCCCTGGAAGTTCCAGGGGCCGCCCAGGTCCCACGGCCCGATGAACATCAGGTAGGCGCGCACGGTATCGGCGCCGTATTTCGCTACCCACTCGTCGGGCGCCACCACGTTGCCCTTGCTCTTGCTCATGCGCTGGCCGTCGGGTCCCAGGATGATGCCCTGGTTGAACAGGCGCAACATCGGCTCGCGGAAGGGGACGATCCCCATGTCGGCCAGGGCCTTGGTGAAGAAGCGCGTATAGAGCAGGTGCATGGTGGCATGTTCCGGGCCGCCCGTGTACTGGTCCACCGGCAGCCAGTAGTCCCCCTCGGCGCGATCCCACGGCGTGTCGTCGGCGCTCAGCTTCTGGCCGGCCTTCCAGTAGGGCGAGACGTAGGCGTACTGATACCACGAGGAGCACATGAAGGTGTCCATGGTGTCGGTCTCGCGGGTGGCCGGGCCGCCGCAGCGCGGACAGCGGGTATGCAGGAAGCCTTCATGGAACTTCAGCGCGTTCTCGCCCGACGGCGGCACCACCGCATCGGTCGGCAGGATGACGGGCAGCTCTTCGTAGGGCACGGGCACGATGCCGCAGCGGTCGCAGTAGACCATCGGGATCGGCGCGCCCCAGTAGCGCTGCCGGCTGATCAGCCAGTCGTGCATCTTGTAGCTGACCGCGAATTGCCCCAGCCCCTGGTCGGCCAGCCAGGCGGTCACCTTCTGGCGGGCCACATCGCCCGGCGTGCCGGTGAAGGGGCCCGAGTTGAGCATGGTGCCGTACTCGTGGTGGAACAGCACATCGCGATACCATGCCACGGCCCACCACATCTCCATGACGGTGCGGAACTGGCGCATGTAGTCGTAGCCGGCATGGCAACGCGCCATGATCGCCGCGTCGGCCGCGGTCGAGTTCAGCGTCATGGGGCCATCGTCGAACACCACCTGCCAGCCGCGGCCGACGATGTCGCCCCAGTGGCCCGGCTTCAGATGGGCCTGCAACAGCCGCGCGTAGGGGGCCACCTGTGCATCGCCGGCCAGGGTCACCGCGTAGAAACGGCCGCGGCCGGGGATCTGCAGCCATTGCCAGGCGAAGCCGCCGGCCGTCAGGGCCGCGGCAAATCCCTCGCGCACCGAGCCTTCCCATACCGCGCTCTTGGCGATCTGGTCGGTGCGCTCGATGACCGGGATGATCGGCAGGCCGAACTTGAGCGCGAACGCGAAGTCGCGTTCGTCGTGGCCCGGCACGCCCATAATCGCGCCCGTGCCGTAGGTCATCAGCACGTAGTCGGCGATCCAGATCGGGATGCGTTCGCCGTTGACCGGGTTGACGGCATACGCGCCGGTGAAGACGCCGGTCTTCTCGCGCTCGGCCGCGGCGCGCTCGATGTCGCTCTGGCGGCCGGCCTGGAACTGATAGGCCGAGACATCGGCGCGGTGGCTGGCGGGCGTGATCAGGTCCACCAGGGGATGTTCGGGCGCCAGCACCATGAAGGTGGCGCCCCACAGGGTATCGGGCCGGGTGGTGAAGACGACGATCCCCGTGCGGGCGATCTCAGCCTCCTCCTCGCTGTTCACCGCGGGCGGGTCCGCCAGCGCGAAGGTCACCTCGGCGCCCTCGCTGCGCTCGCCGATCCAGTTGAGCTGCGCGGTGCGGATGCGTTCGGGCCAGTCAATGCCGTCGAACCGCTTCAGCTCGTCCGCATAGGCGGTGATCTTGAAGAACCACTGCTTGAGCAGCTTGCGCACGACCGGCGTGCCGCAGCGTTCGCAATGGCGGTCGTCGCCGTGCACCTGTTCGCGCGCCAGCGTGGTGTTGCAATGCGGGCAGAAATCTACCGGCGCCAGCTTGCGATAGGCCAGGCCATGATCGTAGAGCTTCAGGAAGAACCATTGGGTCCACTTGTAATATTCGGGATCGCACGTCACCGCCTCGCGATCCCAGGCCCACATGGCGCCCATGCTGCGCAGTTGGCCGCGCATGCGTTCGATGTTGGCCATGGTCCACCGATAGGGGTGAATGCCATGCTTGATGGCCGCGTTTTCGGCCGGCAAGCCGAACGCATCGAACCCGATGGGGAAGAAGACGTTGTAGCCCTTCATGCGCCGGTAGCGCGCCGCGGCGTCCGACGGCGTCATCGCGTACCAGTGGCCGATGTGGAGGTCGCCGGAGGGGTAGGGCAACATGGTCAGGAAGTAGAATTTCGGCCGCGCGGCATCGCGTCGCGTGGCGTACAGGCCGCTTTCGGCCCACAGCTTCTGCCATTTCGCTTCGATCTCTTGGGGGATGTATTTGTCTGCCATGAAGACCTCAAACCCGATGCCTGAAAATCGAACTACACCTCTCTCACCTCCGGCCCCCGCTCTCCCCTTTCAGGGGAGGGCGGGGGCACTGAGGAGGGGTTTGCGGCCGGCTTCGCCGGCCGCAAACCCCATTCAGCCTTCTCCCCGCCCCCTCTTCGCGAAATTTCGCGAAACGGGGCGGGGTCGGGGGTGGGGGTCAATGCGGCAAAATGCAAAATCTAAGCTAACAAAGCACTGGGGGTGGGGGCAGGGGCGACGCAAGTTGCGAATCCTACCGTCTTCCCACCAAAAGCCGCAGAGCCAACAAACAAGGAGTCCCCTTCGTCTGTTTGGAGACGAAGGGGACTCCGTGGTACCACCCTGGTTGTCGGCTTCAGGTGGACCTGAGGGGATTCGAACCCCTTACCTCTTGAATGCCATTCAAGCGCTCTCCCAATTGAGCTACAGGCCCATGAAAGATCCGACCACTCTGAGATGTGCGTTACGGGTTACCCTCCGCTCTCTGCAGAACTGGCCCCCTGCTTCCGTTCTCAGCCGACCATTCAGTTGGCACCTGGGCCTACCTGCTATGTGGGCCACAGGTGGACCTGAGGGGACTCGAACCCCTTACCTCTACAGTGCGATTGTAGCGCTCTCCCAGATGAGCTACAGGCCCGTGATTGATAGTATATTCAGAAGAGGCCCCTATGTCAAATC
>JBBIKA010000101.1:0-14707 GCA_037445695.1 Chloroflexota bacterium
CGAACGCGATGACCGGTTTAATTCTTTAACTTTCATCAAAGTGCCTGGCACGTGAAGGGGCTATTTTCAGGTCAACGGTTCCATCTCATACCAGTTCGGCCCGATTTCCAGGTCCACCTTCAGCGCGGCCTTAAGCGGATACGCGCCTTCCATCACCTCGCGCACCAGCGCACCGACGGCGGTCAATTCGGCCGCCGGCACCTCGAGCACCAGTTCGTCGTGCACCTGGAGCAACATGCGCGCCCGATAGCCCCCCTCGCCCAGGGCGCGGTGGAGCCGGATCATGGCGATCTTGATGATGTCGGCCGCGGTGCCCTGGATGGGATGGTTGATGGCCGCCCGCTCGGCCGCCTGGCGCACGTTGTAAGCCTGCTGGGTGTTGGCCGTTGTCTTCAGCACCGGGAAATAGCGTCGCCGGCCCAGCAGCGTCTCTACATAGCCCTGTTCGCGCGCCAGCTTCCTGGTCTCCTCGATGTAGCGTTTGACGCCCGGATAGGTGGCGAAGTAACGTTGCATGAACTGTTCGGCCTCGCTGCGGCTGAGTCCCGTGCGCTGCGCCAGTCCGAACGCAGTCACGCCATAAGATGTGGCGAAGTTCATCATCTTGGCGACCGCGCGCTGCTCCTTCGTCACCTGGCTCAAAGGAATGCCGTACACCTTGGCGGCCGCGCTGGCGTGAATGTCTTCCCCGCGCGCGAAGGCCGCCAACAGATATTCGTCGCCGGAGATGTGGGCCAGGATGCGCAGCTCGACCTGCGAATAGTCGGCCGAGAGCAGGCGCCAGCCGGGCTCGGCCACGAACGCCCGCCGGATCTCGCGGCCCACTTCGGTGCGCACCGGGATGTTTTGCAGGTTCGGGTTGGTCGAGCTGAGCCGGCCGGTCTCGGCGCCGGTCTGGTTGTACGAAGTGTGCACCCGGCCCGTGCGCGGGTTGACCATGGCGGGCAACGCGTCCACGTAGGTGCTGAGCAGCTTGCTGAGCTGCCGTTGTTCCAGGATCAGGTCCACGATCTCATGTTTGCCGCGCAACCCCTCCAGGACGTCGGCAGCCGTGGAGTAGGTGCCGGCCTGCGTCTTCTTCAAGCCCTCGGTGGGCAAGCCCAGCTTGCCGAACAGCACGTCCGAAAGCTGTTGCGTCGAGTTGATGTTGAAGGCAAAGCCGGCGATGCGCTGGATCTCCAGCTCGAGCTGGCGCAGCCGGGCCGTCAGTTCGACCGACATCTGCTGCAACACCGATACGTCCAGCTTGATGCCGGCCGCTTCCATATCCACCAACACCGGCACGAGCGGCATCTCGATATCGCGGAAGAGCGGCCACAGCCCTTTCTCGGCCACTTCGGGCAGCAGCACATCGGCCAGGCGCAACGTCATCACGGCATCGGCGCCGGCATAGGCCGCGGCCGTCGCGGCGGGCACGCGGTCCATGGTGATCTGCGCCTTGCCCGAGCCGATCAGATCGGCGATGGGGGTCATCTCGGTGTGGAGCCGCGTCCAAACCAGGTCTTTGAGCCCCAGGCCGCGGTTGCTCGGATCGAGCAACCAGGCCGCGATCATGGTGTCTCTCAGCTCGCCCGGCATCCGCCAGCCGTAGCGGTTCAGGATGCTCAGATCGTAGCCCGCGTTGTGCGCCACTTTGACCTGTCCCGGCGCCGCGAAAGCCGGCTCCAGCGCCTGGCGCACCATCTCCCACGGCAGGCCGGGCGTATCGGCATGGTGCAACGGGATGTAGGCGGCCTGGTGCAACTGCCGACCCCAGGCGACGGCCAGGCCCACCAGCTCGGCCTGTTGCGGATCGAGGCCCGTGGTCTCGGTGTCGAAGGCCACCATCGGCGCCGCAGCCAGTTGCGCGGCGACCTCTCTCAGCGCGTCCGACGTGGTGACCAGCATGACGGCCGTCTCGGCCGGCGGCGGGGCCAGCGCGAGCGCCTCGGCCGGCTCGGCCGCGAAGAGCGCAAGCTGATCGCCCCCTTCGGCGGAGCCGGCTTGCGGAGTTTCGTCGGCCGGAGCCGCGGCCGGCTGTTCCGCGGTGTAGCCCGGCGCCGGAACCGGCAGCTTTTCGGCCAGGGAGCGAAACGCCAGGTCTTGAAACAGGGCGATCGCCTTTGCCCGATCGTACTCGCGCGTGCGACATGCCGCCAGGTCGAGCTGCAGCGGCACCTCGGTCACGATGCGGCCCAGCTCGCGGCTCAACCGGGCATCGTCCCGGCCGGCCTCCAGCGCCTTCCTGACCCGCTCGGGCGTGATCTCGTCCAGGTGCGCGTAGATGTTGTCGAGCGTGTCGTATTTCTGCAACAGCGCGACGGCCGTCTTTTCGCCAATGCCGCGCACGCCCGGAATGTTGTCCGACTTGTCGCCGACCAGCGCCTTGTAATCCACCAGTTGATCGGGCCGCAGGCCGTACTTTTCCCGGACGGTCACGGGGTCGTAGATGATGATGTCGGAGAACTGGCGGCCCGAAGTCAAGACGCGCACGCGATCGTCCACCACCTGCAAGATGTCCCGATCGCCGGTCACGATCAGGGTGTCCACTCCCTGCGCGTCGGCCTGGCGCGCCAGCGTCGCCAGCACGTCGTCGGCCTCGAAGCCGTCGGCCGTGAAGATCGGGATGTTGAGGGTCTCCACCACCTGTTTGATCCGCTCGACCTGGGTGCGCAGCTCGTCGGGCATGCGTTCGCGCTGTCCCTTGTAGGCGGGAAACATGTCGTGCCGAAACGTCTTGCCCACGTCGAAGGCCACCGCGACGTACTCGGGCTGCTGGTCGCGCAGGACGTTGAGCAGCATGGACGTAAAGCCGAACACGGCGTTGGTCAGCTCTCCGTCCGGCGCGGTGAGGGTCAACGGCAGCGCGTGAAACGCGCGAAACGCCAGGCTATGACCATCTATCAGGACGAGCTTCGGGTACGACATGGGCCCCCCCCTTTTTGGGGCGCGCTAGCGGCGTTTCCGCCAGTCGAACTTCTCCGCCTTCACCTTGCCCTGTTGCAGGAGTTGTTTCAATTGCGGATGTTCCATGGCCGGGCCGGTGAGCCGGGTCGTGCGGCCGGCATCCAGGCGCAACAGCCCGCTGGGCAGCTCCAGCAGGATGTTCTCGCCGGAGACGTTCGTCACCTCTACCACATCGGCAGGCTTCCACGTGAAAGGCAGTTTGGCCATCTGGTGCGCTCCATCGTTCAGGTTGTCCGCATTTTACTCTGAGAAGGCCGGAAAGTCAACGCGGGCGATGGGGTGCTAACTTAAAAATAGCCTCGCTCACGTGCCAGGCACTTTATGAATGTTGAAAAATTAAACCGGTAATTGTCTTCGCCCGCGCGCTGTGCGTCCCGTGCGCCCGCCCGGCGATAAATCGTCCGGGCTACCCAGCAGCACCCGGTGAACCGGGCTGGCCAGTGCGTCGGCGTCGGAGCTAGCCCCGTTGAGTGCGAAGCCTCCCCGTGGGACGGGGCGCTGCTCGGTAGCACGAGCCATTTATGGTCGTGCGGGCGTCAGCAACGGGACGCCTCGTCCATTGCCGGAATAAATTCTTCACGTTCATAAAGTGCCTGGCACGTGAGAACGCTGTTCATTTTCATCGCGCGCTGCGTGCTGCGGCACATGAGCAACTGATTGTCGTTTCCCGGCACTTTCTGGTATAATTTAAATCGTTCGCCCTTGAGCCGCGGGGCGCACCCCTTTCGCGAAATTTCGCGAAAGAAGTGCGCCCCGCCTACTACGACCGGAAGCCCTGCACGAACCGTCATGTCCGAGGATTTCGTCCACCTCCACGTCCATTCCGAATACTCGTTGCTCGACGGCATGGGACGCACGGCCGCCCTGGCCCGTCGCGCCGCCGAGCTGGGCCAGCCGGCCCTCGCGTTGACCGATCACGGCGTGATGCACGGCGCGATCGAATTTGCGCGCGCCTGCAAGAAGGAGGGCATCAAGCCGATCCTGGGGGTCGAGGCCTACCTCACGCAGTTCGGCCGCCCCATGACGGGCCGCGACAGCGAGCTCGACAAGGAACGCTATCACCTCCTGCTGCTCGCGGCGACGACCGAGGGCTATCGCAACCTGCTCAAGCTGTGCACCGACGCACAGTTCGACGGCTACTACTACAAGCCGCGCATTGACGCCGAATACCTGGCCGCGCACAGCCAGGGCCTCATCTGCCTTTCCGGCTGCCTGGCCGCCGAACTGCCCACCCTCCTGCAAAACGGCCAAACCGAAGAGGCCATCCGCCGCCTGCACTGGTATCGCGACGTCTTCGGGCCCGATCGCTGGTACATCGAGTTCCAGGAACACGACATCCCGGAGCTGACCCAGGTCAACAAGCAGCTCTTCGCGTTCGCCCGACAGTACAACATGCCGATGGTCGTCACGAACGACGCGCATTATATCTACGAGCAGGACGCGAATCCACACGACGTCCTGTTGTGCGTGCAAACCGGCTCCCTCCTGAACGACCCCAAGCGCCTGCGCTATCAGGGCTCCTCTTTCTTCCTGAAGAGCCTGGAGCAAATGCGCCAGACCTTCCTGCCGCTGGTGGACCTGCCCACAAGCGCCTTCACCAACACCCTGAAGATCGCGGAGATGTGCAATGCCGATCCGGAGGATGACGCCTATCACCTGCCCGACATTGCCATACCGGAAGGATTCACCTACGAGACCTACCTGCGCCACCTGACCGAAGAAGGGTTGCGCTGGCGCTACCACGAGCACGCCGACGACCCCGCCATCCGGGCGCGCGCCGAGCACGAGCTCAAGATCATCCACCAGATGGGGTTCGACGTCTATTACCTCATCGTGTGGGACCTGTGCATGTACGCCAAACGCCGGGGCATCTGGTGGAACGTACGGGGCTCGGGCGCGGGTTCGATCGTGGCCTACGCCATCGGCATCACCAACCTCGATCCGCTGCGCAACAAACTGATCTTCGAGCGGTTCCTCAACCCGGGCCGCGTCACCATGCCCGACTTCGATCTGGATTTCCCGGACGATCAGCGCGAAGAGCTGATCCGCTACACGGTCGAAAAGTACGGCAGCCACCGCGTGGCGCAGGTGGTGACCTTCGGCCGGCTGAAGGCCCGCGCGGTGGTGCGCGATGTCGGCCGGGCCCTGGGGCTCGACCTCGGCACCGTAGATGCCATCGCCAAACAGATCCCGGCCATCCCGGGCAAGCCGGTCACCATCAAAGAGGTGCTCACCGAAGGGCACGAGTTCTATTCGGCCGAGCTGAAGCGTCGCTACGACGAAGATGAGCAGATCCGCCGCCTGCTCGACACCGGCAGCCAGCTCGAAGGGATCGCCCGCCACTCCTCCATCCATGCGGCCGCGGTCATCGTCGGCGACCGGGAGCTGACCTACTATACGCCGCTGATGCGGCCGCCCAAGTCGGCCATCACCGAGACGGTCACCCAATACGAGTTCCCCATCCTGGAATCCATCGGCCTCCTCAAGGTGGATTTCCTCGGCCTGGCCACCCTCACCCTGATGCGCGAGTGCACGCGGCTGATCAAGGAGCGGCACGGGATCGAGTACACGCTGCACAACCTGCCGATTGACGATCCCAAGATCTACGAGCTGTTGACCGCGGGCGATGTGATGGGCGTCTTCCAGGTGGAAGGCCAGGGGATGCGTCGTTGCCTGATGGAGATGCGGCCGACCGAGTTCGATCATATCGTGGCGACGATCTCCCTCTACCGTCCGGGCCCGATGGAGTTCATCCCCGCCTTCATCGCCTGCTTGCACGGCGAAAAGAAGCCCCAATACGTCCACCCGATCCTGGAGCCGATCCTGGCCGAGACGATGGGCGTGTGCATCTACCAGGAACAGGTGATCCAGATCCTGACCGACATTGCCGGCTACACGGCCGGCGAGGCCGATCTGGTGCGCCGCGGCATCAGCAAGAAGTCGAAGAAGACCCTGGACGAACATCGCGAGATCTTCGCCCGGGGGGCCGCGCAAAAATCCAACCTGTCGCGGGAAGAGGCCGATGCGATCTGGGACGCGCTGATGGGCTTCGCGCGCTACGGCTTCAACCGCGCCCACGCTGCCGATTACGCCGTCATCGTGGCGCAGACGGCCTTCCTCAAGGCGTACTATCCGGTCGAATACATGACCGCACTCCTCACGGTGGAGCGGCACAACACCGAGAAGGTCGGCGTGCTGATTGCCGAGTGCCGGCGCATGGGCATCGAGGTGTTGCCGCCCAATGTGAACGTGAGCGGACATCACTTCACCATCGAACAGTTGCCCCCAGGCCGGCCCGCGCCGCATCAGGCTACCGCCTTCCCCTTCCCGGTGCCCGAGCGCGCGGCGATCCGCATGGGCATGGACGCGATCAAGAACGTGGGCGAGGGCCCGGTGGACGTGATCCTCCAGGCGCGCGGCGAGCGGCCGTTCACCTCCCTGGCCGATTTCGCCGACCGCGTCGACCTGCGCCAGATCAATCGCCGCGGGCTGGAATGCCTGATCAAGGTGGGCGCGCTGGACGATTTCGGCGAACGCGGCCAGTTGCTGGCCGGCATTGATCGCATCATGGCCGCCAGCGAGGCCGCGCACACCGCGCGCGAAGTGGGCCAACTGACCCTCTTCGGTGCCGCAGACACCGAGAGCGCGGCCGCGCTCCTGGCCTCGTTGCCGGCCGCGGCCAAGACCAATCCCAAAGAGATCCTGGAGTGGGAGAAGGAGCTGGTCGGCGTGTACGTTTCAAGCCACCCCCTGCAGAAAATGACCGTAGAGCTGCAAAACGTGGTCACCCACGCGTCGGTCGAGATCACCGAAGAGCTGGCCGGCAAGAACGTAGTGGTGGCCGGCATGATCGCCGAAGTGCGCCAGATCACGACCAAGAAGGGCGAGGCGATGGCCTTCGTGCGCCTGGAGGACCTGCAGGGGGCCATTGATGTGACCGTCTTCCCCCGGCTCTACGCCGAGCAGAGGCCCCTCTTCGTCCCCGACAAGATCATCATCGTGGCGGGCAAGGCCGACGTGCGCAACGGCCGCGTGGGCGTGGTCGCCGATACGGTGCGCGATTATGTCGAAGGAGTGAAGGTGATCGAGGACACCAGCTCGGTCGCCTATCGTTTCCGCAACGGTGGCCCCGCGGCGCCCCGGCCGCAGGTTCGCGAGCCGGCCGCCCTGAGCTATGCGCCGGCCGGCCGTGGTCCGGCCGCCTCCAACGACGAGGAAGAAGAAGATTACTTCGGCGAGGACAATCCGTTCGGCGGCGAAGAACCGGACTGGATGGCCGAAGAAGATGCGAGCCCGACTGCCTCGACGTCGGTAGAGACGTGGCAATACCACGCCTCGACTCAGGCCAAAAGCCGGCAGGCGGATGCGCCGGAGCCGAAGCCGGCGGCCGAAAACGCCCGGCCGCCGACCCCCGCGGCGTCGCCGCCGCCGGCGGCGGCGACGGCTCCCGTTCCCGCGCCGCCGCCGTCGGCCCCGGCCGGACCGAAAAAGGTGCACATCACGTTCCGGCGCAGCGCCAGCCTCGATGGCGATCGCAAGCGCCTGGCCGAGATCGTGGCGCTGCTCTCGCGCCACGAAGGCAACGACCGTTTCGATGTGATCGTCGAGGCGAACGGCACGGCCCGCTGGCAGCTCGAGTTCCCGAACAACCGCACCAAGGTTTGCCAGGAGCTTCTGGCCGAACTGGCGAGCCGGCTGCCGGCCGGTAGCTGGCGGGTGGAAGGCTAGACAAAGGTACCGCTTGCGGCCATGCAACTGATTCCGGCCCTGCGGCTCGGCCCGAAGGAGGTGATCGCGCTGGTCGGCGCGGGCGGCAAGACGACCCTGATGTTTCGCCTGGCCAACGAGCTTGTCGCGGCCGGCCGCCGCGTGGTTACGACGATGACCACGCAGCTCTTCGCCGGGCAGATGGCGCGGGCACCGCTGGCGTTGACGGGACAAGACGAGGCGATGCTGCTGGCGCAACTGCCGGAGGCGCTCTCCCGCGGCGGGCATGTGCTGGTGGCCGATGGCACGCGCGTCGAACAGGATAAGGTGCGCGGGGTGACGCCGCGCTTTGTGGACCGGCTGGCCGGCCACCCCGCGGTAGACGCGGTGATCGTCGAGGCCGACGGCTCCCGGCGCCGACCGTTCAAGGCGCCGGCCGCGCACGAGCCGGTCATTCCCGCCACGGCGACGCTCGTCGTGCCGGTGGTCGGGCTGGATGTCCTGGGCAAGCCGCTGACGGCCGAACACGTTCATCGGCCGGAGATCGTGGCCCACCTGGCCGGCGTGCCGGCCGGCGCGGCAGTAACCCCGGAACTGGTCGCAACGATCCTGGCACATCCCCTGGCCGGCGGCCGGGGCGTGCCGGCCGACGCGCGGCTCGTCCCATTTTTGAACAAGGCCGAAGACGCCGCAACGCTGGCCGCGGCCCGGCGCATCGGCCGCCTCCTGTTGGCCCAGTCCAACCGCATCCATAGCGTGATCATCGGCGCGGCCGAGGCGGCCGATCCGATCCGCGAGGTATGGGGCCGGACCGCCGCGGTGGTGCTGGCGGCCGGCCGGGGAAGCCGTTTCGGCGCGCTGAAACAGCTCCTCCCGTGGCATGGCGTCCCCCTGGTGGCCCACGTCGCCGACCAGGCCCTGATGTGCGCCGACATCGCGCGCGTCGTGGTGACCGCGGGCGCGGGCGCCGATCAGGTGCGCCGGGCGCTGGAGGGCCGGAACGTGACCTGCGTGCCCGTGCCCGACTGGGCCGAGGGCCAAAGCCGCAGCGTACAGGCGGGCCTGCGCGCTGTAATGTCAGCGGCCCCAGAGGTCTCGGCCGTTCTCTTCCTCCTGGCCGATCAGCCCGGCGTAACGGCCGAACTGCTCTCCGCGCTGATCCGACGGCATCGCGAGACGCTGGCCCCGATCGTCGCGCCGCGCTATCGCGGCCGCCGCGGCAACCCTGTCTTGTTCGATCGCCGCGTGTGGGCGGAATTCGACCGGCTGACCGGCGACATCGGCGGCCGGCCGATCATCGCAGCGCACGCTCAGGAGATCGCCTGGGTGGATTGGCCCACGCCGGAGATCTTGCAGGATATTGACGCGGCAGAAGATTACCGGCCGCCGTGACCTACTCTCCCCGCAACGCCTCGGCCGTCAACATGCGCCCCATACGGAACGCCGGATAGACGCCTGCCAACAGCGCGGCCCCGACCGCCAAGGCCAGCGCCTGCAAGAACACCGTCGGCTCCGCATAGAACTCAAGCGTCCAGCCGAACGAACGGCGGTTGATGACGTAGATCAAGACCAGCGCCAGGGTGACGCCGGTCGGCATGGCGAGCAGCCCGGCCACCAGGCCCATCAGCCCGGTTTCCAAGCACACCGCGCCGCGCAACTGGGCCACCGTGAGGCCGACGGCGCGCAGCACGCCCAGCTCGCGGCTGCGCTCGAGCTGGAGCGAAAGGAGCGCGCTCAGCACGCCGACGAACGCCACAAGCGCGGCCAGGAGTTGCAACGCGGTGGTGATAGCGAACGCCCGGTCGAAGATCGCCAGCGCCTCGTTGCGCAGCGCGGCATTGGGCCGCACCAGCACCGCGGCGCCGGCCGGCAGCTCCGCCAACCGCGCCCTCAACGCGGCCACAACGTCATCCACATCGCTCCCCGGCGCCAGCTTGAGCGCCACCGCCGTGATCGCCGAATCATCCCAATAGCGGCGATAGAGCTCCAGCGGCATCATCACGACCCCTTCGCTCGACGAGTAATCGCGATAGATGCCCGCCACGGGAAACACCTGCGGACCGCGATCGGTGTAGAGCGTGATCGTCGCGCCATGAGCCGGCAAGCCGAGCCGGTTGGCCAGCGGTTCGCTGGCCAGCACCGCGCCGCGGCGGACCGCCTCGGCGGCCGCGGCCCGGCCGCCGTCGGTCGAGACGAAGATGCGCGGCAGGGTCAGATCGCGATCGGAGACGGCCGAGACGAGGATGCGGCCGGCCGGCGAAGCGACATCGGCCGAGCGCAGCACGTCGGCGCGCACCACGCCGGGCCAGGCGCGCGCGATCTGTTCGACCTGCGGATCGAGCGGCGCGGCCGCGCGCGTGGCCGTCGGCCCCGGGGCCGAGATGTAGATGTCGCCCCACAGCGTCTGGCCGAGCCACGCGACGACCGTCGTGCGGAAGCTGGCGATCATCAGCCCCACCCCGATCGTCACCGACACCGCGACCATCAGCGCGGCCACGGCGACCGCGGTGCGGCTCAGCGCAGCCGAGACGTTGCGCGGGGCCAGCCGGCCCACCACGCCGAAGAGGCGGCCGGTGATCGGCCGCAGGCCGGCCATCAAGAGGAGGGTGGCGGCCGGCGCCAGGAGGGCAAACGCGATGGTCACAAAGAAGATCCCTGCGAAGCTGACCGTCAACGAGACGGCCGGCGGCGGACTGCCGGCGCCGGCGCTCTGCCCCGCGAGGGCCGCGAACGCCCGCGGGGGAAGCGCCAACAACGCGGCGCCGAGCCCAAAGCCGAGCGTGGCGGCCGCCGCGGCCAACGGGACCGCGCGGCGGGCGCGCTCTTCGATCCCCGAGCGGATGAGCGTCTGCCGCGCGGGCGATGACGCGGCCTCCCAGGCCGGCAGCGCGGCCGAAGCCACGGTCGCCGCCACGCCGATCGCCGCGCCCTTGATCAGGCTCTCCGGCGCCGCCACCACCCCGCGCACCGTCACCACAAAATAGAGGTCGTTGATCGTCTGGGTCACCAGCCGCACCGCGCCCTGGCCCAGGATGAGGCCGAGGCCCAATCCCAGCGCCGAGCCGATCAGCCCGACCGTCAGCGCCTCGATCAGGACCATGGCCGCGATCTCGCCGCGCGTGACGCCCAGACAGCGCAAGGTGCCGAAGAGGGGGCGGCGTTGCACGACCGAGAAGGTCATGCTGTTATAGATCAGAAACATGCCGACAACGAGCGCCAGCAGGCTGAGCGCGGTCAGGTTGATGCGGAACGCGGCGGTCATCTGCTCGACCGCGCCGGCGCGCGCGGCCGGCCGCACGATCTGCGCGTCGGCCGGCAAGAGGGCCGCCAGCCGCGCCACGGTCGTCTCGTCGTCCGGAGGCAAGATCAAGTCAATGTGGTCGAGCCGGCCGATCTGGCCGGTCAGCTCTTGAGCAGTGGCAATGTCGGCCAGGATGAGACCGTCGAGTGCGCGGCGGCTGAGCGCATCGGCCCCGGCGAGCAGGCCGACGAGCCGGCCCGTCGCGAGCCGACCGTTGACGTTGAGCGTGAGCCGATCGCCGACCGCCAGGCCGTGATCGCGGGCCAGCTCCTCCGAGATCAACAGCGCACCGGGCTCTGTCAGAAAAGCGGCCAGCCCGGCCGTTGGATCGGCCTGGCTCGGCGCGGCGCCGCCGGCGAAACCGTTGTCAGGGGCATCTTCCGCGAACAGATAGGAGCGAAACGGCGCTTCGGCGAAGGGGTCTACGCCGAGGAGCTGGATGGGCCGGTTGCCCAATTGAGGCGCGGTGACGTAGGTGGTGACGATCGGCGCGGCCGGCCGCACGCCGGCCTCGACGCGCAGTCGCGCATAGAGCGCCTCGTCCAGACCGGCCGGGCCGCCGATGATCTGGTGCGTGGCGCGGCCGGCGATCGCCTCGGTGCTCAGGTCGAATGCGCGGCCGGCCGCCGCGTTGGCCAGATCAATCGCCACCATCACCGCGACGCCGAGCATGATGCCGAGGATCATGAGCGCGGTTTGCCACGGATGCCGCGCCAGATGGCGCAGGCCGATGTGCGCCAGCGGCCGGCCGGCTACGGCGATCTCAGCCGTCACGACGGATCTCCTGCGGCACCAGGTGCGCCTCGTGCAGGCGAAACACCCGGTCGGCATACGCCGCGGCCTCAGCGCTGTGGGTCACCAGGAGCAGGTTCTTGCCGGCCTGGCGCGTCAGCCGATCCAACAGCGCCAGCACGGCCCGGCCGCTCTCCTCATCCAGGTTGCCGGTCGGCTCGTCGGCCAACACGAGCAGCGGGTCGTGTGCCAGGGCGCGGGCAATGGCCACGCGCTGCTGCTCGCCGCCGGAAAGCCGATCGGGATAGGCGTCGGCGCGCTCCCACAGGCCAACCGCCGCGAGGAGCGGCTCGGCCGCGGCGCGCGCGGCCTTGGGGGCGGTCCCGCCCAGCTCCAGCGGCAACGTCACGTTCTCCAGCACGGTGAGGGTGGGGATCAGGTTGAAGAACTGGAAGATGAAGCCGATCTGGTGGCGGCGGAAGAGGGTGCGCTCGCGCTCCGACATGGCCGTCAGCTCCTGATCGCCGATCCATACCTGGCCGGCGTCGGGCCGATCAATGCCGCTGACCAGGTTGAGCAGGGTGCTCTTGCCCGAGCCGCTGCGGCCCAAGAGCGCCACGAATTCCCCGCGGCCGAATCCGGCCGAGACGTTGTCCAACACCACCCGCCGCCGCTCCCCTTCCCGGTAGGCTTTGGACAGGCCCACCAGCCGGATGAAATCGCGGCCGGCCTCGGACTCGTTGCCGTCGTTGGGAACGCCGGCGGCCGGCCAGGATTGATGAACGAAGGCGCTCTCCATGATCACATGCCGCTCATCTTTTCACTACGTCCAACACTTCACAGGCCACCTCGTAGCGACCGAAGCTCGGCATCAGATAAACCCCCTGGACTTTGGGCATCTCCATCAGCTCCAGCAACAGCTCCTGGGCCATCTTCACGCCTTCCTTGCGGCCCTCGGCGCCGGCGCGCGCCATGCGCGCGAGCGCGGCTTCGCTGAGGGTGATGCCCGGCACTTCGTTGTGCAAGAAGGTGGCGTGCCGGTGGCTTTGCAGCGGCAAGATGCCGATCAACACCGGCACCGGGAAGGGGCCGTGTCGCTCCTCGTATAACTCAAAGAAGCGCCGCCACAACGCCGGATCGAAGATCGGCTGCGTCATGGCCAGATGCGCGCCGGCCTCCACCTTGCGCCGGAACCGATCCACCTCGCGCTCCAGGTCGGGGCGGGTCGGATCGCACGCCACGGCGATGGTGAACGCGGCCCGACTGCCGAACGGCTTGCCGGAGCGATCCAGCCCCTGATTAAACCGGCTGATGATCTGCACCAGGCCGATGGAATCCACATCGTACACGGCCGTGCTCTCCGGCTGATCGCCCAGGCTGGGCGGATCGCCGGTGAGGGCGATGATGTTGCGCACGCCCAGCGCGTGCGCGCCGATCAGATCCGCTTGCAGGCCCATCAGCGAACGGTCGCGCGTGGTGAAGTGGAGGATCGTTTCGATGCCCACCTGTTGCTGGATCAACACGCACAGGGCCAGGGCGCCCATGCGCACGCGCGCCATGGGGCTATCGGCCACATTGACGGCGTCCGCGCCGTGCTCTTGGGCGATGCGGGCGCCCTCTAGCATCTTGGCCGCGTTGAAGCCGCGCGGGGGATCCACCTCCACGCTGATCACGAACTTGCCGGCGCGTATTTTTTGGAGCAGGCCGGTAGGCGCCGGCGCCTCCTCCTCTCCTTCCCCGCCGGCCAATGCCGGGCTGACGCGCACCATCGGCACGGCGGCCAACGGCCGGCCGCTTTCGGCGGCGGCTTTGCGGTCCAGCGCGGCGCGCATCGCCTGGATGTGCGCAGGGGTCGTGCCGCAGCAGCCGCCGATCAATGTCACGCCGGCACCCAGGAACAGCGGCACATGCTCCGCGAAGTAGGCCGGCGTCGAGGGATAGATCATCCGCTCGCCGGCGCGGAAGGGGAAGCCGGCGTTGGGCATGGCCGAGAGGCGGAGGGTTGGCTCGGCCCGGTGCATTTCGCCGACGAATTCGATCACGCGTGCCGGGCCAACCGAGCAGTTGACTCCGGCCACGTCGGCCCCCAGCGCGGCCAGGGTGTGGGCCACATCGGCCGGCGCTGCGCCCGAAGCGGTGATGCCATCGTTGCCGAACGTTACCTCGGCCACGACGGGCAGATCGGTCGTCGCGCGCACGGCGCGCACCGCCACGGCCAGCTCCTCCAGATCCGAAAAGGTCTCCAGGATGATCAGGTCGGCGCCGGCCTCCCACAGGATGCTGACCTGTTCGCGGAACACTTCGTCGGCCAGCGCGACCTCCAGGCCGGCCCCGCGGCGCGCGCGACGGCCCAGCGGGCCGATCGAGCCCGCGATCCACACCGGCTGCCCGCTGATCTCGCGTGCCTCGCGCGCCAGCTTTACCCCGCGGAAGTTGATCTCCCGCACCCGGTCTTCCAGCCGCTCGTCCATCAGCCGCAAGCGGTTGGCCGCGAAGGTGTTGGTCTGAATGATCTCGGCGCCGGCCCGGATGTAGCTCAAGTGGATCTCGCGCACCCAATCGGGTCGGGAGAGGTTGAGCTCTTCCAGGCATTGCCCTAGCGCCGCCCCGCGCGCATGGAGCATGGTGCCCATCGCGCCATCGCCCAGGATCGGCCCGGCCGCCAGCCGGGCCAAAAACGGATGCGTCATAAGCCCTCCTGCAAACCACAAACAGAGTGCAATTATAGCATCGTCGGGCATGGGCGCCAATTGGCGAACGTCGCCGAGGATGCTATAATGAGCGCCGGCAGCCAAAGCATCCGGCGGCTCAGGAAACTGGATTCACGCGGCACCACGGAGGATCCGATGACAGCCCATCAGATGGCCCGCATTTTCCGCCTGTTTTTCCTCTTGAGTTTCTGTTCTATCCTGCTCATGGCTGCGCCGGCGGCCGAGGCGCTCCAGGGGACCCCGCCGCCGACGGCCACGGCCGCCACGCCGGCCGCGACCGCCACGCCGGCCGCGACGCGCACGCCGGCGC